>NZ_JBSFLB010000037.1:0-80909 GCF_053598835.1 Streptomyces sp. NPDC001070
CCGCCCGCCTGGAGAACATCGCCCGCTTCCTCGACTTCATCAGCGAAAGCATCACCCGCGCCGCCGAACAGGCCCGCGAAGTCCTCCACACCACATCCGGAACAACCTCCGAACAGACCGCCCAACCAAGTCCGGACCACGGATAGGCAGCCGTCACGGTCGTCACAGCCGTGAGACGAGGCCGGCCGGGTCCCCGGGGGACCGCAGGGTTCCACCACGGCGGCCGTCCTCGACGGGCGCGCGGTCACCCCGACCTCGACGGCCAGGAACGGCTTTCGCGGTGGTCCGGGCCCAGTCCGTGTTTGAGATTCTCTCAGCCGTTGGCCTGGTGATGGCCGCACGGCTGGGGCAGGCGCGGATGGCGTTCGGACAGCCCTTCCGTGGCAGGCCAGGTCCCCGCGAGTGTTCGTGGGCACCTGATGTCATGCGACAGCGCGGGGAGGGATCGGCGCGGAGCTTGCCTGTGGCAGGAGGTGTGCCACCTGCTGCCACAGGCGCTTCGAGGTCAGGTCCCAGCCGGGACCGGCTCTGCTTCCTCGGACACGTCGCCGGCGTCGGCGACCGGGGGCGTGACGGGGGTGTAGAAGACGCTGCCTTGCTGGCGGGCACGTTCGGCGAGGCCCTTGGCGACCAGCGACTCCAAGGCGTTGCGCACCACGGGAGCGCTCGGTGTGGCGCGATGGGGGTGCTGCTTCGCCAGGGCATCGACGAATTCGCTGACCATGCGCGGTTCGCTGCTCGCGGCCAGTATGTCGACGACCAGGCTGCGCAGTGTCGGCTCCGTGCTCGATTGTGAGCCGCCGGGTTTCGGCTTCCTGCCCGCCTTGGGGGCGGTCTTCTTCTTCTCAGCCTTGCGGGCCGCCGGCTCACCGGTCGGCGTCTTCCGCCCGCGCGGACGGGGCACTGGCTGGACCGACGGCGCCACCTGCGGCTTGCCGACATGTTCGGCAGCGGACGTTTCACCTGCCGGTTGCTCCGGCGCAGCCGCGATCGGCGCACCGGCCACCGTTCCTTGCAGTTGGGTCAGCCACGCCCGTTCCTGTTCGAGCTGAGCCAGCTGGCTCCGAAGTTCCGCCAACTGCACGCGGACCTTTTCCTGCTCGTTGGCGTTGTTGTCCAGGTCCTCTGCGAGACGCGTCGCATACCGGTCCTGAATGGTGTTGTTGGACACGACAGCCGCTTCCTCGAGTATCGGGTGTTGCTGCCGGATAGTACCTACCCGCGAGTCAATGTGCGGGCTTGTCGTCTGCGAACACCCATATCGAGCCCCTCAGGGCAGTCTTGTTGTGCCCCCGCGGACCGGTACGGAAGCCATCGAGCAGTATGGACCGCACCCTTGGGGTGCGAGCTTTCGCCCTCTGCTTCACAGGTTTCTTTCACGGAGGCTGACGCCATGAAAGTGCTTGGAAATAGGGGAAGTTGAGGCCCTGCTCGTCGTCTGGCGCGCGGGCTGCAGGAGTGCGACTTGCTTGGGGGAGCGGGGGGACGTCGTGAGGACGCCTCGCAAGCGGGCCACGGCGTAGCCGACGACGGTGATCTCGTGGGTCTCCCCGGCCTTGACGGTGTTGTCCAGGGCCAGATCGAAGTCGTAGCGCAGGAAGATCAGCGGCTCCGGGCGGCAGGCCGCCTGGTTGCTGCCGACCACGTCACCCATGCACGGGCTCAGCTCCGGGGCGTCGACGAAGCCGTGAATCCCCAAGCTCAGCCGTATCGCGCCCGAGTCGTCCCGGGCGCTCAGCAGCCCGTTGTAGCCGCCGTAGGCCCCCTCGGTGCCGAGCACGCTGCCGTCGAGCGTCACCGACACCTCGGCGGACCCGCCCGCGGGGACGACCACCTTGTCCGTGCTGAGGGTGAACAGGCCCGCCGCGGCAGGCCGGCCGTCGGCGAAGGAGACCGGCATCGAGAGATGCAACGTGGTCGCCTCGTCGCCGCGGTTGGTGTACGTGATCTTCTTCGTAAGCGGCGAGTGCGGGTAGGCCAGGCGGCCGAAGTTCAGGTTCCCCTTCGGGACGATCCGCGGGTTGCGGTCGCGAGGTCCACTCGGCCGGTTCCCTGGGCGTACATGTCGTGCCCCAGGTCGGTGGCGGTGTCCATCAGCAGCGCCTTGATCTGCCGACCCGTCAGCTCCCGTTGCTGCTGGGCGACGATGGCCGCGGCGCCGACCACATGGGGTGTGGCCATCGAGGTCCCGCTGGCCGTGGTGTAGTACTGGTCCACCGGCGTGCCCATGCTCGTGCCGTCGGCGCGTGCCGCGACGATGTCGACGCCCGGTCCACGGGAGGAGAAACCGGCCATCTGGTCCTGCTTGTCGACCGCCGCCACGGTGAGCGCCTCGTCGGCGGAGCCCGGGCTGCTCACCGTTTCGCTGCGGGGGCCCTTGTTGCCCGCCGCGACCACGAAGAGGGTCCCGGTGGTGCGGCTCAGCTCGTTGAGCGCCTGGCTCATAGGGTCGGTCCCGTCGGTGGCGTCACCGCCGAGGCTCAGGTTGACGACCTTGGCCCCGGAGTGGGCGGCCCAGTCCATGGCCGCGATGATCCCGTCGTCGGGGCACTGCCCGTTGCTGTCGCAGACCTTGCCGACCAGCAGCTTGGCGTCGGGGGCGACGCCCTTGCGCAGCCCCTTGGACGCGGCGCCGCTGCCGAGGACCGTGGACGCCACGTGGGTGCCGTGTCCGTGACCGTCCTTGGTGCCCGTGGGACTGCCGGTGAAGTCGGCCTGCCCGACGATGCTTCCGGACACGTCCGGGTGGGCGAGAACGGACAGCGCTCCCTGGACGGGCGATGTCCCTGTTTCGCTAGTGGGTGATCTCGGGGTTGCTGATCAGGATGTCCTCGGTGGTCTGCCAGAGCCGGGGCAGGAACCGGGTGACTTCTTCGGCCCGGTGCAGAAGGTCGTGGCTGGAGCTGATGCCGAGGTCGCCGACGGCTGCCTGGAACGCCGGGACGAGGGAGGCGTGCAGGTGGGGAGCGTCGGTGGCCAGGATGGTGTGGCAGCGGGCGAAGGTCGCGGTGATCCAGAAGACCGCCTCACGGTGGTCGCCTGCACGGATGAGGGTCTGGCTCCCGTCGATGGCGATCGGCCGTGCGGCGGGGGTGATGTCGCTGCTGAAGGGGAACGGGGTCTTCGCCACCCGGGCGGTGGCGTCGAATGTCGCGGCGAGTTCGTGCAGATGGTGCTGGACGCGTCGCGCGGACAGGTGTGAACAGCCGAGGAGGCGGAGGAGATCGGGGTACAGGTTGAGGTGGCCGTAGTCGGCGAGGACCTTGCGTGCGGCCGGGTAGCGCAGGCGGACGGTGGGGTTGCGCAGGGCCGCGGCAAGAAGCACGTGGCAGGTCACACCGGTGGGGAACAGCCAGGCGGTCACCTGCTCGTGGAACGGTGCCGAGGTGTCGATCGCCGCGAGGCGGGCTTCGACCCGATGGCGGGCCCCCTGGCACCGGCGGCGGACCCAGGGAAGATCGGCGAACCGCGGTGAGATGTGTGCGTGCAGTTCGTGCAGACGGCCGGTGGGGTCATCGATGACTGTGTCGGTGCGGAAGCAGCCGGCCAGGTGGTAGGAGGCGAGGACCTCGTCGGCGGAGGCGAGCTCGCCCCAGGGCACGTAACTGATTTCCAGCAGGGCACCTTGGTGGCGGAGTTTTCCCGGCTTGGCCGGTGGGCTGTCCGCGGCGGTGACGACGCAGATGTCGACGTCGGAGGAGGCAGGCAGTTCGGCGTCGTTCGGCAGCCCGACGGTCGAGCCGCTGAAGTATGCGCCCCGATAGCCGGCATGGGATCGGGCGTACTCGGCGACCCACTGGCCTGCCATGGCACGTGCCAGTCCGACCTTCACGGCCCAATGCCCCCTGATGGCGAATGCAAGACGCTCATGGTTCCACCACCGTGCAGCTGGTGGGATGCGATGCCGAGTCGCCGCGCCGATTCGGCGGGCAGCTGGGGGATGGTGTCGGCAGTGCAGCGAGGTCGCCAGCCCGGTGAGGGGGATCGCCGCCTGCTCGGGCAGGGCGCGCGGGCCATGGTCCTGCCGGGCCGCGACGTGACGGTGACCAGCTCCACGCGCGGCAGGTGATGTGGGTCCTGCAGCAGCTGACGTGGCGAGGCCGGCGCCGGCGCCGGTGTGGTTCTGGTTGCCGGGGGAGTGTCGTGGCTGATGAGCCGGACGGACTGGGCGGGCCGGGCACTAGCGGCCGGTCAGTGGCAGGGCGGAGAACGCGTGCTCCTGCCATAGGAGGCGGGAGACCTCTTCCGGGTAGGCGGTGACGGCGGGTTGGGTGTCGAAGAGTTGTACGAGGTGTTGTTCCGCGTCGTACGGGGGCCAGCCGGGGTCGCCGTGGGTGGCGAATGCCGTCCAGGCGGTGCGGATGTGCGCGGAGAGCGCTTCGGCCTGCGGAGCGGAGGTTTGGCCGATCAGCAGGGCGGGTTGTCCGCTGTTCAGGTTGCCGAAGACGAGCGGCACGTCGAGGCCGTGGCAGGCGCCGAGGGCACCGTCCATGCCCGGGGCGGGCCAGGTCAGTTCGTAGAGGTGGGCGCGGCCGCCGCCGGTGGCCTGGGCCTGGGCGAGGTGGAGGCTGGGCATGCGGAAAAGCCAGTCGGAGTGGACGAGTTCGTACAGCTCGTCCGGTCCGGCGGCCGGGAACGCGTCACGGTAGCGGCGCGGGCCGTCCGGGGTGGGCGCGAAGACCCTGAGTGCGGCTTCTGCCTGCTCGTGGGTCACCTGGCCGAGGAGCCCTTCGAGGGCGGTGAACAGTCGCTGCTCGTGGCGGGTGTGACCGACGAGCAGGTCGGCGCCCCGTCCGGCGCCGCCTTCCAGGGCCTGCCAGGGGGTGACCGGGAGGACGTCGCCGTCGACGACGGGCGCGAGCAGAATTCCGCGGTGCGCGGCCGGTCCCCAGCGCTCCGTGTACTGGGCCGCCTTTGCGGCGACGGCGTCACCGGCGGCGGGCAGCTGGGACGGGGCCACTGTGGACAGGTCGGTGGCGGTGGGGCGCAGGCCCAGCTCGGCGGCGAAGGCTGCGCAGATGTCGGCGGCGAGTTCCGCCGAGAAGAATGTGCCCGGCACGCTCTGCGCCACCGCCCGGCGGAAGAGCCCGGCGGCGCGGTCCATGGCCAGCAGGGCGGCGACGGATCCGCCGCCGGCCGATTCACCGAAGATGGTGACGTTGTCCGGGTCGCCGCCGAAGGCCCCGATGTTGGCGCGGACCCATTCCAGGGCGGCGACCTGGTCGAGCAGGCCCCGGTTGGGTGGCGCTCCCTGGATCTGTGCGAAGCCCTCGATACCGACGCGGTAGTTGAAGGTGACCACAACGACGTCACCGTCGCGTGCGAGGCGGGCGCCGTCGTACTCGGGCAGGCTGGACATGCCGATCGTGTAGCCGCCGCCCTGGATCCACACCATCACCGGCAGCGCCGCGCCGGGGTCCGGCTCGGGTGTCCAGACGTTGACCGTCAGCCAGCTCTCCTCGCCCGCCGTGTCCGGTGCGAGGGCGCCCACGCCGAACACGCCGGCCTGAGGGGGCGGCGGGCCGTACGACAGGGCCGGCCGTACGCCGTCCCAGCCGCGCGGCGGTTGCGGCGCGGCGAAGCGGAGTGCGCCGCGGGGCGGCTCGGCGAACGGGATGCCCCGGAAGACCGCCACACCCCCCTCCCGGCCACCGCCCAGCGCACCGGCCGCCACGCGGACTTCGGGCTGGGGCTGCAGCGATGACGGGTACCCGGCGGGGGTATCGGACGGACTGGAACCGGAGACGGGCATAGCGGCTCGCTCTGTGGATCGGCGAGCGTGGACCGGGTGACGGGTAACGCTCGTGCACTCTGGACGGCCTTTGCACGGCCCTTGGCAGCCAGATCCTCCCCCTTCCCGCGCGTGATGCGCCAGCGAATTACCGGTGGCAGCGGTTTGCGGGCATCGAGGCGGGGCGCACCGGGGCGGACCTCTGGGCGCTCGGAGGAGCCGAAGACGTGCATGACGGCGTTGCCGGGGATGCGCTGGGCGATGTCGCGAGACCGTCGGTGGTCGCGCAGCAGGAGCGTCGGCCCGCCTCCAACGGCCCACTGCAGCAGCCTTGTTGCTGCCATCGTCAGGACCGGTCGACGTACATGTCTCTGTTACTGTCCGGGCCGGCAGGCCACTTCGGGGCTCGGGTCAACGGGCCGCGCCCCGGGGAAAGACTCGTTGGCGGAGGAACGCATGGGAGAGGTCGTTGTTGTCGGTGCGGGTCCGACCGGCCTGTGGCTGGCGGCGGAGCTGCGCCTGGCGGGCGTCGGTGTGACGGTTCTCGAAAGACGTGAGGAGCGGTTTCCCCACTCCAAGGGGTTCACCATTCATCCGCGCACCATGGAGATATGGGCGTCGCGCGGGGTTGACGACCTCTTCCTCGACGAGGGCGCGAAGATCCCGAACTCGCACTTCGGTCTGCTCGACCGCCGCCTCGACTTCAGCACGCTGGACACTCCCTTCCCGCACATCCTGGTGCTGGGTCAGCCGAGGGTCGAAGAACTGCTCGAGCAGTACGCCCTGGGCCTGGGCGTGGACATCAGGCGCGGGCACGGCTTCGCCGGCCTGACCCAGGACGACGATGGCGTGGTGGCACGGGTGGAGACCGCGTCCGGGACGTACATGCTGGAGGCCGACTACCTGGCCGGGTGTGACGGCGCCGCCAGCGAGGTCCGCAAAGCCGTAGGCATTGCCTTCCCGGGGACCGAGTCCACCGCGTACGCGTGGGTCGCCGATGTCACTCTCGATGATCCCCCGGGGGTTCCGTACTTTCAGCGCAACAGCGTCGCGGGTCAGGCGCTCATCGTGTCCATGGGCAACGGTGTGCACCGTGTCGGTGGGGTCAATGCCGGCGCCGCCGACGAGGGGGACTGGACGGAGCGTGCCGGGACCGAGGAACTGCGTGTCCGGCTGGCGGCCATAGCGGGGTCGGACTTCGGACTGCGAGATCCCATCTGGGTGTCGAGGACGGGCTCGGCCAACCGGCTCGCGGAGCGGTACCGGTGCGGACGCGTTCTGCTGGCCGGGGACGCGGCCCACCGTATCTTCCCCGCCGGCGGCATGGGCTTGAACGTCGGCCTGCAGGATGCCTGGAACCTGGGGTGGAAGCTCGCGGCCACCGTCCGGGGCTGGGCGCCGGATGGCCTGCTGGACAGCTACCACGACGAGCGGCATGCCGCCGGTGTCGCACTGGTCGAACTCGTCCGCGCGCAGACGGCGCTGATGACCGACTTCACACCGGAGCTGCTGGCCTTGCGAGCGGTCCTGAACCGCGCCGTAGCCGATGTGCCCTCGTTCTCCTCGTCGTTGGCCAAGGAAGTGTCCGGGCTCGCGGTCGTCTATGCGCCGACTCGTGGCGACGCCCATCCGCTGGTCGGCCACAGGGCGCCGGACATCCGGCTTGCCGACGGCCGGGGGCTTTTCTCGGTTCTCGCCCCCGATCGGTACCTCCTGCTCATGGCCTCGAAGGCCGATGCGGAGGCCGCGTCCTTCCTCACGGAAACCGCGCCCGCGCCCCGCCTGTTGACGGTGGTCGCGGAGGAAACCGGTGGCGGCCGCCCGGAGTGGGACGGGCTCCGCGCCGCGCTGATCCGTCCGGACGGCCATGTCGCCTGGGCCTCGCAGACGCGCGACGGCACAGCGCTGACGGCGGCCGCGGCAGACGCGGTCGCCGCCCTCCGGCGGTGACCTCGGGGCATTGTGGCGAGGGTCTTCGCCCCGCCTGGGGAGCCGCCACATCCGATGCGCGCCTTCGGCGGCTCCCCCCGTGGCGGGCCGGCAGCGTCAGCCGCACGCCGCGGTGGGAGGGGCCGGTCCTGCGGTTCTGCGGCACGCCGCCCGTGCGGGTGAGTGCCTTCGGTCTTTGCGATGGGGCGGGGGCTGGCGGGGTTTGCTATCGCGGCGGCGGGAGGGGCGGCACGCGTCCCTCCCGCCGGCGGGATCAGTAGTAGGGGTTGCCGTCCCACGGCGAGGTGTCGCAGGAGAGCGGGGTGTCGCCCTCGTAGGTGCACACGTTGAGGGCGGTGGTTCCTGCGGCTTCGCACTGCGTGGTGTTCGGGCGAGTGGGGTTGTTGCCTATGCTCCGTTGCTTGCGGGGACGAGATCCGGCCCTGTGCGTGGCAGGAAGGGCGTGTGGTGGTGCTGGGGATACCCGGGTTGGTCAGGACGCGGTTTCGGCCCTGGATGGCCGTGTGCGCGGGGGTGGGCGCCGCGCTGCTTGTGGGGGCGGTGGTCTGGTGGTGGCCGTCCGGTGAGAGGGAGGAGATGCCGACGGCCCGGGCGTACCGGGATGTCGACGCGTGCCTGCTGACCGATGGTCGCGGGGTGGTGCCGGGATCCCAGGCGGCACCGGTGTGGGCGGGGATGCAGGACGCCTCTGCTCGTACCCGGGTCCGGGTGAGCTTCCTTCAGGTGATGGGTCCCGATACCGAGGGGAACGCGGTTCCCTATGTGAACTCGCTGGTGGAGCAGCAGTGTTCGGTGGTTGTGGGGGTGGGAGGCGCCGAGGTGAAGGCGGTTCGCGCGGTCGCCCGCAAGCCCCGTGCGGCGGTGCGTTTCGTGGTGGTCGGCGACGGCCCGGCCGGCACGGGGGTTGCGCTGGTGCCCGCGGGTGGGGCCGAGCAGGTACGGGAAGCTGTGAGCCGGACCTTGACCGAATTGGCCCGTTCCGCATCGCGGACGTGAGCGGCGCCCTTGTGCGTGGGGCGGAGCAGTCCGTGCCCCGCACGCCGGGCCGGGTGCTCCGGCGCGTTGCCGCCATCGGCTATCGGGCTGCGAGAAGGCACGCCAGGACGCCGTGTCACCCGCTGACATAACGTCAGATTCCGCCGCCCGCACGCGAGTAGTGCGTCCTTAAAGATCAAATAAAGGTTCGCTGCGGTTCCTGGTCACGGCTGTTGGCGAGGCAGCAAGATCTGCTCCGGTCATGTCAACAGCGTGTTCGCGGGGGGTTTCCGCATGTCTTCACGTCGGGCTCGGGGTTCGGGCCGGCCGCTGCGTGTGCTCTCGCGTCGCGGGGTGGTGCGCGCGGTGGGGCTGGTGCTCGGCGTTGTGCTGACGCTGATGCCGACCGCCGAGGAGGCCATGGCACAGGGGGTGACGCTGCCGGCGCTGAGCATGCCGGACATGGCGCACCTGCTGGACTGGCTGCATTCCTCGCCGCTGCACCTTCCCAAGCAGAAGGGCGGGCTCGCGGACGGGCTGTCGCACAAAGCGACTTCGGCCGACACCCGCAGCGCGGGCGGACGCGGCCGCAAGCCCGGCCGGGGCAAGGGCGAACTGCCCGGCTACCGGCGGCACCTGCGCGACACGGACACGTTCACCACGGGTCCCGCGGTGGTCAAGGGCCGGGACGGCTTCAAGGCCGCCACCAGCCGACGGGTGGCGGATGAGTCGTCGGAGACCTCGGACGTCTTCGAGAACGCGGACGGCACGAAGACCCGGCGCGTGTACTTCGGCCGCAGCAACTTCCGCCGCCCGGGAGGGACCTGGACCGCCATCGACCCCACGCCCGTGAAGGCGGCGGGCGGCCGGTGGCGGGAGAAGGCAAACGACCTGGGCGTGGAGCTGGCCGCCACCGCCGACGACCCCGAACTGGCGTCGGTCGGCACGGACGCCGGCCACGCGGTGTCCTACTCCCTGGACGGCGTGGCGAACGTGCCGGGCCGCGCGGACGAGGACGGCGCCGTCCGGTACGCGGGCGTACTGCCGAGCACCGATCTCGTGCTGGTGCCTCAGTCGGGTGGCGTGAAGGAGAAGCTGGTGCTGTCCTCCTCGGACGCGCCGGCCTCGTGGTCGTTCACGCTGCGCACCAAGGGTCTGACTCCGGCCCTGGCCGAGGACGGCGCGGTGGAGTTCACCGATGCCTCCGGTCATGTGGTGCAGCGGATCCCGCACGCGTTCATGGAGGACGCGAGCGTGAACCCGGTGTCGGGGGAGCACGCCACGTCGCGGGCGGTGCGGTACGCGCTGGCGAAGTCGGGCGGCCGCTGGGCGCTGAAGGTGACCGCGGACACCTCGTGGATCAAGGACCCCGCGCGGACCTGGCCGATCGTGGTGGACCCGACGCTGACCATCAGCGACGACACCTACGCCGAGACCCAGAACACCGGTGACCACTCCACCGAGGACGTCTTCAAGGTCGGCTCCTACGACGCGGGCGTGCACAGCGCCAACTCGTTCCTGCACCTGACCGGCCTGACCGCGATGGTGCAGGACCAGAACGTGTCGGCGGCGAGTCTTCACCTGTTCGACGTGTGGGCGGCGTCGTGCACCCCGCAGCCGTTCTACGCCTCGCCGGTCACCGGCTCGTGGTCCGCGTCCGCCGTCACCTCCTACCCCGGACCGGACTGGGACCCCGTCCTGCTCGGACAGCTGACGGCCGACCCGGGGGCCGCCTGCACGAACACCGGTGGCGACCGCACCAAGGGCGTGTGGATGACGATGCCCCTGGACCGCACCTGGTTCAACGCGATCTCCACGGGCACGGGAAGCAACCACGGCATCGCACTGTACTCGACGACCACCGACACGGTGCACTGGAAGCAGTTCGAGTCCACCGAGAGCGCCCGCAAGCCGTACCTGGACCTGACCCTGGCGGCCAACACCGTGCCGCAGGTGGACGCGTCCTACCCGCCGGACAACTACAACGCCACCACGCTGCGGCCGGAGCTCGTCGCCTACGGTTCGGACGCGGACGACTACCCGGGCGATCCCCTCAAGTACCAGTTCCAGGTCCTGGACTCGGCCACCGGCACGGTGATCTCCGACTCGGGGCTGATCGCCGGCGGCGACTGGAAGGTGC
Source organism: Streptomyces sp. NPDC001070 (assembly GCF_053598835.1). Classification (NCBI taxonomy): domain Bacteria; kingdom Bacillati; phylum Actinomycetota; class Actinomycetes; order Kitasatosporales; family Streptomycetaceae; genus Streptomyces; species Streptomyces sp. NPDC001070. Next base: position 10,797 of record NZ_JBSFLB010000037.1, read on the forward strand.
CGACGGGGAAGCTGGTCTGGTCCGGCAGCTACCTGTGGCAGGTGCGGGCCTACGACGGGGTGGCGTACTCGCCGTGGGAGCAGAGCGCGCTCGCGACGGTGACGCCGCAGCCGGCGGTGACCTCGGGCCTGTCCCAGAACACCGACGGCCACGACTTCGACCCGGGCGTCGGGAACTACACCACCTCCGACACGGACGCGGACGTGCAGACGGTCGGGCCGTCCCTGTCGATCGAGCGCAACTACAACAGCCTGGACCCGCGGGCCGACGGCGCCTTCGGAGCCGGCTGGTCGACGGTGGCCGACATGGAGGCCGCCGAGGTCAAGGACGCCTCCGGCGCGGTCACATCGGTCAACGTCACCTACCCCGACGGCTCGCAGGTCGGGTTCGGCAAGAACGCCGACGGCTCCTTCACCCCGCCGCCCGGGCGCTGGGCGCAGCTGACCGTGACGACGTCCCCCGCCGGGTACAAACTGGTGGACAAGGACGTCACGGCTTACGTCTTCCAGCAGCCGATCCCGGGCCGTTCGGGCGCCTACGCGATCTCCTCGATCACCGACTACGCGGGCCGGGCGGAGAACTTCACATACGACGGCACCACGCATCTGCTGTCGAAGATCACCTCGCAGGTGTCGGGCCGGTCCCTCACGCTGAGCTGGTTCACCCCGGCGGGTACGACGGTGCCGCACGTGCAGACGGTGGCCACCGACCCGACGACGGCCGGGGACTGGCCCTCGGCCGAGACGTGGAAGTACGACTACAGCGGGGACGCGCTGACCCAGGTGTGCCCGCCGGCGGACTGGTCGCACTGCACGACGTACGGCTATGCCACCGGCTCGCACTACCGGACGCTGGTCCTCGACGCGGATCCGTTCGCGTACTGGCGGATGGGCGAGGCCTCGGGCACGGCGGCCGCCGACGCGGTGGACGACAACCAGGGCAAGCTGAACGGCACCTACCACAACGTGTCGTTGGGATCCGCGGGCCCGATCACGGGCTCGAAGGCGGCCTCGTTCAACGGCACCACCTCCTACGTCTCCATCCCGTCGACGCCAGGAGCGACGCGGACGTACTCGTCGGTGTCCCTGTGGTTCAAGACCAGCCAGGCCGGCGGAGTGCTGTTCTACTACGGCGACAAGCCGCTGACCGACTCCGACCCGGTCGCGCACACCAAGTACAACACCCCCGCGATCTACATCGGCACCAACGGCAAGCTACACGGCTGCTTCGCCCGGATGGGCGCCTGCAGCGCCCCGATCCAGTCCTCGGGCACGGTCAACAACAACGCCTGGCACCAGGTGGTACTCACCAGCGCCGGCAACACCCAGTCGATGTACCTGGACGGCGCGGCGGTCGGCACGCTGCCCGGCGACCTGTGGAGCTGGAACCAGCCGTACGTCTCCTTCGGCGCGGGCTTGGACACCCAGGGCTGGCCGGACATGCCCGCCGATCAGCTCGGGCACTTCAACGGCCTGATCGCCGAGGCCTCCATCGTCAACCAGCCGCTGAACGCCGCGGCTGTCAGCTCCCAGTACACGGCAGCGAAGCAGAGCGCGAAGCTGCTGCAGACCATCACCCTGCCTTCGGGCAAGACCCAGAACGCGGTGGTCTACAACCCGGTCGACGACACCATCTCCCAGGAGACCGACAACAACGGCGGCGTGTGGAAGCTCGTCCCGCCGACGGTGACCGGCTCCTCGCAGGTGTACCGGTCGGCGGTACTGGGCGCGGGCCCCTCCGGGTACTGGCGGCTGGCCGAGACCGCCGCCGCGCAGGCGGTGAACGAGGTCCACACCGGCTACGGCTCCTACAACAACGTCACGCTGGGCACAGCCGGCCCGTTCGGCTCCTCCGATGTGAAGGCGGCCTCGTTCAACGGCACCTCCAGCTTCGCCGAGGTGCCCGCGTCGCTGCTGCACGCGACGAAGGACCGCAGCGTCTCGCTGTGGTTCAAGACCGCCGTCTCCGGGGTGCTGATCGGCGACCAGCAGAACCCGATCGCGGGTGCGACCCAGGCCACGGGCTCGTGGAATCCGGTGCTGTACGTCGGTGCGGACGGAAAGCTGCACGGGCACTTCTGGAGCGTCTCCGGCTCCGGCGGTACGGCGTTCAGCTCCACCGGCACGGTGAACAACAACGCCTGGCACCACGCGGTGCTGAGCGTCGCCGGGTCCACGCAGACCATGTACGTGGACGGCGTGCAGCAGGCCACCTTCTCGGGCATCCCCAACGACCAGAACAACGCCCACGTCTATATCGGCGCCGGCTTCGCCAAGGGCTGGTACCAGAGTCCGTCGGACATCAGCTACTTCAACGGCTCCATCGCCGAGGTAGCCTTCTTCGACCAGGGGCTGACCACGGCCCAGGTGTCGCAGGAGTGGACGGCGTTCAAGTCGTCCTCGGGCGTGGCGCCGGTGCGCACGGTGAAGGTGCAGGTGCCGACCCAGGACGGGTCGACGAAGTACGTCACGTATGGCTACGACGTGGACAACGGCGGCCGGGTCCTGTCGCAGACCGACCCGCTGGGCGGACGGACCACCTACGGGTACGACACCTCCGGATTCCTCTACACGGTGACGGACCCCAACGGGAACACCACGACGACCGGGCACGACGTGCGGGGCAACGTGGTGTCGAAGACGACCTGCCAGAACCAGGCGGCCAACGCCTGCGCCACGGAGTACTACACCTACTATCCGGACGACACCACCGCGAACCCGGCACCGGACCCGCGCAACGACCTGGTGCTGACCAGCAGGGACGGGCGGTCCTCGGGTCCGACGGACACCCGGTATCTGACGACCTACTCGTACGACCAGTACGGCAACCAGACCGGTGAGACCACGCCGCCGGTGCCGGGCTTCCCGGCCGGCCGTACCTCGTCCACGACGTACACCACCGCGACCACCCCGGCCGACGGCGGCGGGAACGCGCCCCCGTACCTGCTGGCGTCGACGACGACGCCCGGCGGCGCCGTGACGTCGTACACCTACAACAGCAAGGGCGACCTGACGCAGCAGACCGATGCCAACGGCGCGTCGGTCGGATACGGGTACGACAACATCGGCCGGCTGACGTCGAAGAAGGAGATCAGCGACAGCTACCCGGCCGGCCTGGTGACGTCGTACGCGTACGACAAGGACGACCAGGTCACCACGGAGACCGACCCCGCGGTGACCAACCGCGTCACCGGCGCGGTGCACACCGCGCAGACGGTCACCGACCGCGACGTCGACGGCAATGTGACCGCCGAGACGATCAGCGACCTGACCGGTGGGGACGGCAAGCGGCGCACGGAGTGGACGTACGACTCGGCCAACCGCGTGCACACGCAGGACGAGGTCGCGGCCTTCAACGCCGACGGCACGGTCAAGACCCGGCAGACCACCACATACGGCTACAACGTGTACGGCAACGTGGTCTCCGAGGTCGACGCGGTCGGCAACGAGACGGACTACACCTTCGACGTCCTCGGACGGCAGCTGACCACCACTCAGCCGAACTTCACCGGTGACCCGGACAACCCGTCGCCGGCCAGGACCCTGACCCTGGACTCGCGGGCCTACGACCCGGCCGGCCGCCTCGCCTCGGTGACGGACTCCATGGGCTGGACGACCTCCTACACCTACACCGACGACGGTCAGGTCGCCACGGTCACCCGCACCGACGCGGTGACCGACCCGCAGCACCCCCAGTCCTTCGTGCAGCAGGCCAACACCTACGACGCGGCCGGGAACCTGATCCAGCAGGTGTCCAACAACGGTGCGACCACCACCGCCTACACCGTGGACGCCGCCGACCGGACCACCGTCACCACCCTCGACCCCGCGGGCCTGGCCCGGACCAGCACGGTGTCGTACGACCCGGACGACCACGTCGTCACCAGCACCCGCAGCGGCACGACCGGCACCCCCGAGACGACGACCTACACCTACGACGCCCTGGGCAACTCCACCTCCAGCACGGCCCACGACGGCACCACCGCTCCCGTCGGCCGCTGGAAGCTGAACGAGACCTCCGGCACCAGCGCGGCCGACTCGTCCGGCGGCGCCAACACCGCGACCACCGGCAGCGCGGTGACGTGGTCCACCGACCACGGCGGCAGTGCCGTGTTCAACGGCACGTCCAACGCCTACGCCGAGACCAGCGGTCCCGCGGTGGACACCGCCGTCGGCTTCACCGTCTCCGCGTGGGTCAAGCTCGCCTCCACGGCGGCCAACTCCACCTTCGTCTCCCAGAACGGCGACCACACCAGCGCCTTCCAGCTCTACTACTCCTCCGGAGCCGGGAACTGGGCCTTCGGCGGCCACAACGCGGACACCGACACCGCCGCCTGGACCGCGGCGTACGGCGGCACCCCCGTCGTCGGCCAGTGGACCCACCTCGTCGGCGTCTTCGACGCCGCCGCGGGCCAGTTCAACCTCTACGTCAACGGCGCCCTGTCCTCCTCCAAGGCGTTCACGACCCCCTGGAACTCCGACGGCACCCTCGACATCGCCCGCAAGCTGTCCAGCGGCACGTGGAGCGAGTACGCCAACGGATCGATCTCCGATGCGCAGGTGTACTCCGAGGCCCTCACCGCCTCGCAGGTGTCGAGCCTGTACGGCGGGACGCTCCCGGCGAGCGGTTCCACCGTCCGCACCACCCGTCAGCACCTTGACCAGCGCGGGCTCGCGACGTGGTCCTCGGACGAGAAGGGCAACGTCACCTCCTACTCCTACGACGAGGCCGGCAACCTGTCGCAGGTCGTCGCGCCGACCGTGAACGTGGAGACGGCGGATCCCGCGACCGGGACCACGACGGTCTCGGCGCAGCACCCGGTCTCCTCCACCGGCTACAACACCTTCGGCGAGGCGGCCGAGAGCAAGGATCCGAACGGGAACGTCAGCACGACCGGCTACGACCCGCTCGGCCAGCAGGTCTCGCAGACCCTGCCCTCCTACACCCCGCCCGGTTCCGCCACGCCGATCACGCCTGCCACGTCGACGGAGTACAACAGCATCGGCCAGATCACGGCCGAGACCGACGCGCTTCAGAACCGCACCACCTACACCTACGACCAGCTCGGCGACCAGGTGGACACCACCCTGCCGGGCGGCCGCACCACCCATTCGGTGTACGACACCGACGGCGACCTGCTGTCGGAGACCGACCCGACGGGCGCGACCACGCAGGCCACGTACGACTATCTGGGCCGCGAGCAGACCACGACGCAGGTGGAGCGCAAGCCCTCGCAGGCCGCCTACACCACGGTCAACCACTACGACGCGCCGCACGGCTGGCTGACCTCCTCGGTCTCCCCGTCGGGAGTGACGACGTCCTTCGGATACAACGCCGCCGGGGAACAGACCACGGTCACCGACGGGGCGAACAATCCCACCACGTACGGGTACGACCTGGCGGGCCGGCAGAACAAGGTCACCAACCCGGACGGCACCTCGACCTCCACCACCTACGACGTGTTCGGCAATCCGGTCGGCACCGCGGAGGCGGACACGACGGGGATGGTGCGGCGCACCACCTCCGCGGAGTTCGACCCGGCGGGCAACATGATCAGCTCGACGGACGGAAACCGCCACACCACCCGCTTCACGCTGGACGCCACCGGCATGGTGACCAAGGAGGTCCAGCCGGTCTCGGCGTCCGAGTCGATCACCACTTCCTTCGGCTACGACGCGGCCGGCAACCGCACCCGCTTCACCGACGGCCGCGGAGTCGACGCGACCGGCAACCCGGTGGCGGGGCACGACTTCCTGACCACCTACAACCGGTGGAACCTGCCGGAGTCGCTGATCGAGCCCTCAACACCCGCATACCCGGCGCTCGCGGACCGCACCTTCACCACCGGCTACGACGCGGACGGCCGAGTGGCGCAGCAGCTGTCACCCGGCGGTGTGACCGTCAGCAACACCTACGACGAGGTCGGTCAGCTGACCCGGCAGAGCGGAACCGGCGCGGAAGCCGCGACGCTCGACCACACCTTCGGCTACGACGCCGCCGGACACATCACGTCGTCGGCGGCGCCCGGCACGGACGACACGTTCAGCTACGACGACCGCGGCGACCTGCTCAGCACCGCCGGCCCCTCCGGTGCCTCGTCCTTCGCATACGACGGGGACGGACGGATGACGGCGCGCACCGACGCGGCGGGCACCTCGAACTACGGGTACGACACCGCGGGCCGGCTGAAGACGGTCAATGACGCCGCGACCGGGTCGACGGCGACCATCAGCTACAACCTCATGTCGCTGCCGAGTGACATCTCCTACGGCACCGGCAAGGCCCACCGGGCGCTCGGCTACGACTGGGCGCACCGGCTGACCTCCGACATCCTCTCCAGCCCCTCGGGCGCGACCGAGGCGTCGATCGCCTACGACTACGACCAGAACGACAACGAGACCTCCAAGACCACCACCGGGGTCGCGGGGGCCGGCACCAGCACCTACACCTACGACTGGGCCGACCGCCTCAAGTCGTGGAACAACGGCGCCTCGACCGTCACCTACGGATACGACGCCTCAGGCAACCGTACCCAGGCGGCCGGCGACACCTACACCTACGACGCCCGCAACGAACTGACCTCCGACGGGCACAACAGCTACGCCTACACCGCCCGCGGAACGCTGCGCTCCACCACCGACGAGCAGAGCGAAACCAGCCTCACCGTCGCGGACGCCTTCAACCGGGTCGTCAACTCCGGGACCGTGGCCTACACCTACGACGGCCTGGACCGCGTACTCACCGCCAACGGGGGACTGAGCCAGCAGTCCTTCGTGTACACAGGAACCGGCAACGACCTGGCCTCCGACGGGGGAACGACGTACAGCCGCGACCCCGGCGGCGGGCTGTTCGGCATCAACGCCTCCGGCGTCAAGGTGCTGGCCATGACCGACCTGCACGACGACCTGGTCGGCCAGTTCACCGACAGCGGATCCGCGCTGACCGGATCGACGACCTACGACCCGTTCGGCAAGATCGTCGCCGGCTCGGGCATGCTGGGCCACCTGGGGTACCAGTCCGAATGGACCGACCCCGACACCGACCAGGTCGACATGGCCGCCCGCTGGTACAACCCCGACACCGGCCAGTTCACCTCTCGTGACACCGTCGGCCTCAACCCCGTCCCCGACTCGGTCAACGCCGACCGCTTCGCCTACGCCGACGACAATCCCCTCACCACGACCGATCCCACCGGGCACTGGGGCTGGTCCAGCTTCACCCACGCGGTCTCCCACGCCTGGCACTCCACCACCAAGGCGGTGTCCTCGTCGTGGAGCAACAGCTGGTCGTACGCCGCTCTGAACCGCGGCTGGGACCTGGCCAAGAGCACCTACCACGCGGCCAAGAAGGTCGCCCACCAGGTCAAGAAGCACGGGGTCGTCGGCGCGGCGAAGCACTACGCGCGCAAGGCCGTCCGCTACATCCGCGACTCGCACCCGCGGCTGTACCACTACGTCGCGCACCAGTACCACCGTGCCCGTCACTATGTGCACAAGAAGTTGAAGGCGGCCAAGAAGAAATGGCACGCCGCGGTCAAGGCCGCGAAGAGCGCCGGTAAAGCCCTGGGCCACCAGCTCAAGCGGGCCAAGAGAGCCGCGGGCAACTTCGTCAAGAAGCACAAGACGGCGATCGTCGGAACGCTCGTGGGTCTGGCGGTGGTCGGTGCGGCCGCCTGCGTGGTCCTGACCGCGGGCGCCTGCATCGGGGCCATCGGCGGAGCCATGCTCGAGGGCGCCGCGATGATGGGCACCGAAGGCGCGATCGCCGGGGTCATCGGCGCCGCCATCACCGAGGGCGGATCAGCTGTCATCGGTGCGGGGATCGCCGCAGGCGCAGGCGGAAGCGCTGCCGCGGTGGAGGCGACCGTCGGGGACGAGGCGGCGACGGCCGGCAGCGCCACCCGGTCGGCCGGAGCCAAGCCGCCCGTCGAGGACGAACCACCGGTGGCAGGCCGCGGTTCGGCGAAGGACAAGCCGGGAGGAACTCAGGGCCGCCCCGGGGCGGGCTGCACGACGGTCCCACACAGCTTCACTGCCGCCACACGAGTCCTGCTCGCCAGCGGCGCCTCGAAGCCGATCAGCGCCATCAAGGTCGGCGACCTGGTCAAGAACGCCGCACCCGCCGAGACGAAGAACGAGGTCCACCGGGTCGACCGGGTGATCGTCACCAAGACGGACCGCGACTTCACCGACATCACCGTCGCCACCAAGTCGGGCCCCAAGGTCATCCACACGACCAAGCACCACCAGTTCTACGACGCCACCACCAACGCCTGGACCCAGGCCGCCGGCCTCAAGGCCCATCACAAGCTCCAGAACGCGAGCGGCAGCACCACCGAGATCCTCAACGTCCGCTCGTACACCGCCACCCGCACCACCTACGACCTCACCATCGACGGCCTCCACACGTACTATGTGGTGGCGGGCGGCGTCCCGATCTTGGTCCACAACACCAATTGCCCCACTGTTTCTAAGGGTGATATCCAAGGGCTCCACGACCGGGCTAGGTCGCTATATGGCGGACTCGGTCAAGGTAAGGCCACCGTTTCGGTTGCGAGAGTCTGGAATAGTGCAACTCGGCAGACGGAAGAGTGGGTGGCTACACACATGGCGGACCTCCCGGCTTCGGTCGCAAAGAACCTGAATGGCGCAATTTACAAATTCGGCGATGGCGATGCGGAAGCCACAATTGTTGGCGCCCTGGGTGATGAGCACACACTTCTCGGGATCGCGTCTAGCACTCGAATATGTCCCAGCTGTTTCGCTACGATCAGGGGCGTGCCTGGGATGATTCAAACCACGATTGGTAGAGGCGCCGAGGATCTGCCGGACTATACTGAGTGGCGAACTGCAATTAACCGAAATTTCTGGGATGGGACCTGAGCCTCGCCTGGTAAGAGTTCACAGGCGTGGGGCGATGTGCGTAGATCGTGGACGTAGCTTCGCTCGAATATTGGGGATGGAGGTGACAGCTTTGCTGTGCGAGATTTGCGGAAGCCGGACGCGGCCGCTGTCGGTATCGAATTATGAACGCGTCTCCGAGCGGCGATCGGTCTGTTCCTGGTGCTTTGCATTGAACAGCACTTGGAGTGATGGCCGGGAGGTGAAGCCTGTGTATCTCTCGCCGGATACGCGATGGGAAGTCGCGCGTTCCGATGGATTGCCAGAGGACGTCTCACATGCCTACGGATTCTTTGGATCGACACTCTGTGGGATTCATCTCGAAGATATGACCCCCTCACCATACCCCTGGATCATGGGGTGGTTTAATGCGTGCAGCGAATGCAAATCTGCTGCACTCGTTATCGATGATCGCTGGCCGGTCGAGAAGCGGGTGGGGGGCCGAGCGATTAATGCATCTGCGGTAGATGATGATACCCCCCTCTTTTAATGATATTGGCCCGGTTTGGCTACAGGACCCGATGATCTGAACTGAAGCGAAGAGACGGGTGCGACAGCCTCTAGCTTTCAGCTCTTGGCAACGGCATCTAGGCCTACTCCGTTTATTCGCTGGTCGATGGAATAGGGTGGGCGCTGAGCAGGGCTTTCACTGTAGATTCTATCCGGAGGACCGTGGGGCTTCCTAAAGAGAATCTGGGTGGACGTGGTATAGGCGCTTCGCTGAAATTTGGCAGTGTTCACGAACGGCTAACCAGCCGTATAGACGGCCACGCGCGAGGCCCCGTCGATCGGTAGATCGACGGGGCCTCTGCGGTGTCTGACGGCAGTAGTTGACGGCAACGTCAGCGGACGGGTGCTGCACGAAGCGGTGGGTCGTCGCCGTTGTCGGGCTCTGTCGTGGTCTCGGGGATGCTGCCGGGGGCGTGTCCGAGAAGGTCGATGGCCTGGCGCTGGAGGCGGAGTCGGACGTGGGCGTAGACCGTGGCGGTCACGCCGATGTGGGCGTGTCCCAGTAGCTCCTTGATGACGACGAGTTCGACGCCCTGCTCCAAGAGCAGCGTCGCGGTCGAGTGGCGGAGGTCGTGAAACCGAATCGGCCGCAGGCGAGCTTCGCGGAGCAGGGCGTTGAAGTGCCGGGTGAGCGTAGCGGGCTCGATCGGGTGCCCGTCCGGCCGCGTGAAGACGTGCCCGCTGCCCTGCCGCACCGAGCCCGCCCGGTCTCGCTCCCTGGCCTGCCGCTCGCGGTGTGCGCGGAGCGATGTGACACAGGAGGCCGGCAGGGCGATGCGCCGCTCCGAGCTGATGGTCTTGGTCGGCAGGGTGGCCAGGCCCCGGCCGGTGGTGCGTTGGAGGGTGCGTCGGATGCTGGCCGTGCCGCTGTCCCTACTGCCAGTGGGAGATGACCAGCGTGGTGTCCGAGTCCACGTGCTGACCGCCGATGTTGCGGTGACCGGCAGCCAGATCGGTGGAGTGTCCGGCGCGGTCACCGACCGGATTGCCGCCCGTCTGACCGGCCTGCGTCTGAGCCGACGCAGGGGCGGGGGTCTGGATGTCGGGGTGGCTGGTTCGCCAGGTGGTGCGTTGGGCTCGGAGGTGGGCGAGGGTGGTGGAGTAGTGGCGGGTGCGGGTGGAGAAGTGGCCTCGGAAGCCGAGCATGTGGGCCCACTGGCGCAGGCGGAGGTGGTCGTGTCGGCGTTTGGTGGCGAGGTGCCAGGCTGTGTGGATCATGTGGCGGGCGTGGTCGGTGATGTCGTAGGCGGAGAGTTCGGCGAGGAAGTGGAGGCGGCGGTCGAGGGTGCCGGTGGTGGTCTCGGCGCCTTTGGTGGCGTACTTGGCGATGTAGGCGGCGACGTGCCGCTCGGTGACGGGGCCGTCGCCGGTGAAGTCGGTGCCGCGGATTGCGCGGACGTCGATCTGCCGCCCGAACCGGAACACCAACCGCCCTGCCTGGTCTGACCCTTGGGGCTGGGACGAGTGGGTGTCCTTGGCGGGCTGTGGTTGCTTCGGTGGTTCGCCCTCGTGGTGGACGCGGGTGCGTGTGGCGGCGGTGCGGACGGCGTGGTCGAGGAGTTGGGTCGTGGCCCAGGCGGGCGGGGTGCTGGTGGGGCCGGTGGGTCCGTCGAGGCGGATGACGGCGTGGAAGTGGACCTGGCCCCGTTTCTGGTACTCGGCGACCTTCGCGTAGGAGAGCGTGGCGTGATCGCGCAGGGCCCGCTGCGTCAGCCCCGCGGCCTTGGCGATCTCGCGGCGCAGGTGGGTGGTGAAGCGGGCCCACAGGGCGGGGGCGTGCGCGTTCCACAGCACCGCGCCCGCGTAGTCGTAGCGGTCGGGGTCGAGCGGGGTGCCCAGCAGCCGGTCGTCGTCGGGGTGGGTGTGGCCGCAGTGGCAGCGGCCGGTGTCGGGCTGGTTGTGGACGGGGCCGAAGCCGGGTGCGGTGAGGGTGGCGAACACGCGGGGGTGTGCGGCGACGCTGGTGGGGACGGTCTTGCCGCCGCGAAGGCCTGCGGTGATGAGCTGGTAGGTGTCGTAGCGGTAGACGGTGGAGCAGGCGGGGCAGCGGGTGGCGCGGCGGTTGCCGCAGCGAACCAGCAGTTCGCCCGCCGGGAGCCTGCCGGAGTCGAAGTGGTCGAGAATCTCGCCGGTCGCACTGTCCAGACGGGTGCGGTGGCCGGTAAGACGGATCGGGTGCGCGCAGCCGCCGAGTCCGGCTATCTGCCGTGCGAGGGGTGCGAGTTGGCCGGTGGCGGCGAGCTTGGCCAGCTTGGCGGTGAGCCGGGCGCGGCGCTCCAGCGCCGATCGCTGACTGGCGGATGCGTCGGTGGTGTTGTGGGTCGGGGTGGTGGTGCCGGCTGGCGCGGTGAACGCCCAGGTGGTCGGGATGAAAGTGGCAGCGGGGGATGGGAGTTGGAGCTGTGCGGGCATGCGGGAGAGACCTTCGGCGGGAGAAGGGAGAGAGCGGGGACGACGAAGACGGCGTCGTGGCAGCCGGGTTTACCGGCTCACAGGGGAAGGGAGGCGCCGCAGGGCGGGCGCGGGGGCCAGGGCCAGCTGGTCCGAGCGGCGGGCACGGTGTTGATCACCGGCGGTGCGTGACGGTAGCACCGCTTCACGGGCGCATTCAAGTGCATCCCTCCTGATCTGTTTCTGGTGATGATCGGCGCGGGTAGTGTGGGGCCGGTTTGCGGGTTTGGACGGGCCGGATTCCGGTGGTAGAGGGCGCGAAGGACGGGGTGAACTGCGGTGACGGTCGTGGGGCGGCGTGGGCGCAGGCCGGCGGGCAGCGGGGTGCAGCTGACGTTCGAGGTGATCGCCGAGACCCTGCGTGAGCGGATCCGCTCCGGTGGGCTGCGGCCGGGGGACGCGCTGCCGACGCAGGCCGTGCTGATGCGGGAGTTCGGGGCGTCGAGCCTGACCGTGCAGAAGGCCATGACCCTGCTGAAGCAGGACGGGTGGGCGGTCTCCCGTCCCGGCAAGGGCGCTTTCGTCGCCCACCACGATCACGTAGCCGACGACGCTGATGACTTCGACGGCTCGGAGGCGACGGCCCCCGTCGGCGGGACGGCAGCTCGCGTCGAAACGCTCGAACGGGCACTGGCTGAGGCCGTCGAGCAGCTGGTCGACCTTCGCGCCCGTGTCGAGGCGCTGGAGACGGGTGGCGGCGAGCGGGGCCGCTGACCTGCCGCGCCGGGCGGCCCGGGGCGGCCCGGGGCCTGCGTTCAGATTTTCTCTACGAGGTTCAAGGCGGGCCCCGCCCGCCGGAGCCGGCCGCCGTTGCCGACAAGCCCGCCGTTCAATCGGGAAGCCAGCTACGCCGCAAGGTGGCGAGCCGCCCAGGCAGTCGGGGGTGATCCGGGGCTGCCGGAGCGGCAATCGGCCTGGTCGCCGGGCTGACCGTAACTGGGCTCGTGACGGAGCAAGTTGTCACCGACGACCGTCCTACGGCCGGATCGCAGGCAAGGGTCGACCAGGGGGCCGACCCTTCACGTCCGTCTCCGGACTCACCGAGGGCGGTGGCCGGCGCTGCCTCCGGCGGGAGCGAAGCTCCCGGCCGCCCGTCGCAGGCCGACCCCTCCCGCCCTGGGCCCCGCGCTGCGAGACTGATCGACGCACCAGCTGGCCGCACGCCTGTCGAGGGTCGCCTCGGCGGCCGCCTGCCGAACCGCGGAGGTTACCGGGCCTGCCTGATTGGTCTAGACCCTTGACGGCAGTAGTGACGGCAACAACCACGAACAGCCCCGGCCGAACCCGCGCCTCAGCGGACCACTGAATACCGCTTGACCTGCGAAAACGCAGGTAGAGAGGGGTCGCATAGCACACGTACTATGTGGAGGCAGGTGACACGCCGGTCCTCGTCCACAATTGCGCTATTGATCACGGCGACATGGCGCGGATGTACAACAAGACGTATAGGACGTTTGAGAAGGTGGCGGACAAGCGATCTACGCTCGCGCTCGCCAAGGTGTGGAATAACAAAACGCAGAAAATTGAGGACTGGGCGGCGTTGAGATCGCAATCACCGATGTCGGACGAGGTGGCGGATGCACTTTCCGGTCACACCATCGTTCCGGACGTCGGACATGCCGAGGAGAGCATATGTAGTCATCTTGAAAGCCTGAATGACGCGGGTGGTGATTACGAGATGATGGGAATCACTTCCAGCGGAAGGTTCTGTACAACACGAAATTGCTACGGGGCGCTTCTCTTCAGGGGGATGGAGATGCTTGATGCAATCGGCAAGATCTTTGCAGAAGAGGGTTATTCCGAGTTTCGAGCAGCGGTCAACCGGAAGCGCTACTCCAGATGATTGTGTGAGCTGGTGAGATGCGAGAAAATATTGTGATCGGCGACGCCTTGTGTCTGATGCGCTTTTTGCCACTGCTGGACGTTCTCGAGTCGCCGGTGCGACAGTCGGTCGACGATGTTATTCGCGGCTGCCTGGGCTCCGGAGAGATCACGGACAGCGTTCTGATCAGTCTCGACGAATTCTGTGAGGCAGTCGGTACGTTGCAAGATTTCGACCGTCCGGCTTTCTTTGAGCAGAGCGTCGCCGGTCTCGCCTTGGTCGCAGTTGGAGCCGGGCAGGCGCACACATATTCGGCGAATGCGAGGGTCTCGGAGCAGGCGGTCGTGGTGTGGAGCGCACTGACCCGTCTGCCGAATGATCAGATGCAGGTGCTGACGCCTCCGGTCATCGCTGACTTCGCGGAGCGTGAGCGCAGTGCTCAGCGGGAGGATGAGCGTGCTCTGGCTTCGAGGGAACGCGACCCGATGGCGGTCATTCAACGCGCTGATCAGCTGGCTTTGGCCAGCTCTGCGATGACGGCTGAGCTGTCGAAGGTGGCGACAGTGCTTGGATGGCGCCCTTCCGGGCCTTGTGGTCTGCACTGCACCTGGCCCGTTTGTGAGTCGTCGGCGGCAGCGAACTGCGTACGCCGTCGCACGTTTCAACGTCAGCAGACGCTGGCTGCTCGACTCCGGCGGAGGCATGGTGCGGAGTCCAGGCCGTGGTACTTGATCGCCAATGATCTTCTGGCGGAAAGTGACGATCAACCGTTTGAGTTCGTCACAGAGGTCGGGGTGGACGGGTATGAGTTGCGCAAAGTGGCTCAGTACATGGACGGCCGACTCGTCTGTGTTGACCGGGAGCACCGGAAGCGGGGCGGGGTTGAACTCAGCTCGGAGCCCGTTCCGTCGTGGCCGGAGCTTGAAAAAAATAAGGATCTGCGTATCGAAGAGGTTCCTGCAGAATTCTGCGAGCAACGTTGGAAGCAAGGGCTCACGGCTTCATCGGGTAGTGATCTCTAGATAGCAAATAAGAGCCCTGTCGGATTTGTTTCCAGCAGGGCTCTTTGCTTTGTTGCGGAGGTGTGGACCGCCGCGAGGGTGGCCAGCCTGATCGGCCGGAAGTTCCACGTCTCCTACAGCGTCTCGGGTGCGACACGGCTGATGCACCGGCTCGGCTTCAGCCCACAGGTCCCCGCACGACGGGTCGCCGAACGCGACGATCAGGCCGTCACCGCATGGAAGGAGGCGACCTGGACCGAGGTAAAACAGCCCGGGCGGGTGGGGAATCGGTAAGGCGCAGGCTGATAAGAACGCGCTCAACGTTCCGGGCGTTAATGTGACAATTAAGGTGAATCCGTGAGTAAGTCTGACACGGCAACCGCCAAGCGTGTCACCTCTGATTGGGGTGCGGCCCTCCCTTTGTTTTCGGAATGGCGACCCTTGCGATTGCTGCGACGTATCGGTCCAGTCGTTCAGGGTGTGACGCTGGACCGTACAACGACAGGGGACGGATACTTTCCCACTGCGCATATTCATGCACTGGTTCGAGAATTTCCGGTCATCGCGTTGACGCTTGGTCAGCGAATGGTCACTCCCTCCGGAATCCAAGAGAGCGTTTCGTTTGCACGCCACTCCGGCGAATATCAATCAGCTGTTCGGTGGCTTGTCGCGCAGAGCAGGTTGTCGTTGGAGGAGCCACCGACCATTTCAAGTATCGTCGAGGCGCTATACGAACACGTGGGCCTGCAGCAAGAGAGAGGCCTCCCGCCCGCGGTGCGGGAAATCGAAGACGGGGTACTCGTTGCTGCCGCGGCAGGAGAACCGTCGCTGGTCGAGCTCGGGCTTCGATTGGCGCGCCAGATGGTGGACTTGTGGCCCAAGTCCCGGCTACCACTGGACTGGAAGGGAAGCGACATCTGGCTCACCGGCTTGGAAGAACGAATTACCGATCCCTCTGCACTGTCGGATGTCGTTGAGCAGCAGATCTCCTTTCATAAACTCGCGAAGGTTCCGACGGTTTAGCACCTCGGGACGATGTAGGCAGTGATCGGGGCCACAGCAGCGTTTGACGGCAACGCTGACGGCAACGGCAGCGGACACCCAGAACCCCCCCCCATGGTTCGTGGGGGCCCCCGCGCCTCTGCGTGGTGTGGTCAGTTGGGCGGGACTGTGGACATCGGCGGGTCTTCGGGGTCGTCGCCATCTCGGAGGACGTCCGTGAGTTGGTTGATGGCGTCGTGTTGGAGGTGCAGGCGGACGTGGGCGTAGACCTGAGCGGTGATGCCGATATTGGCGTGGCCGAGCAGTTCGTTGATGGTGACGAGTTGGACGCCCTGTTCCAGGAGCAGCGTCGCGCAGGTGTCCGGGTGGCCGCTGTTGCTGGCGGCCATCTTCTCCGTGAGCTTGTCGGCAGCCTCTCGACGAGTCGAACCGTACACGCGGACGCGCTTCCGTGTGCCGTTGGTGGTCAGTACGTATCCGGCGGCTTTCCAGCGGCCGTCCTTGCGCTGGTAGATGGTGCCTTCGCCGCTGGCGCGAGTTTTCTTGCGCGGTGCGGGCATCAGGCGGCTTCCTCCAGGTGACGGCGGATGTACGTGTCGAGGGCGGAGGCCGGGATGCGGCGGGAGCGGCCGATCGTGAGGGAGGGCAGGCGGCGGGAGCGGATGAGGTCGTAGACGGTGGAGCGGCCGAGTTTGAGTCGTGCCATGACTTCCGGCACAGTCAGCAGCTGGGGGTGGCGGTGGTCATGCTGCGGCTCCTTCCAGGGCCGGCTTCATCATCGAGGCGAAATGGACTGGGAGGGAGGACCTTCCCAATGCCTGGGACCGGAGTCTCTATAATCCTTCCAATCCTGACACGGTCTTTAATGAGAGCACCACTGTCAACCAAGCGCGGCGACTCTTGGATCTAAACAAAGCTCTGGGTGCCGCATTTTTTCGGGCGGTCTTCAGGGAGTGGTTCCCGGAGGAGATGGAAAGCGGGACTCTGCAGGTCTTTCACGTGTCGGGAGTGGGGATGAAATGATGCTCGATATCGATCTGGAGAGCGTAGTTCAGGTGGTAGGTCTGGCTGTACGGTTCGAGCGTCCGTGGGACGCGGAGCAAGCATCATCTGGGCTTGTCCAAACGGGCTGGGAGCCCGTTGGCTCGGTGTCGCTTCCGTACCCGAAGCGCTTGGGACGGGGAGACTTGCGCCTGGGCATCACATATGACCAGGATCGTGTGGCCCTCGGAGTCACGCTGAAGGAATGGCCGGTCGATTGGGATTCGCCTGACTGTGCCGGGGCTGTAGCCGACGACTATGAAGGAAAGATCCAAGACTGTCGGGAGCTGGCGGACCGGATTGCTTCCCGACTCCGTCGGGATTGCTCGGTCGAGTCGGAGGCGCCAATGCTTGACCAGGATGACTTTCCTTTTCTATGCGCGGAATGTTGGAAGGTCGTCAACGTTCACGTGACCTTGGGGCTTATGCATCTTGACCCCGACGACACGCCCATCAGAATTTCTCTGTACGTGAGTCAGGTACACGCGGATTGAGTTGACTCCCGAATTTGACCTCGGTTCGTCAGCGGGATTCGGTCGCTGATCGGCTTGGTGGTCCGCCCTGTCTGTCCTGCGTGTTCGCGGGCGGGGTCGTCGCGTGACGCTGCGGCTGCGCCGGGTTCCACGGGCCCGGGACGGTGTGGTTCTCCGCAGCCGTAGAGGTACTGCCGAAGGCGCGCCTGCAGTGCGAACATTGGAGCCTGGTCTTCAGTAACCCCGCCGCTGCCACACGCGACAGCCTCGCCGACTTCTCCTTCGAGAGCTGCATCACCAACGCAACCGTGGAACGGCTGCGTAACATTGCCCAGGTCCCCATCAGCGCCCACAGGTGAGCGCCCGGAGTGCATCAATTGGGTTCCCGGTGAAATGAACGGCCAACGCTATGACAGGCCTCCCATAATTGATTTTGCGGAAGACCCGGAGATCGATTGGGGGGACCTGAAGTAGCGATAAAGGGATCCCGTCGGACCTTCTTCCGGCGGGGTCCTTTCGTGCCGCCATCTGGAGAATCAAACCGCGGCCCGCATGCGTAAAATCAAGGCGACAGAGGGATGTCTGTCTGCCATATTGATCCGAAACGCTTTGTGTTCGCGCGCGTTGACGGTGTGTGAGTGATCTGGTGGGGGATGCGCGGACCTGGTCACCGGACGCGCAGGAGGCTGTGCGTTTGCTGCCGATATCCGCGCTGGTGGAGGGCCGGGGCCGGTCGGAGGTTGCCGCCCTGTTCAGGGTGTCGGTCAGGGCCGTGGACAAGTGGTGGGCGAGGTGGCAGGCGAGTGGCCGGGACGCGCTGCTGTCCCGTCCGCGGGGCCGGCGTGCGGGTGATCATCAGGTCCTGTCCGAGGCCGAGCAGGCGCGCGAGGGAACACCCCTCGGCTGCGACTCAGGCCAGCTCCGGCACTGCGCTGTCACGGGCGACCGCGTACAGCGCGACCCGCAGCAGCGTCCGCACCCGCTCCGATACCCGCAGCGGCTGTTGTTCGACCGCGAACTGCTCGCCGACGGTCTGTGGACGTGACCCGATCCGTCGCTGGTCGTCGTCGATGTCCCACCGCTCGACCAGCGCGTTCAGCGCCTCGTCTCGTACCTGGTCAGGACCACGCCGCCGGGAAACGTCCGTGTCTCCACCAGGTTCAGGTTCGCCCAGCTGTCCAGCGCGGTGAAGAACGGTGTGCCGCTACCCACCAGGACCGGATGGGTGACGATCGCGTACTCGTCGACCAGCCCGGCCCGCATCGCCGCCCCGGCGAGCGCTGCGCCACCGACCCTCATCGGCCCACCGTCCTCGGCCTTGAGCCGAGTGATCTCCGCGACCGCGTCGCCGGTGACCAGGCGAGTGTTCCAGTCGACCTTGTCGACCGTCGAGGAGAACACCACCTTCGGCGTGTCCCGCCAGTTCCGCGCGAACTCGATCTGCGCTGGGGTGGCGCCCGGCTGCTGGTCGCCGGTCGGCCAGTAGGCGCTCATGGTCTCCCACAGCTTGCGCCCATACAGCAACAGGCTGATCGCCCGCTCCTGGTCGAGCCACCACTGGAACAGCTCGTCGCTCGGCCCGCTCCAGCTGAGGTCGTCGCCGGGTGCGGCGACATAGCCGTCCAGGGACAGGTTCATGCCGTAGAGCAGTCTCCGCATAGCGCCGGCCTTCCGTCAGTCGGTCTCGGAAGTCTAGACGGGCCTTGAACCCCGAATCCTGGACACGGGTTATGCGGCTGGTGTGAGCGTAGTTGGTGTGTGGTGGAGGGCGTTCTCGAAGGCGATCGATGATCGATCCGGCGAGGCTGCCGCGGGTGCGGACCGCCGCCGGCAAGGCGTCGGTGACAAGGTCCGCGCGCATGTGGTCGGCGATCGCCCAGCCGGCCAAGCGTCGAGAGGCGAGGTCGATGACGGTGCCCAGCCAGCAGAACTTCCCGCCCTCGATGGGCAGGAAGGTGATGTCGCCGACGTACTCCATGTTCGGGACCTGGGAGGTGAAGTCACGGCCGATCAAATCCGGGGTGGCCTTGGCGGCTGCCGGTTCGGGGACGGTGGTGCGGTACCGGCGACGCAACCGGAACCCTCGATCCCGCAGACCCGCATGATCCTGGCGACGCGCTTGCGGTTGACCGCCTCACCGCTGCTCTCGCGGGGCTCGGCGGTGACCCTGGGCCGCCGTAGGTGCCGCCTGAACGCGCGGGGCACGGATTCGGTGCCAGCCCCCGGTGGAGTCCCCGGCTCTTGCTGAATGGGCGACATGATCGTAATTGCGCCGTGGTCTATTCGCTTGATCGCCCCACGCTGCCATCGGGATATCGAGATCACGAGTTGGCGGTCGGGGTCGACAGGGTCGCCCAGGCGGGTGCACTGACCCTCGCGGACGACGAAAATTTCGTATCGAAAGGCTCGATGGATCGTGGAATAGGTGAATATATGCTCCTCGGGCATGTGCGGGAGTTTATGGCGGGCTCGGAAGTTCCCATCGAGCTTGTTCGTCGGGCGGTGAAGGAATTTCTCGGCGGCGGTGGCCGGATTCCAACGTGCATCGAATGGCAAGAGGAAGAATTCTAATTTTCCAATGAAAGCACTACCCTTGGTCGGTACTCGCAACAGCTGACTTCGGCGCAGCCTTAGGGGGTTCCGCCACCCATGGTGGGACCCCCTGGTTGTTGCCCTGGGGATGATGGGTTGCCGCGGTCGCCGCCCTCCACCTCTTCCATGCCAACACCATCAGCCACGACCTCACCATCGGCGACCTCTCTGGCGTGGGTCGGCGGACGGCTGCGTCACGGGGCGGGTCGTCAGGTGACCAACACCGGCCAGGTGCAGCTCAACGGTCTCGGCGTCACCGACGACGGCCCCGGCACTCCGACCGTGAACTGCCGGTCACCAGGCTGGTACCCACAGTGGCCGTAACGTGCACCGCCACGTACACGACGGCCGCGACCGACGTCGCCACGGGAAGGACCACCGACATCGCCACCGCCATGACTCCCGGCAACGTCACCTTCAGGGCGACCAGCAACAGGGTCACCGTCCCGCTTGCCGCAGTCCGTCGATGTACCCGGTCAGCGCCGAGTACCCGAGTGCCGCGCCCAGGCCGCCTGGCTGACGTCCGCGGCGGGCGCCGACTCGCCGCGGGCCGGGCGTGGAATGGCGTAGGACGCCCGGCCGGTCCGCAGACGCCGCTGCACCCCGAGGAGCAGGCGGTCGGCCGTGAAGGTCGCCCCGTGCACGAAGCGCATCGCCGGACCGTACGCGGGGGCCGTCATCAGTCCGGCGAAGAAGAGACCGGGCAGTGAGGACTCGAAGCCCGCGTTGAGTTCGGGGGTCGCGCCCGCCCGGCCGACGGTGCGCAGGCGCAGCTGTACGTCCTGGTCCAGCAGACCCAGTCGGCGAAGGTCGGGGCGGAAGCCGGTGGCCGCGACGACGTGGTCGGTCATCAGGGTCGACGAGGACCGTTCCGCATCGGGGGTGGTGAAATCCAAACGCGCCAGGCCGCCCGCGGCGGACGCCCGGCGCAGCCGGTGCCCGAGCAGGACCGGCACCCGGGACTCGAAGCGTTCCCGCAGCCACCAGGCCCCCGCGGGCCCCAGGGCGGTGCCCGCGATACGCCCGCGCGTCGCCGCGGGCAGTAGGCGGAAGAACCAGGGCAGTTCGGCCCACGCCCAGGTGGTCCAGCCGGAACCGAGTCCGCTCAGCGGGTGGCGCACGGACTGCCAGCGGCCGCGCTCCAGCGGCAGCGGCACGGTGTTCCAGTTCAGCCCGCGCGCGCGGGCGACCACCCGGGTGTGGGCGCCGTGCTCGGCCAGCAGGGCGGCCGTCTCCAAGGCGGCCTGTCCGCCGCCGAGGACGGTGACGTCCTTCCCGGCGAACGGGGCGAGGTCGCGGTGCGAGCTGCTGTGCGAGTACAGCTCGGGGGATAGGCGGAGGAGCTCCGCCGGGTAGTGGACGAAGGGCATGACGCCGATGGCGAGCGCCACTGTGCGGGACTCGACCGTCTCGCCTTCCTCCGTCGTCACCAGGAATCCACCGCGGTGGGGTTGCACGGAGGTGACGGTGAGGTCCCGGACGAAGGGTACGGCGTGCTCCGCGAACCACAGGCCGTACTCCGTGAACGTGTCGATGGGCAGCGGCTTGCCGTGGCGGGACTGCAGTCCGTGTTGCCCGCAGTACGCCTCCAGAGCGTAACTGCCTGTCGGATCGGACAGGTTCGATGCCCACGGCTCCGACTTGAGGAACATGCCGCGCGGCATGTGATCGCGCCAGGAGGCCATCGGCCTGCCCAGGACGCACAGCCGCAGCCCGGCGGCCGCGGCGTGCGAGGCGATGGACAGTCCATAGGGGCCGGCGCCCACGACTACGAGGTCGTACATGACGGATTCTCTTTTCTCTGCGGTCACAGGCTGAGCGAGGCGTTGTCGTCGTCCCCGGTGCTGCCCCGGGGCGCCCCGGACGGGGGTGGTACGGGGTGCGGCGGCCGTCTGGGATGCGGGGGCCCGGGCTGTGCGCCCCGGACCGGCAGGCGGAGGCCTTTCACGACACCGTGGCGGAGCCAGGCGGCGGACACGGCGAGAAAGGGCAGTGGGTCGTCGGCGGCGAACCAGGCCGCCTCGGCGCCGGGCGCTCCGCCGTCGCCTCCGCACCGCCGACGGCGCTCCGCCGGCAGGGACGTCAGCAACGACAGCAGCCAATAGTGTTCGACGACGAAGACGCGGCCGGGCACGGGGACGTACGGCGGCACCGGACGGCCCGTCAGGTCCAGATGCAGGGCGCGAACGACGTCCAGGCCCTGGGCGTCCGTGAACAGCCGGAACTGGGCGCCGGGGCGGGGGTTGAAGTCCAGCAGGTGGTACCTGCCCGTCAGCGGGTCGCGCCGGAAGTCCAGGTCGAAGATGCCCCGGTATCCAAGGGCGGTGACCAGACGGCGGGCGGTCCGCTCCACCTCGGGGTTGGACAGCCAGCGGCCCAGGGCCGTGAGGCCGGCGCCGACCGGCCAGGCACGGTCCTTGCGGCCCGACCCGCCGGCGAGACAGGTACCCTGGCCCGTGACGTAGCCGTGGAAGAACCAGTCACCCGCGGGGCTTTCGGGCAGGTAGCTCTGGAGCAGCAGCCTGCTGCCGGCCCGCTGGAAGTGGCCGTAGAGCTCTCCCGCCTCGTGCGGCGACCGCAGGAGCAGCGTGCTGCGCAGCCCCGGTGTCCGGGGCAGCAGCCAGGGGCGGCTCCACTTGGCGACCACGGGAAGTCCCAGATCCCGGGCGGCGGTGACGGCATGGCGGGCGCTCTCCGGGACCACGGTGACCGGATGCGGAATCCCCAGGCGCTCACAGATCCTCGCCAGCTCCGCCTTGTCCGCGACACGTTCGGGCAGCCCGGGCGGCTGGCCGGGCAGCAGATAGCGGCCGGCCAGCGGCTCGGCCAGCCGGGCCGCGACGATGGCGCCGAGGTCGTCCATGGCGACGAGGACCGCGGGCCGTCCGATCTCGTCGGCGATCTGACGCAGCGCCAGCAGTGCGGAGGGCAGGCTCGCATCCCCGGGCGCGCGATGGGCGCGGTGCAGGTGACGGGAGAAGGCGACCGGACTGTGCAGTGACTCGACCACGGCGTGGACCTCGATACCGGCACGCGCAAGCGATCTGACGGCACCAAGAGTGCCGTGGTGGAAGGGATTCGGGTCCAGCCGGAGCAGCAGCACCGGCACACTGGTGTCGAAGGCGGGCATTTTCTGGTTCGCTCCTTCAGCCGATGGTCTGATGGGGGGAAATTCCGCATGAACGGACCACGAGAAGAATTCCGATCGGCTGGGCAGAGGTATTTTGACGTGCCGCAGCATCAGCTGGCTGCCTCGCATCCACGTCGGCTAAGGAGTCCACATGTCCCGTCCGTCCCGACGACTGGCCGTGGGCGGTATCGGAGTGGTCGCCGCCTGTTTCTTCGCTTCCGGGGCGACATTGCTCGAGCCATCCTCCGACGCTCCCGGGCCGCATCCCGCGATGGGCGCCTATCTGAACTACGGATCCGACGGAGTACGTCGCATGTCCGAATTCCAGAAGTGGCTGGGCGGCGCGGAGGTGAAGGTCGGTCACACCTATCTGCCCGGCGACCGCTGGTCGAACATCGAGGGCAGGCCGTCCTTCCTGGAGTCCTGGGCGCAGTGGCGCCGGGAGCGCTCCGACCGGCTGTTCGTCCTGAACGTGCCGATGATGGAGCGGAACGAGGCCCACCTCTCGGACCAGGAGGTGCGCGGGCTGCTGGCCCAGGGCGCGAAGGGCGCGTTCGACCGGCACTTCCGCGCGCTGGCCGAGCGGCTGGTGAAGCTCGGCGTCCCGGACACCGTGATCGTGCTGGGCTGGGAGATGAACGGCTCGACGTACACGCACCGCTGCGGTCCGGACCCCGAGGCATGGAAAACGTACTGGCGACGCATCGTGGACGGCATGCGCGACGTGCCGGGGCAGAGGTTCCGCTTCGATTTCGCGCCGAACCGGGGAACGGACGCGGTGCCATGGGTGAAGTGCTACCCGGGAGACGACGCGGTCGACATCATCGGAATGGACACATACGACCAGCCTCCCGGGAACACGTTTGACGAGCAGGTCGAAGCGCCGTACGGGCTGCGCTACCACGTCGAATTCGCCGAGACTCACGGGAAGCCCATCTCGTACCCGGAATGGGGGCTTTTCCGCAACGGTGACAACCCCGAATACATGCGCCGGATGCTGGCCTGGATCGACGAGCACCATCCGGTGTACAACACGATCACCGACTATTGTCCCCACGGCGTGTGGCAGTGCGGACAGAACCCGAAGTCGTCCAAGGTGTACCGGTCCATGCTGTCCGGCGCGAATGACCCGAGCACACCGGGCGACCCCGTCGACTAGACCCGGTCCGCGCCCCTGCTTCCCGCGCGACGTCATCCGGCCACCCAGGAAGGCTGCCCGCTCCGGGCCGCGGCCGGCGACGGCACGGCCGCACGGGCATTGTGCGGGACGGCGCCACGGGGCCCGCGCTGCGGCCCTACCAGCAAGGCGAGCCCACCGAGCAGACCGCCCGCGCTGCCACCGACGAGGGTGGCCAGGCCCGGCGATGCCGACACAGGCGACGTGGGCGGTACGGCCTCGACGAACTGCCTGACGTCGACGCCGGTACCGCTCGCCTTCCGGTGCCCGCTCGCGACCAGCGCACGCGCGACCGCGTTGGCGAGGTCCGCGGCGCCACGGGGCCCGGTGGCGGTCCCGGTCACGGCGATCATCGGGGCGTCGGGGGACGTGGCGGCCTGCACGGCGCCGCGCAGCACGTCCGCCGGCACCCCGGCGCGGGCCTGCGCGCCCTCGAGCACGGCGGTCTGGACGGCGACCCGCCCGTAGGCCTGGGCGTAGCCGAGCGCGGTGGCCGGATCCGACTTCTTCGTGGGCACCACGACGACATAGCTCGTGGCCGCGTACCGGGGGGTGTGCAGCAGGCCGTAGGCGGCGCCGGCGACCGCGCCGAGGACCACGCCGCAGGGCAGCAGCCACCAAAACCCGAAGCGGGCGGCGCCGGACTTCCGCCGACGGCCGTCGGCACGGGCACCGACGTTCCCCTTGGGTTGCTGCTCGGTCTCAAGAGCGGTCATGCGGAGCTCACTTCTCGCGTACGTCGGATCGGGCGAGCGGCGACGTGTTCGTAGACCGCGGTGAGCCGCTCTGCACTGCGGGCGATGTCGTAGTGGTGCACGGCGGGCGGCACGGTCAGCCGCCGCGGTCCCTCGGCATGCAGCCGCCGCAGCGCGCCGGCGATGTGGTCGGCCCCGCCGGGGATCCGCCGCGCGCCCGGAGCCGCGTCCGCGAACAGGTCGTCGACGGCGGGACAGGCCACATGCAGCACGGGGAGCCCGGCCGCCAGGCCTTCGATGACGGCGAGGCCGAACGTCTCCTCCGGGCAGGGCGAGACGAGTACGTCCATGGCGGACAGCAGAGCGGGCAGGTCGGGGCGGCGGCCGTGGTCGTCGCCACTGGGCGGGGTCACCTCGTGAGCGCGCTCCCCGAGCAGCAGCACCCGGTCCCGCACCCCTGAGCGGGCGGCCAGCGCCTCCAGCGCGGCGCGCTCCGGACCACCACCCACCAGCAGCAACCGCGCCTCGGGCAGCTGCGCGACGGCCCGCACCAACTCGTCGAACCGCTTGCCGCCGACGAGTCGGCCGACGCCCCCGACGGTGAACGCGCCCTCGGGCAGCCCGAGTCGTGCCCGCACCACGTGCCGCGTCTCGGGCGAGTAGCGGAAGGCCGCGGCGTCGATGCCGTTGGGTACGACTTCCACGCGGGGCGACGGCACACCCCAGCGCCGGAGACGGTCGGCGACCGTCGGTGACACGGCGACGGTGGTCGCGCCGAGTCGTTCGGTGCCCAGGTACAGGGCGCGGGCCCCGAGGGTCAGGCGACGCCCCTCGATGTGCGTGTCGCCCAGGGAGTGCTCGGTGGCCACGACGGCCCGCACACCGGCAAGCCGGGCCGCGATCCGCCCGTACACACATGCGCGGTACAAGTGAGTGTGCACCACGTCGTACCGCTCGCGCCGGATCAGCGCGACGAGCTTCGGCAGCGCCCCGAGGTCCCGGTTCCCGTTCATGCCCAGGCACGTCACCCGGGTGCCGTCGTCCCGGATCCCGTCCGCGACGGGCCCGGGATTGGTCAGCGCGATCACCTCCGAGCCCACGCCGTGAACCGCCAGGTGGCGCAGCAGCAAGCGCAGTTGCTGCTCGGCGCCGCCGACGCCGAGGCCGGTGATGATGTGCAGCACTTTCATCGGGCGGCCGTCCTGACGGTCCGCCACAGCTGGCGGACGAGTTTGGCGCGCAGGCGGGGCCCGGTGTCCTGCTCGCCGATGTAGGTGCGCGGCAGGGCGTGCGGCCCGGCGAGACGCCCGGGAGCGATGGCGCAGGCATAGCGGTATCCGGCGGCCCGCACCGCCTGGACCGCACGGGCGTCGGCATGGCCGTACGGGTAGCAGAAGCCGTCGGGAGCCGCCCCTGTGACGGCCTCGATGACCTTGCGGCTGTCGGCGGTCTCGCGGCGCAGTTCCTCGTCGTCGGCCACGGCGAGGCTGGTGTGCAGCAGTCCGTGTGAGCCGATCTCCATGCCCGCCCCGGCGGCCGCGCGGAGGCCGTCCGGCGTCAGCAGCGGCTTGCGCGGGCCCAGCGGGTCCCAGTCGTTCTGGCCGCCGAGTCTGCCGGGCAGGACGAATACCGTGGCTGTGAACGCGTACCGGCGCAGCAGCGGCACGGCGGCGTCGAGGAAGTCGGCGTAGCCGTCGTCGAAGGTCAGACCGACCAGCCCCGCGGCCCGTCCCTCGCGCCGGGCGGCGAGCAGCCGCGCCACGCTCACCCCGGTCAGCCCGCGCGCGCGGAGCCAGGCGAGCTGCCGGCCGAGCCGGTCCGGCGAGACGGTGATGCGGTACGGGTCGTCGGTGCAGTCGCCGACGGAGTGGTACATGAGCACCCAGGGTGCGGGTGCTTCGGTGGTGCGGGCGGTGCGGTGGGGCGGAGCGGACAGCACATCAGAGTTCATGGCGGAGCCTTCGTTCGGCGAGCTGGAGCAGACGCGGCACTTCCGGTGCGCGCACGGTGACGGCCGCGGCGGGGAAGACGAGGGTGACGGCGAGGCAGCCGGCCAGGGTGGTCACAACGGCCCCGCCCGGGACTATGACGGTCACTGCCCATCCGGCTGCGGTCGCGGTCGCGGCGGCCCCGACGAGTCTGGCCAGTCCTCCGGCGACGCGACGCACCCCGATGGGCATGGGCTGCCCGGCTCGCGCGGCGGCGTGACGGCCGCGTCGCGGGACACCGTGACGGCCGCGGCGCTGCTGCGCGCGCAGCCCGCACAGCAGCACCACGGCCGTCACGGTGATCCCGGCGGCGTCGGCGGCGGCGATGCCGCGGACGCCGCAGAAGGGCACCGTGAGCGCGCTGCCGGCACCGGTGACGACGAGCCCGAGGCACATGGCGCCGGCCGGGTACCAGGTGGGCCGGGCCGCACAGAAGAAGGCCCGGCCGAGCGCGCTGACGAGGGTGTGCCCGAGCAGCCCGAGCGCGTACACCCGCATCACGGAGGCTGTCGCCGCCGTGTCCCCGGCGCCGAAGGCACCCCGCTGGAACAGGATCTCGACGATCCCCGGCGCGCAGGCGACGACGGCGCAGGTCCCGACCAGCACGATCGCGGTGGCGAGCGTGAGGTCGCGTTCGACGCGGTGCCGTGCCTGCTCGTGGTCGCCGCCGGCAAGCGCCCGCGCGACCACCGGGAAGGTGACGGTGCAGACCATCAGCGACAGCACCATCGGCATCTGCGCGACCTTCTGCGCGTAGGTGAGGTGGGAGATCGCGCCCGACGGCAGTCCGGACCCGAAGAAGCGCTCGACCAGGATCTGCGACTGGCGTGCCAGGGTGAAGAACACGACGGGCGCGAGCAGTCCGGCGTTCGGCACCACGGCGGCGGACCGCACGGGCCCGCCCGCCCGTCCCCGCCGGAACGCCTCGCGGACCGGCAGGTGCCTCACGAACGAGGGCAACTGGACGAGAACCATGGCGAGCCCGCCGAACGCGACCCCGGCCGCGGCGGCCCGTACGCCCCACCGGACGTGCAGGAGCATCATCGTGCCGATGATCCCGGCGTTGTACGCCACGTAGATCGCGGCGGGCGGCCAGAACCGGTGGTGGGCGCGCAGCGCGGCGCTGAAGTAGCCGACGATCCCGAAGGTGAACACGGTGGTCGCCATCAACCGGGTGCAGTCCACGGCGAGGCCCTGCTCGGCGAGCCCCGGCGCGAGCGTGCGGACCAGCAGCGGCGCTCCGAGGAGCAGCAGCCCGCCCACGGCGGCGAGCCCCGCGGCCAGCCGGGGCAGGGTCGCCCCGAGCAAGTCCCTCACGGCATCGCCGGGTTGGCATGCCCGGCGCGCGAGAGCGTGACTGAACGCGGGCACGAGGACGAGAGCCATGGCGTCCTCGACGAGCAGCGTCGCCGCGAACTCGGGCACCGTCCACGCGACGAGGAACGCGTCGGTCACCGCGTCGGCCCCGTACAGGTGCGCGATGGTCTGGTCCCGGACCAGTCCCAGCAGAGCCCCCGCCACGGTGAGCAACGCGGTCACCGCGGCGGCTCTGGCCAGGAACCCGCCGCCCGCCGCGGTCCGCACCGTGACGCGCAGGCGCAACGTGTCGGCAGTGGTCATCGCCCTGCCACCCCGCTCTCGCACGCATACGCCGGAGCGGGCGGATCGGCTGCGCGGAGCCCGGCGAACCTCCGCGGGGCACCGTTCACCGCGCCGGGGGCGGTTCGTGTGTCCGCCAGAGCCCACCAGGCGGCCAGGCCCAGCGTGATCGCCGTCATCACCGTCGACGGGCCGCCGATGTCGGCGTAGCAGAAGTCGACGGCCTGCCAGACCAGGAGCCCTACGGCGGCCGGCCCGCAGCCCGCGTCGAGGCCGCGTCGTCGTGCGGACACCAGCCTCCGTACGGCCAGCGCGAGCACCGCGGCCCAGCTTCCGGCGAGCGCGACCAGACCGGTCAGGCCCTGCTCGCTGAGGACCAGCAGGTACATGTTGTGCGGGGAGAGCAGTTCCTGGCGCCGGAAGCCCATGCCGGCGCCCGCGGTGTCGCTGGCGGAGGAGAGGGCGAGCGAGGCGTGGCTGTCACGGTGGGCGGGGAAGCCCTTCAACCCGACGCCGGTGACGGGGCGTTCCCGCCAGATGCCGAGGGCAGCGTCCCACAGCGTGTACCGGTCGGTGACCGAACGGTCGGGCTCGGCGGCAAGCCGGCCGATGCTGCCGACGCGTTCCGCCACGACCTGCGAGCCGACACCGAAGCCGCCGATCAGCACCACCGCGGCGGCGGCGAGCGCGGTCAGCACCGCGACGCCCCGCCGCATCCCGGCGAGCAGCAGCACCACCGCGCAGGCCAGCGCCGAGGCGATCCATGCGCCGCGGCTGAAGGAGACCACCAGAGGCGGCACCAGCGCGGCGGCGGCGGCGAGCGCGGCGCACCGCTGCCGGCGTGAGGCGCGCGGGGCCAGGGCGAGAGCGACGGCGACGACGAGCCCGTTCGAGACGAGGTTCGCCATTCCCATGACGTCCTGAGGTCCGAAGGTGCCGACGGCCCGGATGTCCTGCCCGACATAGGAGGCGCCGGTGCCGGTCTGGTACTGCCTCACACCGATCGCGCCCTGCGCCACGGCCAGCGACACCACCGCCCAGGCGACCACCCGGAAGTCCCGCCCGTCGCGCAGCAGGAGCACCAACGCGGCCGGGACCAGCACGAAGACCTCCAGATAACGGCCGAAGCCGACCAGCCCCGCTCCCGCGTCGAGCGAGGTGACCGCCGCGACGGACAGTCCGGCCACCGGCGCGCCGAGGACGAGCGCGGCGCGGGCGGTCAGCGGCCGCTCGCGTTCCCGCAGCAGTCGCGTGGCGCACCACACGACCAGCGCCGCCGACGCCACGTCGGCCAGGCTCGCATAACCCGGGCCGAGGGGCGGCGCCGACAGCAGCGCGAGGACGGCCAGGACGGGTGCCATGGGCAGCGTCCTGCGTGCCAGCTCCCGGAGGGGCTCGGACCGCGGGGCCGGGAGGACGGCGGCCAACGTCAACTCCCCCCGAGGCGGAAGAGCGAGCACGCGGTGCGCAGCATGATGCACAGGTCCTGCCACAGCGACCACGTGTCGATGTAGTGGTTGTCGAAGCGGGCCCGGTCCTCGATGGAGGTGTCCCCGCGCAACCCGTGGACCTGCGCGAATCCGGTGATCCCGACAGGCATGCGGTGCCGGGCGGCGTACCCCGGATCGTGCGCGCTGAACCGGGCGACGAAGTAGGGCCGTTCGGGCCGCGGTCCGACCAGGCTCATGTCGCCGCGGAGCACGTTCCACAACTGCGGCAGTTCGTCCAGCGAGGTACGCCGGAGGAACCGTCCGACACAGCTCATGAGCTCGTCGCCGGCGCAGCTCCACCGGGTGGCGGACTCGACGGCGTCGGCGGGCCGCAGCGAGCGGAACTTCAGCAGGGTGAAGGGGCGTCCGCCACACCCGAGGCGTTCCTGGTGGAAGAGGACGCCGGGACCGTCGCAGATCCGCACGGCGGCGGCGCACAGCAGCAGTACGGGGCTGACGGCGAGCAGCGCGAACGCGGAGAGGAGTACGTCCACACCCCGCTTCGCGACCCGGTTCACGAGCCGCCTGGGTGCGGGGTCGATGCGCCTGCAGGCGTAACCCCACAGATGGTCGTCCATGCCCGTCCCCGGCTGAGGGTCCAGCGCCCACACCGCGCACCCGTACTCACCGAAGAGCCGCACCTGCGACGGATCCGGCGGCTCGGTGAAGACGACGGCTCGAACGGCGTTCTGAATGACGGCCCGGTGGACGTCCTCCGGGGTGCCGAGCACCGGCAGCGGGCACTCGTCCGCCGCGTCCTCGCGCCGCCCCCGCACCAGCCCAACGGGGCGCATCCCGTACTCGCCCCGCGCACCCAGCACCGCGGCGACCCGCTCCGCGAGCTGCCCGGTACCGACGATCAGCGTGGACCGCGGATGTCTGATCGCCATCCTGGCCCGTACACCGTGCACGGCGGCCCGCCCCGTACAGGCCAGCACGGTGTGGCAGGCGACGGCCACGAGCAGCGCCGCCCAGCCCAGGGCGTGCGCGGGCAGTACGGCGGCGAGGACGGCGGCGGCCGCGCACCAGGCGAGGGCGGCGCGACCGCACAGCGCGGGCAGTTCGCCCAGGGCACGCGGCCGCAGGCCCGGACGGTACAAGCCGGCCTGGTAGTTGAGCAACGCCGCGCAGCCCACCAGGGGGACGAGGGCGAACGCCGGCAGATCGACGGGGACGGTGGCGGTGACCGCGGCTGCGGCGAACTCCACCGCCACCAAAGGTGCCGAGACCCGGCCGCGCGAGGGCGCGGCCTTGCTGCGGCCGGGCCGTGCGGCGCTGGCGCCGTGGACACCGCCGCGCGGCGGGGGCAGGAGGGGCGCGGACTGCCGGACAGGATCGACGGTCCGGGTCGGGTCGCTGGGGTGCGCGGTCATCGGCCGGTGCGCTCCCCGTACTCGGTTTGCGGCAGGCCGAGCAGTTCGCGGTACACCTGCGTCACGGCCTCGGCTGTACGCCGCACGTCGTAGGTCGCGCGAGCGTGCTCCTGAGCCTGTCGGCCCAAGGTCTCGCGCAACTGCTCTCCCCGGAGCAGCCGGACGAGCGCCCCGGTCAGCGCTTCAGGGTCCTCCTTCGGGACCAGGCAGTAGACGTCGTGTCCCGGCGGCAGGCTCTCGCGGGCCCCGTCGGTGTCGGTGACGACGACCGGCCGTCCGCAGGCCATGGCCTCCAGGGGAGCCAGTGCCATGCCCTCCCAGCGTGAGGGCAGCACGACGAGGTCGGCTGCGCGGTACCAGGGAGCGGTGTCCGTCGCGTGCCCGGCGAAGATCACGGAGGGTCCGGCTGCGGCCCGCAGCCCGGAGTGGTCGGGGCCGTCGCCGACGAGCACGAGCCGGGCGTCGGAGAATCGCGCGGCGACAGTGGACCAGGCGCGCAGCAGCACGTCCTGGCCCTTCTGCCGGCACAACCGTCCGGCGCACACAACCAGGAGGATGCCGGCCGGCAGTTCCCGTACGACGGGTAGTGCCGCCCGCGCCTCCTCGGCCGGCCCGGGCCGGTAGTGGGTGAGGTCGACCCCGTTGCGCACGACGGTCCAGCGGGCCGCGATCCCGGCCCTCTCGCCCCTGCGGCGCTCCGCGTCGCTCACACACACCACCCGGTCCGACCAGCGTGCGGCGTGCCGCTCCCAGTACCTGGCCAGGGCGCCGACGGGTCCCTCCACCGCCTCGAAGGACCACGCGTGCGGCTGGAAGACGGTGGGGATCCGGCCGCGCACGGCAAGCCGTCCGGCGAGGCCCGCCTTGGCGCTGTGGGCATGCACGAGGTCCGGCCCGACCCGCCCCACCACGTCCCGGACCTGTGCGGTCTCCCTGACCAGCAGCGGCCAGGGGCTGCGAACCGCGTGCCAGGGGTGGACGCCGGCCCCGTGCCGGGCCGCCGCCGGAGCGAGCGGCCCGTCGGGCGGGCAGGCCACCGCGACCCGCAGGCCGGCCCGGAGCTGGGCGCACACCAACTGCTCGACGACCCGGCCGACCCCGCCGTCGGCCGGCTGGGTCAGGTGCAGAACCGTCGGGCCGCCGGTGCCGGGCCGCCGACGCATGTGGTCCACCGCGGTCGCGCTCAACGCCATGCCCCGGTCCGGGTGAAGAGCGTGCCGGAGAGGTGCGGCAGGTGCGTGCGCCGCTCGTGGCGGACCGTCCGGTCGCTGAGCACCGGATCGACGGCGACCGCCTTCATGTGCTCGCCCGCTGCCCGCGGACCGAGCGATGCACGGTGCCGCCTGGGCGGATATGGCCTGGACATTTCCATCCTTCCGAAAGGCCAATGTGCGGTCTCCGAGCCCGGAGATCCGACTGGGGAGGGGTGGCGCGGTGACGGGCGCCCGGGCCCTGGGGCCGTGGGCCGGGTCGGCCGGCACGCCGCCGCATGGTCCCGGTGGGCCGGCATCCGCCCAGCGGGTCCTCGCCTCGCCGCCCGGGGGGGCACGGGGGCATGGCTGATGATCGGTTCGTTTCTCCTCGACTCACAGAAGTCGGCGCGCAGAAAACCGCGACGACTCGCGCGCTGCTTGAATCCCGGACATCGTCCATCGACGCTGGACGATCCGTCTGACAGCGTTGGACGGTAGGGTGTGCGTTCAATCCCCCGCAAGGCGACTCGCCCACGCCGCTCACGACCGACACGAGAACGAGTTCCGCGAAACGGCAGATGGGACGCGCACGACCGGAATTTCGGCCCACGCCCGGCCGCAGCGGGATTCGCTCGAACGGCCCGAGCCGGCCCTCTCCGCGCCTGCGGGCGGAACCCGTCGCGGCGGGCCTTCACCGCAGGAAAACTCCGCCCGCCCGCCCGAACCGGCGGCCGGAACAGTGGCGGCCCCGGAGATTCGGCTTGTGCGACATCCGGCAATAACGGCAACGGACTGCCCGGAACAGGCGACCGCGTCGGATACATTCAAAGGCGGCCGAAGTCATGAGCGGCAATGCCCGGCGCGCACGACATGATGCAAATCCAACTAATAGGCGGCGAGAGCACTTCTGGCCACCGGAAGGACGGCAGGAATGAGCGCCACCTCGGCAGAGTCCACCGAGAACGAGGCTGTTGAAAGCCTGACCGCCGAAATGCCGGACACGCATTGCCCCGCCTGCCTGGGGAACGGCCGCCCCCTGCACTTGGTCGTGGACGCCCGCTACCGCCTCATTCGCTGTGTGCGCTGCCGCACGGAGTACTTCCGCCCGGACCCCCGGCTGAGTTGCGGCACCGGCACAACCGCGGTCAGCGAATACTGGGAGGCCTACAAGTTCGACATGTACGCGGACGACGCGGTCCGCCAGGGGTACCAGCAGCGCTACGCCGCCACTCTCGACCACGCCGCGAAGCTGGACCGCATTGACTCCGTACTGGACATCGGCTGCGGCATCGGGAACTTCGTCTCCTACGCGGAGGAACTCGGCCTGTCCGCCTACGGGGTGGACGTGGACCGTGACGCGGTCGCCGCGGCCCGGTCACGCGGACTGAATGTCTGCCACAGTGACGACCTTCTCGAATTGGTTCCGGACGACTCCATTGACGCGGTGACTCTTTGGGATGTCATCGAGCACCTATATGACCCTCTGCCGGTCGTTGCGCAGGCGCTGACGAAGTTGCGGCCGGGCGGGCTCCTGCTGATGGAAACCCCGGATGCAGCCTTCCCCGTTCGTCCGTTGCTGCTGGGACTGGAAGCGATCACCGGCGGGCGGGTGGATCTCACGGGGCACATGTACTACTGGGAACACAAGATTTACTTCACCGAGGCCGGGATGCGCGAGATCCTCGGCCGCGCCGGCTGCGAGATGATCTCGCTGCGCCGCGACACGTCTCCGCGGGCCAAGATGCAGAGAATCTTCAGCGAGTACTCCAAGACGTCCGTGCAGAGCAGGGTCCTGGCTCACGTCTGGCCCGTACTCGAGGGAATGTCGCGACGAATCGGCCGCGGCAACAAGCTGATGGTGATCGCACGGCTCAAGGACGGAACGCATTCGGTACCCGCCGAGCGGTCAACGCTCCGATAGCGCGGCCGAGTCCGACCGCACAGCAGTTCCGCGCCGCCGGCCCCCGCGCGCGATGTGGCGGCCCAGTCGAGGACGCGCGGTCCACGGGCGGCGTCGCCGCGCGGGCAGCCCTCACGCCACGGGGGAGTCGAAGTCGATCGGGTACTGGAACTGCCAGGCGTTCTTCTCGGGCTTCATGAGCTTGAACATCGTCGGCAGCAGCGCGTCGCGGATCACCCGTGCGACCGGGCCCGCGGCCTTGCGGGCGTTGGTACGGGCGGTCTCCTTGATGATCCGCTCCACCCGGGGCCGGCGCAGTTCCTCGTAGCGGGCGAGCGCCTGAGGCAGGGGCAGGTCGCGCAGGCACCGGGCGAGCTCGACGGAGCTCTCCGCGGCGAGCGAGGCGCCCTGGCCGGAGCTGGAGGAGGGCGCATGGGCCGCGTCCCCGGTGAGGACCATCCGGCCGCGGCTCCAGCGCACCGACCGCGGCATGTTCTCGGTGCTGCCGGCGAAGAGCATCGTCTTCGGGTCGGTGGCCGCCAGCATCGGCTCGGCCGGGGTGGCGTCGCCCTCGCAGACCTTCGCCAGGTGTTCCAGCCAGTAGGCGCCGCCGCGCTCGCGCTGCTCGTTGACCGAGAGCGGCTGCCCCACCGGCAGGTTGATGAACCACATGCCCGTGCCGTCGGCGAAAACCTGCCAGGCAAAGAAGCACCGCTTGCCGAAGGCCATGTGCATCATGCCGTCGGTGGGCGCGACGCCGGCGTCGGCGACCATCGCGCCGAACCCCGCCGTACCCGCGAACCGAGGCGCGGAAGCGGTCGGGTCGATCAGGCGGCGTACCGTGGAGCGCAGCCCGTCCGCGCCGATCAGCACGTCCGCGGTCGCAGCGCTGCCGTTCTCGAAGCGCGCGGTGACACCGCCGGCGTCCTCGTGCGCGTCGACGATGCGCTTGCCGTAGAGCGTGGTCACGCCCCGCTCCTCGGCCGCCTGGCGCAAGGTGCGAAACAGCTCCGCGCGGATCACGAAACGCATCGGGTCGAGACCGGGCAGCGTGCCGAACTCGGCCAGCTTCTTGCCGTTCCAGCTCCGCAGCACGATGCCGTTCATCGCGGTGCTGACCCCGCGGATCGCATCGCCCACGCCGATCGCGTCGAACGCCTGGAATCCGTTCGGCGCCAGGCCCATGCCGCCGCCGACCTCGTCGGCCGGGCCGTCGTACGCCTCGAAGACCGTCGCCTCGATGCCCGCCTGCTGCAGCGCCATCGCGGTGACGGGACCGGCGATACCGCCGCCGATGACCAGTGCGGAGCGAACCTTGCCGTTCGTCGTGCCAGTCGAGTTCGTCATGGCGAAATAGTTGCACTGTTACTAGTCTCTAGTCAACTAGTTCGACCGTGAGTAGTATCGGGCCATGAGCACTGCGCCCCGGAGTTCCCCCCTCGCCCTGACCGTCCTGGCCCTGCTGCACTACAAGCCGCTGCACCCCTACGGCATCCAGCGATTGCTCAAGGAATGGGGCAAGGACCAGGTCGTCAACGTCGGTCAGCGGGCAGGCCTGTACCGGACCATGGACCGCCTGCTCGCTGCCGGACTGATCGCCGTCCGCGAGACGGGCCGGGACGCGCAGTACCCGGAGCGCACGGTCTACGAGGTCACCGACGCGGGCAGCGAGACGGCACACCGCTGGCTGGACGAGATGCTCTCCACGCCCAAGCGGGAGTTCCCCGAGTTTCCCGCCGCGCTGTCGCTGCTCATGATGCTGACCCCGGAGGCGCTGAGGGATGCCCTCAGCCGCCGCGCCAAGGCCCTGGAAGCGGCCCTCACCCAGCACGAGGCGGACCTCGCCCGGGAAGCGGAAAGCGGGCTGCCGCGGATCTCGACGCTGGAGCTGGAGTACCTGCGCACGATGACGGCGGCCGAGCTGGCGTGGGTCCGGGGCGTGCTGGCCGATTTCGCAGAGGGACGCCTGGCCTGGTCACCCGAGGAACTGCTCGCACACGCAGGCGATGACGAGTGATCGCCGAGGCGGCTGGGCAGCACCGGACCCGTCGCGGCCGTGCGTTACCGGTGCAGGCCCCGTGGGACACGGGGCACGGCGGCACTGGTGTCGGTGAGGTGGTCGCTGCCCGAGTGGCGCTCCCCGACCGGCCCTTGATCGTCAGGCCGGGGAACTCCACCGCGTTCCTCGCCGGCTGGACCGCCGGCAACGCGCCCAGCACCCCCGAACAAGCCGCCGGGCGAAGACGTTGACGTCGCCGTGTGGGAGTGTCGTGTCCGCCGGGCGCACGGTCCAGGGCCACGATCCGATCTCGCCGTTCGATACTCTCCCTCACGCCGAGTGAGGCCCATGGATCAATGAAACAGGAGAGCTCAGGGGAGGCCACGATGCTGTTCAACGGACTGCCGCAGGGATCGATGTTCAAGCTGGAGCGCCCCAAACCGCTGCGCGAGCGCGTGTACGAGGCTCTGCTGGAGCTGATCAGCTCAGGGGCACTGCACCCTGGCCGGCACCTGGCGGAGAGCGAGCTCGCGGACCACCTCGGCGTCTCCCGGCAGCCCGTACGCGAGGCGCTGCAGCGGTTGAACACCGAAGGGTGGGTGGACCTTCGCCCCGCCCGGGGTGCCTTCGTCCACCAGCCGACCGGCGACGAGACCGACCAACTCTTCGTTGTCCGCGCTCTGCTGGAGACCGAGGCGGCGCGCCTGGCCGCGGTCGGCTCCTCCGCCGAGGGACTTGAGCGGCTGGACGAGCTGTGCGCGACTGGCGAGGCCGCGGTCGCCGACGACGACGTGGACGCGGTGGTGATCGCGAACGCCACGTTCCACGCTTGTGTCATGGAATTGGCCGGGAACGCGGTGCTCGCGGAGCTGGCCGCCCATGTCGAGCGCAGGGTCCGCCGGTACTACACACCCATCGCCCGCCAGGCCTGGGTGGAGCACCGCGAGCTGATCGCGGCCATCGCCGCCCGCGATGACGTACGCGCCCAGCAGGTCATGCGCGCCCACACCGAGAACGCCAGGACACGCTTCCCGCCAAGGCCACGCAGTTGACGTCGCCACGCTGACGGCAGGAGGGTTTCCCGGCCGCACACGGTTGACGCCGCCTCGCGTCCCGCAGGGTCCGGCGCTCGATACAGGTGAGGACAGCCTCGTGCGGGCTACTCACCTGATCTCTCCCAGGATGCCCGGGCCTTCAGGCCGGGGAGGCGGCCACTCAGTGTCGTGTGTTACAGACAACGTGGCGGCCATTATGAGAGCTTCAACCCGGGTACCTCTCGGGGGAGTTGCCGACGAGCCAGGGGGGATCCAGGATTCCTCGGGACGGTCTGCCCGCACGTGGAGAGGGTCGCATGAGCACTTCGGAAGCCATCGCGCTTGACCAAGTGGTCGACACCGCTCGGTATCCGCTGACAGAACTCGACAGCGCCGCAGGGCAGGCCGTGGTCTCCCACGCCCGGCGCGAACTGGCGGTTCTCGGCTGCACCGTCCTGCCTGACTTCATCCGTCCGTCGCTCCGCGACGTCCTGCGGCAGGAGTGCTCGGCCATCGCCCCCATGGCGCACTACGACGCCGAAACGGTCAACGTCTACAACATCGCGGTGGACTCGGACCTGCCGCAGGACCACCCCGGCCGCAGGACGTTCCGGCGGGCAACGCCTTCGTCGCGCGGGACCGTGTCCCGGCGAGCTCCCTCATCAGCCGGCTCTACTGCGACACGGCGTTCCAGGACTTCGTCGCCCGCTGCTTCGGACTGCCTCGGCTGCACGAGCTGGCCGACCCGCTCTCCGGACTGGTCCTCAATGTCGTCCTGCCGGGCATGGAGCACCCGTGGCACTTCGACACCAACGAGTTCACCGTGAGCATGCTCACACAGGAGGCGCAGGCCGGCGGCGTCTTCGAGTACTGCCCCAACATCAGGTCCGCCCAGGACGAGTGCTTCGACGACGTACGGCACGTGCTGGAAGGCCGGGGCGAGAGGTTGATCCGGCGGCTCGCCCTGCAACCTGGCGACCTGCAGCTGTTCAAGGGCCGCTACTCCCTGCACCGCGTGAGCCCGGTGCGCGGCGAGGCCGCGCGCCACTCCGCGATCTTCGCCTACAGCGAGCGCCCCGGCGTCATCGGGAGCGTGGCCCGGACCCGGCAGCTCTTCGGCCGGGTGCTGCCCGAGCACCTGGCGGCCGAGGGCCGGGCCGTACGGGGCGACCGACTGCTCGACTGACTGGCGGCGAGGTCCCGCGGTCGCCGGCCGTTTCCCTCACTCTGCGATCCACGGAGGAATAGAGCCCCGTGCGTTTCGACACGACCGGAAAGGTCTCCCTTGACCACATCTACACCCAGCCCGATCCGCGCAGCTATTTCCGCGTGCTCCGCCCTCTCGGCTACTGCGTGCCGCAGCATGCCAAGCCCTACTTCGCCAAGCTCATCAAGGAGTACCGGGAGTCCCGGCACGTCGCGGTGCCCCAGGTACTGGACATAGGCTGCAGTTACGGGATCAACGCCGCCCTGCTGAAGTACGACGCGACCATGGACGAGCTGTACGCGCGCTACTGCGGCCCGGATGGCGGTGCCGCGACGGCTGCCGATGCCGGCACGCGCACGGAACTCCTGGCCCGGGACCGGGAGCTGGCCCGGTCCCGGCGGCCCGCGCAGGACATCCGCTTCGTCGGCCTGGACACCTCCGGCAGCGCGCTGTCCTACGCGCTCGATGCCGGGTTCCTCGACGCCGGGGTGCACGCCGACCTGGAGGAGCACGCCCCCACGCCCCGGCAGCGCGCCCAGCTCGCCGGGACGGACCTGGTGATCTCGACGGGGTGCCTGGGATACGTCACCGAGCGGACGCTCACCCACGTGGTCCGGGCGCAGGAGGGCCGCAGGCCCTGGATGGCGCACTTCGTGCTCCGGATGTTCCCGTTCGATCCCGTCGAACGCGCCCTGGCCGAACTGGGGTACCAAACGATCCGGGTCGACGAGGTCTTCAGACAGCGACGGTTCGCCTCCCCGGAGGAACAGGCCCTCGTACTCGAGACGATGTCGGCCGCCGGGGTGGATGCTCGGGGTCTGGAGACGGAAGGCTGGCTCCACGCGCAGCTCTACCTCTCCCGGCCGGGCGACGGCACATCGGAGCCTTGGGCCGGAGGGCTCGCCTCCTGCGAGGACACCACAGGTCCGCACGACTCGAGAAAAGAGCCGAATTGAACACCAGTCAGGAAAGCGCGGTCGGTGCGACCTTCGCCCAGGAGGACGGCCTGCCGCGCGTGCCGCTGCCGACGCTGGAGGCGAGTTGCGAGAGGTTCCTCGCGTGGTGCGCGCCGCTGCTGACCGCCGAGGAACTGGCAGCCACCCAGGCGGAGGTGGCCGCCTTTCTGCGGCCTGACAGTCCAGGCCGGGTGCTGCACGCCGCGCTGGAGGAGTACGACGCCACAGACGGCGTCCACAGCTGGCTCGACACGTTCTGGCCGTACCGATACCTGGGCCGAAGGGACCGGATCGCGCTCAACGCCAACTTCTTCTTCCTGTTCCAGGACACCGGCCAGGCGCAGGTGGAGCGGGCGGCCGGACTCATCGCCGGCGCCCTCAACTACAAGCGCCAGCTCGACCAGGAGCTCATCGCGCCGGTGACTCTGCGCGGCCGGCCCCAGTCGATGGTGCAGAACAAGTTCCTGTTCTCCACCACCCGGATCCCCGGCGCGCAGCAGGACACCGTCCGCGCCCCCTACAGCGAGCAGTCGCCCGGTCCGTCCAGGGCCCGGCACATCGTCGTCTTCCACCGGGGCAGCATGTTCCGGCTGGACGTACTCGGCCCCGGCGGCGTCCCGCACAGCCTGGACGACCTCGAGGCCGGCCTGCGCGCCGTGATGAAGGCCGGCTCCGAGCCGGCCGGCCCGGACACCTCGGTGGGCCACCTCACCACCATGGCCCGCGCCGAATGGGCGGCCGCCCGCGAGTCCCTGCTCGCCCGCCACCCGCGCAACGCGGAGGCGCTGGACGACGTCGAGACTGCCCTGTTCTGCGTCTGCCTGGAGGATTTCGCGCCTGCGGACATCCAGGACGCCTGCGACGAGCTGCTCTACGGAGACCGAGGCAACCGCTGGTTCGACAAGGCCGTGTCCCTGATCGTGTTCGCCGACGGACGCGCAGGGATCAACGTCGAACACTGCGAGCTGGACGGGACCACCATTCTCAGTTTCACCGATGCCCTGCTCGGCACCCCGGCCGAGGAGCACTCCCGGCAGTCAGGAGCCCGCGCCCAGGGGCAACCGGCGCTGGAGCCGATCGTGTTCGAGCTGGACGACGCCCTGCGGGCCCAGGTGCGCTCTGCCGCCGAAGCGTTCGCCGCGTACGGCGAGAACACCGCCACCGCCACCGTCTCCTTCAGCGGCTTCGGCAGCGGCACGGCCAAGGCGCTGGGCGTGTCGCCGGACGCGTTCGTCCAGGTCGCCTACCAGCTCGCCCACTGGCGCGCCAAGGGGCTGCTGGGCGCCACGTATGAATCGATCGCCACCCGCCAGTACCGCCACGGGCGGACCGAGGCGATGCGCGTCGTCACCCCCGAGATGCGCGCCTTCGTGACCGTGATGGACGACCCGGCGGCGGACGCGGCGACCCGGCGCGCCGCGTTCCGGGCCGCCGCAGGCAGACATGTGGAACGCGCGAAAGAGTGTCAGGCC
This sequence comes from Streptomyces sp. NPDC001070, assembly GCF_053598835.1. Taxonomy (NCBI): domain Bacteria; kingdom Bacillati; phylum Actinomycetota; class Actinomycetes; order Kitasatosporales; family Streptomycetaceae; genus Streptomyces; species Streptomyces sp. NPDC001070. The sequence continues at coordinate 51,802 of NZ_JBSFLB010000037.1, forward strand.
GGGCAGGCGCCCGAGCAGCACCTGTGGGAACTGGAACTGATCCAGCGGCGGCGCGGGACGGAACTGGCAGTGCCCGAGCAGCCCGCGTTGTACCGGACCCCGGGCTGGCTGACGATGCGGGACGACTACCTGAGCACCAGCTCCGCCCCGTCCGCCGGCATCCAGTACTTCGGCTTCGGGTCGACCAGCAGCCGTTGCATCGGCGTGGCCTATGTCCTGCTGCCCGAGCGGTTCCACCTCTACCTGAGCACACCGCTGCCGGTGGCCGACCAGATGCGCGCCTTCGCCGACAGGCTCCGCGAGGCGGTGGCCGAACTGTGCGACCTGCTGGCCTCCGAGCGGGCCGGGACCTGAACCCCGCCCTGGGTCCGCCACCCGCAGCGGGTGGCGGACCGGGCAGCACGCGTGCGTGCACCAGGGCCGGCTTCTCCGGGCTGGATGCGGGGTTCGCCCCGCATCCTGCGCGCTGGGCAGACCGGAGCTGAACGCACCCAGACCGTTTCGGCCCTCGCGCACACGGGACATCCACGACTGGCGGCCATCAGTTTGCCCCGGGTCGCGGCTGCGCTTGTACTGAGTTCCGGATCAACGGAAACCCACTTCCATCTGCGGTTATCCGCTGATCTCCGCATGCGCTTCGAGCAGTACGCCCTTGAGCCGCAAGGCGGACCGATCGCGCGTCACACGACGGGGCGAGCGCCCGCGGATCCGGCCCGCAGGGCTGCCTGCCCGGGGTGAACCCCCCCATGAGCCACGAGGTCGTCAGCGACCACATCCGGACCTGTCATGGGCGCCCATCACCGCCGCCACGGAGACGATCATAATACCGCCCCAGTTCGTGACGAGATACGGCCGGAACCGCCCCGAAGGGACACGACGCCCGTGGCTCGCCCTGCCGGTCGCCGCGGCCGCGCTGCCGCTGGCCCTTGGCGCCGCAGGCCCGGCGCAGGTCGCCGTGGGCGTCGGCTCCGCCTCGCACGTCGCCCGCCCCATCGCGGCCCACCGGCCAACGGTGGCGTTGGCGGTGGGCGACTTCAACGGTGACAGGAAGGCCGACATCGTGACGGCCGGCGCCGACGAGGGCGAGGTCCCGGTAGTGCTGAACAACGGCGGCGGCACATTCTCCGGCCACAGGGACTACGCGGCCGGCCGCGGCACGGCGCCGGTGGCGGCGGTCTCAGCGTCACCGACGACGGCCCCGGGACTCCGACGGTGACGTGCCCGGCCGGGACCCTGGCACCGGGTGCGTCATTCGCCTGCACCGCCGCTTACACCTCGACCGCGGCCGACGTCGCCGCGGGAAGGATCACCGACGTCGCGACCGCCACCGCCATCGCCGGCGGCCCCGGCGGCCCCACCGTCACCGCCACCAGCAACCGGCTCACCGTCGTGGCCTGCACCCCGTGCGAGGACCGTGACCACGGAGGCTGCCAAAACGGCCGTCCCGAGGGGCCCCCTTGGGACCACCGCTGGTGGGACGTCGTCGTCGGCGCCGCCCGTGGCACCTCCCGGAGCCACCGCATGCTCCTTTGAGCACCGAGGACGCCGCTGAGGGCGGCCCGTGCGCCACTGGCCCGGGCCGCCCTCCGTCCGTCGCGCCAAGGACGCCGGCGTGGATGGCATCCACTGCTCCAACCACGGCGGACGCCGGGCCAACGGCGGCCTGCCCGCCCTCGAAGCCCTGCCCGCCGTGGTCGACGCCGCCGCCCGGACGCCCGCCCTGTTCGACTCCGGTGTCCGTACGGGAGCCGACATCATCAAGGCCGTCGCCCTGCGCGCCACTGCCGTCGGCGTTGGCCGCCCCTATGCCTACGGCCTCGCCTACGGCGGCGAAGCCGGCATCGTCCACGTCCTGCGGGCCCTGCTCGCCGAAGCCGACTTGATCACGGCCGTCGACGGCTACCCCACCCTCGCCGACCTCACCCCCACTGCCTGCGGCGTGTCACCTGACACCGCGGGCCGCCCCCTCAGCGGATGTCTGCCGCCCGGCTGCCACGCCTGTTACGGAAAGACCGTCAGCGGCTGATCCACATGGAGGGACGTACACCGCGCGGCGCCCCGAATCGGCGCGCATCCTGGACATGCCGTCCCGCGCGAGATGCCTCCACACGCCCGCGCGGAACCGCCCGGCAGAAGAGGAGGAAGCGGGCCATGACTGGGGCAACCGGCAGGGTGGCATTGGTGACGGGGGCCAGCAGCGGAATCGGGGCGGCCACCGCGCGACTTCTGGCCGCGCGAGGGATGCGTCTGGTGGTCAACTACCTCAGCAGCGGCAAGGCGGCCGAGGATGTGGTGGCCGGCATCGAGGCCGCAGGCGGCCAGGCCATGGCCGTGCAGGCCGACGTGCGCGAGGCAGCGGCCGTCGACAGCATGGTCGAGCAGGTCCGGGCGGCATGGGGCGGCATCGACGTGCTCGTGCACAACGCGCTGATCCCTTATGCGGTCAAGTCGTTCCAGGACATGACGTGGGAGGAACTCGGCGGCAAAATCGACGCCGAGATGCGTGCGGCGTTCGCGGTCACGAAGGCCGTCCTGCCCACCATGACCGGACAGGGGTGGGGACGCATCGTCTATCTCGGTACCGGCCTCAGCCGCCGGCCCCGGGAAGGCATGATCGCACTGGGCACGTCCAAGGCCGCACTGGAACAGTTCGCCCGGTACCTCGCACAGGAACTGGGCCCGCACGGCATCACCGTCAACGTCGTCGCTCCCGGTCCCGTGGAAGACACCCGCATGACGGCCAATGTGCTGGACGATGCGCTCAAGCAGCGGCAGGTGGCCGCCACACCCCTGGGCCGGCTCGCGCGCCCGGTGGACGTCGCCCAGGCGGTCGCCTTCTACGCCGGCGAGGACAACGCCTTCATGACCGGTACCACGGCTCCGGTCAACGGCGGGATGTCCATGTACTGACGTACCACTGCTGACCCCCGCGCACGGGGACCGTCCCGGTCCGGCACGCACCCGGCACACCGGCCCCTCAGCACCACGACCGCGACGCCCGCGAAACGCGCGGCGAGCGGCGGTGACACGATCAACGAAGGGCGTCCATGCACACCATCGACCTTGCCTACGTCGGACGCGGCCTGCACGAGGAGCTGGCCGCCTACATCGCCGACCAGCAGGACTACTACGCCGACGAGGGCGTCCACGTCTCACTGCGCGACGGCTGCACCTGGGACGAGGAGCGGCTGCGCCGCTGCGCCACCATCGGCCTCGGCCGGGCACTGCTGTCACGGCTGACCGACGGCACCCCTTGGGTGGCACTCCACGTCAACACCGACCGCCCGCTCTTCTGGTTCCTCGCCCGCCCCGGCCTGACCTCACTGGCCGATCTGGCCGGCCGGCGGCTGGCTGTGCACGCCCCCCGCACCGCACCCGGGTGCTTCGCCAGGATCGTGCTGCGCAAGGCCGGCCTCGACCCGGACCGTGACCTCCACACCGTCGTCCGCATGCCCGGCGACTACGGCATGGATCTGCGCGGGCTGCGCGAGGGCACACTCGATGCCGCCCTGGTCGGCAGCACCATGGCGCCGGAGGCGGTAGCCGCCGAGAACGGCTGGCAGGTGCTGGCCTGGGTCGGCGAACACTTCCGGATCCCCACCGTCGGCGTGGCCGTCGACCCCACCCACATCCACCCGGACGACCCCGCGGTCCAGGCCGTCGTACGAGCCCACCGGCACGCCCTGCAGGTCATCCGCGAAGACCCCGACACCACGGTACGGCACATGCGGACCTTCCTCGGCGGACAGACCGAGGAGGAAGCCCGAGCGCACTACGAGAAGTTCATCGCACCGTTCTTCACCACCGGCGGCCATGCCGACCTGGCCGCCGGCGCCGCCGCGATCACCGCGGTCGCCGCCGAACTCGGCGTCCCCGCCACCGTCGCCGCAGCCGACTTCTACCGCACCGCGACCAGCACATCCCAGGAGTCGGCGGCGACGGCGCCGTGACGCACGCCGTACCTCAAGACCGCCCGCACGTGGTGCTGTTCTCCTCGGAGACCCCACCCCGATCAGCCCCACCCGAGCCCGCGCCCCTGACGAGTACGCCGAGCGCATGGCGCGGGCGGCTTTGTCCCGGCACCCCGGGCTCGCTCCACACCTGGCGGCGATCCTGTACGCCACGTACTTCGGCAGCCCGGTCCACCGGGATGTCCTCCTTGCCGCGGCCGCCGTCCATCACCGCAAGGAGTCAAGGAGTCCTGTACCCCGGCAGCCGTCGGCGGTGAGTCAGGGCCGGGGTCTGGGCCGGGCGATGAGTACGGACACGTCGTCGTGGTCGTCCGGATCGCGCAGTGCTTCCAGGAGCCGGTCGCAGGTCTCTTCCAGGGAGAGGTCGTGGCCGTCGAGTACGCGCAGGAGGAGGCCGAGTCGTTCGTCGATGGCATCGCGGCGTGTTTCGACCAAGCCGTCGGTGTAGAGGACCGGTTGATCGCCGCGGCGCAAGGGCACGGTGGTCGTTTCGAAGGGGACGCCGCCGACCCCGAGTGGCGCACCAGAGGGTAGGTCGAGCAGCTCGGGCGGCCTGCCTGCAGGTGTCAGTACGGGGGGCAGGTGTCCGGCTGCGGCGATGCGGCACAGGTCGCTGTGCGGGTCGTATTCGGCGTAGATGCAGGTGGCGATGTAGGGATCCAAACCGGCGGTGATCTTGTCGAGGCGTTGCAGCACCTGGGCGGGCGGGAGGTCGAGGTCGGCCAGGTTCGCGGTGGCGGTGCGCAGGCGGCCCATCGTGGCGGCCGCATCGATGCCGCTGCCCATCACGTCGCCCACCACGAGCGCGGTCTTGTCCTCCGCGAGGGGGATGACATCGAACCAGTCGCCACCGACCTCGGTGGAGGTTACGGCGGGTTGGTACCGGGTGGCGACCTCCAGACTCTCGGGCGGCGTCGGCCGGGGCAGCAGGCTGCGCTGGAGCGTCACCGCAGTGTTGCGGACGCTTTGGTACAGGCGCGCGTTGTCGAGGGACACTGCAGTTCGGCCGGCGAGCTCACCGGCCAGGGTGACGTCGTCCGCGTTGAAGGGCAGTTGATTGCGGCCGCGCATCAGCCCCAGGACGCCGAGTGCCCGGACCTGGGCGGCCAGCGGTATCGCGCGATGCCGACACTGGCCAGGACGGCGGCGGCCGCGGCGTCACGGGCGATGCGCGCCAGATCCCACTCGTCCACACGAGCCACCGTGATCGGCTGACCGGTCCGTACGCATTGGGTGGGCAGTCGGTCGGAGGGATCCCGCTCCACTCATCCCAGGTGCTCCTTCCACCTGCCAGGCCGACGCGCGCCCAGCGCAGGCCCTGGAGCTGCAGCGCTGGAATGTTTTCCGTGCCGTTCTGGTGCTTCCATAGTCTCCTGAGACGACCGACGACGCACAGCGCCGGACGAGGACGTGCGGTCACCGGGTGTGACCAGCGGAGGTACAGGAAGTGGCGCCTGAGAGGCGCGGTTGCCGTCGGCCGGGCATCCTGGCCGGTGCCGTCGACAGCCCCACGTGCGAGTGCTTTCAGGCCCGGGCGCGGGCGCTGAGGGGCAGCGAAGCCCCGCAGCGCCCGCCCCCGGGCCATGCCGGAGCCTCGTTCGGCGGATGGAGCATGCTCAGCCGCGGTAGGTCTCCAGCAGCCGCAGCCAGACCTCGCCGAGGGTGGGGAAGGCGGGGACGGCGTGCCAGAGCCGGTCGAGGGGCACCTCGCCGGCGACCGCGATGGTGGCCGAGTGCACCAGTTCCCCGACGCCGGGGCCGGCGAAGGTGACGCCCACGACGGTGTTGCGGTCGGTGTCGACGAGCATGCGGGCCCGGCCGCGGTAGTCCTCGCCGTACTGGTGGGCGCCGGCGACGTGGGCGAGGTCGTAGTCGACGACCTCGATGCGGCGCCCGCTCTGCTCGGCCTCGCGGCTGGTCAGACCGACGGAGGCGACCTCGGGGGTGGTGAAGACGACCTGGGGTACGGCCGAGTGGTCTGCGGTGCCGACATGCGCGCCCCAGGGGGCGTCGTCGACGGGCTCTCCCTTGGCGCGGGCGCCGATGACGGTGCCGGCCATGCGGGCCTGGTACTTGCCCTGATGGGTCATCAGGGCGCGGCGATTGACGTCGCCGACGGCGTAGAGCCAGCCGCCGTCGACGCCGGTGACACGGAAGGTGTCGTCGACGGTCAGCCAGTCGCCGGGGGTGAGACCGACGGTCTCCAGGCCGACGTCGCGGGTCTGCGGGGCGCGGCCGGTCGCCAGCAGGATCTCGTCCGCGGCCAGCTGCCCGCCGTCGGAGAGCGTGATCCGCACCTCGCCGTCTTCGCCGCCCGCGCGGGCCAGGGAGGTGACGGTGGTGTTGAAGCGGATGTCGACGCCTGCTTCGCGCAGTCCGTCGGCGACCAGTCCGCCGGCGAACGGCTCCATCCGCTCCAGGAGCCCGTTCTCGAGGACGAGCATGGTGACCTGGGAGCCGAGGGCCTGCCAGGCGGTGGCCATCTCGACGGCGACCACACCGCCTCCGACGACGGCGAGGCGACCGGGCACCTTGTCGGCGCTGGTGGCCTCGCGGCTGGTCCAGGGACCGACGGTGTCGAGCCCGGGGATGGGGGGCAGTGCGGCGCGGGTGCCGGTGGAGACGGCGACGGCGTGCCGGGCGGTCAGGGCGATGGTGTCGCCCTCAGGGGTCTGCACGGCCACCTGCTTGGGGCCGGTGAGGCGGCCGTGGCCGCGTATCAGGTCGACGGAGACCGAGTTCAGCCAGTCGACCTGGTCCTCGTCCTTCCAGTACGAGGACATCTTGTCGCGGTGAGCGAGGACCGCCTCGACGTCCAATGGGCCGGCCACCGCCGGGTCGAGTCCGGGTACGCGGCTCGCGTCGGCACGTGCCACCACCGGCCGCAGCAGCGCCTTGCTGGGGTCGCAGGCCCAGAACGAGCACTCACCGCCCAGCAGTTCGCGCTCGATGATCACGGTGCTGAGCCCTGCGGCGCGGGCGCGTTCGGCCACGTTCTCGCCGACCGGCCCCCCGCCGATGACGATCACGTCGTAGGTGCGGGTTGTCTCGTTCGTCACTGCTGTGTTCCTCACTGTTTCGTTCCTCATTGCTTCCGTGAGTCGGGCCGGACACTGCGGCGGCCGCGGCCCATTGCCGGCCGCGTCTGCCGTTCACCGGCGCGGACGGCGCCGGGGCCGCCGCACCGCACGGGGTCGAGGGGCCGGTCACGGGATGGGACGGCCCCGGCGGCAGAGCCGTCTGTCGGTGCCTGCGGGGTGCCCGCGGTGCCCGCTGGCCGGCGCGGCCCTGCGGCAGCTGGACAGCGGAGACCCCCCTTGCGCTCGCCCGGCGGTCCGGTGCCGGCCTTCGGTCAGGACCGCGAGCACCGCTGGGCCGGACTGGCTGCCATCCGGGCCGGACACGGCCCGTTGCAGCCCGTGGACGGTGGCTTGTGGGATTGTCAGCGGCCGGGGAGGCGCTTCGAGACCTCCTGGAGCACCCAGCCGTTGCCGTCCGGGTCGCTGAAGGTGAGGAAGGAGCCGTAGGAGGCGCGCTCGGGGTGCAGGCCGGCCAGCCGCTCCTGGCCGGGGCCGCGGTGGGTGACGTCTCCGCCCCCGTGGCCGTGGAATAGGCCGCCTGCGTCGTGGAAGATCTCGCTGACCTCGATGCCGCGGCCGACGAGCTCCGCGCGGGCCTCCTCGATGTCGGAGACGATGAGGTACAGGCCCTGGAACGAGCCGGGTGCGACGGGCGTCATCCCCTCGCCGAAGATGATCGAGCACTCGGAGCCGGGCGGCGTGAAGTGCACGACCCGGAAGTCCTCACGCGCCGTGTAGTCGACGTCCAGGCGGAATCCGGCCTTCTCGTAGAAGGCCTTGGCCCGGTCGGTGTCGGAGACGGGGAGCACGATCATTTCGAGCTTCAGATCCATGCGGATGTCCTTGCTTCTTGACGTCGGCGTGCAATGCCAGAGAACCAGCCGGGAGGCCGTGGGGGAGCGGTCCAGCAGGCCTGCTTCGGCCGTGGCCCACTGGTCCAGGTACTGGCAGGCCCCCCCCAGCCCCATCGCTGAGCAATGAGTGGTGGGTGCTTCGGGGAACGCAGTTCGACCTCGCCGGCACGGAGGCGGGCGAAGAGGTTGCCGACGCGGCCCCCGGGACGGCGCCTGGAGGACTGCAAGTCATTCGACCCCCCCGCCGGCTCCGCCCGCAGTACGTCGTGGGCGCCCGGGACCGGGGACCTGGCCGCCGCCGCCGGCGGGCCGGACGGCGGCGGCCGGTGCGGGCGGCTCGCGGCAGCGACTGCCGGAGCGTGTGTGCGGCCGTGGGCGGTAACCCAGCCTCGGCTCGCACATTTGCGGGTACCCCGGGAGCGCGGCGTCTCAGCCCGGACAGACGCGGAAGGCGATCCCGTGCCGGGCACATGGCCAGCTGCCCCAGTAACTTCCTCGACGGTCCACTTTCACGGAAATTCATGGAGGCGATGCGAATCCGCCGTCCTTCACCCGCCAGGATTACCGAAGAACGCCCGCCCGCCGACTTCAGTCGCTTGTACGGCAGAAAACAGCGCGACTCCATTCTGCTTTTCCGGGCGGCTGCTCCAGCTCCCTTCTCGCTGACGGGGACCAGCTTAAGTGGCCGTACCATTCCACTGCGTGTCTTGCCGTGGTGGCGCGCCGAGGGCTAGCCTCAATATATGGCCAAGGCATCGTCCGCTTCGGGTGACAACAAGGAGCTGAGCGATTTTCTGCGCTCGCGGCGCGCCCGGGTCGCTCCCGAGCAGGCCGGGGTCACACCGGGGGCGAGCCGCCGTGTTCCAGGACTTCGCCGCGAGGAGGTCGCCCTCTGCGCCGGATTGAGCGCGGACTACTACATCCGCCTGGAGCGCGGACGGGTGGCCAATGCCTCCGAAGCAGTGCTGGAGGCCGTAGCCCGCGCTCTGCGGCTGGATGATGCCGAGCGTGCGCATCTGTTCAACCTGGCCAGGCCGCACTCCGCGGCCAGGGTGAGCCGGCCTGCCCGTCCGAGGCGAGTGCGCCCGGGTGCGTACGCACTGCTTGAGGCGCTTCGGGATACCCCTGCCATGATCCTGGACGGCCGCATGGACGTCCTCGCCCTCAATGCGATGGCGCGCGCGATATTCGTCGATTTCGAGGCCATGCCGGCTCGCGAGCGCAATTTGGCGCGATTCATGTTTCTCGACCCTGCGGCACGTGAACTATTTGTCGACTGGGACATGGCCGCCCGCATGCTTGTCACGGGTTTGCACTTGCATGCGGGTCGGCATCCGAACGATCCGCAACTGGCCGAGCTGATCGATCAACTGTCGGCGGCGGACGCAGAATTTCGCCGATGGTGGGCCGCGCACGACGTGGAGGAGTTTTCCCACGGCACCAGACACTACCGGCACCCCTTGCTCGGCGAAATCACCCTGAACTATGAGACCCTTATATTTCCAGGCGACCCGGGCCAGTGGTTGTTCGTGAGCACAGCTGAACCCGGCTCACGGTCTTTTGCAGCCTTGCGCACTCTCGCCGGCCGGATCGGCAACCTGGACACCTAGATGATCGAGCCCGCTGGGTGCGGCACCGCCACGCCCGGCTGCGGCACCTGTTTCGTACCTGCCCCTGCGGCCCGGCTACAACAAGCGGCTGCGCCGAGCCGCCGAGCTGACCGGACAGCGATCGGGGTGCTCGCAGCCGATAGGGCGCTGTGGAGCGACGACGTGTGGGTCGTGGACTCCGCACCGGTGGCCAGACTCTCCACATCGGCGTCTCGATGGCCATCGGTGCCCCGCGGACGAGCGCCGGACGCGTCGGTGGTACGGCTCGTTCCTAAGCGACCGTGAGCACGATCTTGCCCTGGATGTGCCTTCGGGCGGCGCGTTCGTGCGCGGCCCGGGCATCCGCGAGCGCAAACGTGCTGTCGATCGCGACGCGGACCGTGCCCGCGTCGAGCAGGCGACCCAGTTCGGCGAGCTGCGCGCCGTTCGAGCGGACCTGGGTGCCCGTGACTGTGACGCCCAGCTTCTCGGTCTCCTCTTCGTCGAATTCACCGAAGAACACAGGGAACTGGGAGCCGCCGCGCTTGAGCGTGCGCAGGAAGCGCCTGCTGTCGGGGCCGCCGACTGCGTCGAGAACGAGGTCGACGTCGTGCACGAGTTCCTCGGGACGGCTCTTCGTGTAGTCGATGAACTCGTCGGCGCCGAGCTCGCGCAGGAACAATTCATGCGCGCCCGACGCCACCGCGATGACACGTGCACCCTTCCATTTCGCCAGCTGCAGCGCGAAGTGCCCCACACCGCCCGCGGCGCCGTTGATGAGCACCGTCACGTTGGCGTCGAGTGGCACCGGACGATGCTGCGCCGCCTGGAAGGGCGACGGGTGATCGTGTCCGAGCTCGATCAGGAACTGCCACGCGGTGAGCCCGGCCATAGGGGCCCCGGCGGCGTGCACGTGATCGATGCCGGCGGGCTTGAGCGCGAGGTCCGACGCGGGCGCGGCCACGTACTCGGCATAAGTGCTGCCGTCGAAACTGGGGAAGCGAAGGAGACCGAAGACCTCATCCCCGACGGAGAGGCCGTCCACATCCGCGGCGACGGCCTCGACGACGCCTGACAGGTCCGTCCCCGGAATCACGGGCAGGCTGAACTTCGGCCGCACCTCCGGAGGCAGGTTGGACATCCCGTCGCGCAGGTACCAGTCGGGGGGGGTTGACGCCGACCGCGTGCACGCGAACGAGCACCTCGCCCGGCTCCGGCTCGGGAATCGGCACCTCGTCGTAACGCAGAACTTCGGGGCCGCCGTGCTCGTGGAGCCGGACCGCCCTCATCGTGTGTGTCGGCATGGTTTTCTCCTGCCCGCGCTGCGGGATAGGCTTATTCGGATCAGCGATCCACATAAGTGGACCACTGATCCGAATATATGGACCACTGATCCGGATAGTCAAGGGGACAGGTGCGCGCCGACGCCAGGAAGAACCGCGACCACCTGCTCGCAGTGGCGGGCACCGCCATCACCGAGCAAGGCGTCGACGTGTCACTGCGCGACATCGCGCGCAGGGCCGATGTCGGACTGGCGACGCTGCTGCGTCACTTCCCGACGCGCGAGGCGCTGCTCGATGCCCTGCTCCGCACGAGCTTCGACGAGCTGACCGCCAAGGCGGGCGTCCTCGAAACGTCCGGCTCGCCCGGCGATGCCCTCGTCTCGTGGCTGCGCGACTGCGTCAGGTGGACAACCGAGTACCGGGGCGTGGTCGTGCTGATGGCAGCCGCCATCGAGGACACCGAGTCCGCACTCCACGTTTCGTGCGTCACTCTGCGCGCGGCCGGTGCACGGCTCCTCACCCGTGCCCAGGACGAGGGCATGGCGCGGACCGACATTGACGGCGCCGATCTGTTCGCGCTGGTGGCGGCGCTCGCGTGGCTCGGCGATCAACGCTCGCTCGCGCCACGTGCAGATCACCTCTTCGACGTTGTCGCAAGCGCGATCCTGACCGGCGCAGCGAGCGGCGATGCCGAGGGTGAACACCGCCCTCGCGCTCATGGCTGAAATCGTCGCGCACGCGGAACGGCGAACTCGGCCGGTGCTCGGCAAGAGCGGATCGACGCCGAGTTCGCCAGGGCGGTCGAGGTCACCGGCATCGAGCGGGCCGCACCCTTGGGGTGCGAGGCCCTCGCCCTCCACGTTCCAGGTCCCTTTCACAGAGGCAGGCGCCATGAAAGCTCCTGGAAAAAGGGCAGTTGAGGCCACGCATGCCGTCTCGTGTGCGGGCCGCAGGAGTGCGACTTGCTGGGGGAGTGGGGACCCGAGCGACCGGCGGGTGTCGCGCCGGGTCGGCCGGTGGAGGAGGGCGCGAGTCGTCAGTCCGCTGGAGACGCCGAGGCCTGCGGCCGCGGCGGTCCACCATGGGGCCCAGGGCAGCAGCCCGATGGCGTGGTCGACTGACCAGCGGCCGGATCCGGTCAGCGTCAGCGCGGCCGGCAGAATCAGCAGCACGAGCGGGTACTCGTAGCCGTTGTTCTGCACCCACAGCCCCTTGCGCCACTTCACCGTGATCGCGACCGTCATGACTCCGCCTGCGATGGTGGCCGCCAGGGGGTGAGCGCTCCTGCGCAGAGCAGCAGACCGGCTGCGATCTGCCCGAGGCCCGCGGCGGCCGCCGGCGAATCCGTCTGCTTCGAACTCCGCCGCTCCGCCCTCGATCCCGTGGCCGCCGATGCGGCGGCTGTCGCGAACAGCCGGACACGTACCCGCAAGGTCACCTGGGTGTGGTGAGGTCACCGCGGTCGCAGGCCATGCCGTTCCTGTTCGGATCGAGCCGCAGCGGGTCCCTTTTGTCGTTGACCTTGAGGGGGAGTCGGTAGCCCTGCGCGTCCAGCCAGCCGCAGCGGGCGGCGGAGGTGCGGGCGACGGCCTTCGGGAACGCGACGGGGGCGCAGACGTCCGCGGTGCCGTAGCCGCGGTCGCAGCCCGAGACGCTCACCCCGACCGGTGCCGAGGCCCGCTTTCTGCCGGGCTTCAGGGGCTCGCTCGCGAGGTCCCCGGCGAAGTCGTGGATGTGCGGGGAGGGCTGTTCGGCGACGCCGGTCGCGGAGCGTGCCGCGGACCCGGACCCCGTCGCCGCGGCGTCCAGATGGACCCACTTCGCCACCGAAGGCACGCCGTTCACGTCTACCGCGAAGAGCATGTACCACCCGGGCGGAGCCAGGTTCGGGTTGCTGGTGACGTTGAGGTCGACCGTGCCGCCGTCGACGGTCAGCGGCAGGTCGACGAAGCGCTGGTTGGGGTCGGAGGAGTGGGTGACCGCGGCGGGACGGATCAGCTCGGCCTTGGTGATCGCGCGGTCGACGGTGATCCGCTGCGTGCTGCCGTACGTCCAGTGGCCGTCGGCGACCGAGGTGATCCGTGGGCGGGGGCCCTTGAAGAGGTACGCCGGGGTGTAGATCGACACGTTGTGGTTCCAGGTGCCGTTGCCCGGGTTGTCGCCGGTGGCCATCACGCGGCCGTCGGGCAGCAGGAAGGCCGAGGAGTGGTAGCCGCGGGCCTCGGGGTCGGGTGCGACCGGGTCGAAGGTGTCGGTCTGCGGGTCGAAGACCGAGGACTCGTGGACGGGGTCGGCCCGGTTGTGCAGCCCGCCGCCGGTCTCCAGGACCCTGCCGTCGGGCAGCAGCACCGCGGAGACGTACATCTTTCCCTGGGCGCCGGTCTGGGCGACCGTGCCGGTGGGCAGGTCGACGGTGCCCTGGGGCAGCGGCGGGCCGGGGGTGTGGACCGGGTTCGGCTGCTTGAGGTCGATGAGGTCGGTGAGCCGGTTGGCGTCGGGGTTGGTCTCGATGTTGCCGCCGCCGAGGGTCAGCACCCGCTGGTCCTGGGCGGGGGGCAGCAGCACGCTCGCGGACTGGTCGCGCTCGTCCTTGTTCTGGAGCCCGCCGACCGGGGTGACGGTGTTGGCGTCGTAGTCGTAGATCGCGGAGCCGGTGCCGGGGGTGCCGTTGCCGAAGACGTGGCTGCCGGAGTAGAAGAGCCGGCCGTCCTGCATGAGGATCATCGACGGGTACAGGCCCCAGTACGACCAGGTCTGGTTGACCTGCCACAGCGGGAGCCACTTGTCCTGCGCGGCCGACCACCGCTCGGCGGTGACCGAACCGGTGGAGTCCTCGCGCAGGCCGCCGAAGGACAGGACGTCGCCGTTGCCCAGTTCGGTGGCCGAGGGGTACCAGTGGCCGTCGTTGAGGTCGTTGGTCCGGGTGTAGGTCTCGGTGTCCGGGTCGAAGACGTAGGAGGCCTTGTACCCCTCGTAGCCGTGCGAGCCGTCGGCGGCCGGGTAGGCCTTGTTGCCGCTCATGACCAGGACCCGGCCGTCGGACAGCTGCACGTGCCCGGAGCAGAACATGTCGTCGGGGGTGGGGATCACCTTGTAGGTGCCGTTCTCCGGGTCGTAGACGGCGGAGGTGAAGGAGCCGGCCGCGAAATTGTCGGTGCTGTTCCCGGAGCCGGCGATGAGCAGCACCTTGCCGTTCTTGAGCACGACGGAGTGCATGGAGCGCACCGGGTTCTGCGCGGGCAGGACGTCCCACTGGCCGTCCTCGCACTGCGCGGCGGTGCCCGTGCACACCGGCTCGGGGGCCGTACCGGCGACGAGTTCGGTGGCGTAGTCATCGGTGGTGACGCTGCCGACGCCGTAGACCGACACACCCCAGGTGAGCTGGTCGGTGCCCGCCGGGACGGGCGGGGTGCGCACCTCGGCCCGCGACCACGCGGCGCTGAGCGGCGGGTTCGTCAGGTCGGTCCAGTACTGCCAGCCGTTGGCGGTGTCGTGCCGGAAGAGCGTGACGGCGGTGTCGACCGTCGTCGACCTGTACCAGACGGACAGGTCGTACTGCTGACCTTCCGTCACATGAGGGGCGCAGTCGGCGGTCTCGGTCATCATCGCCTTGCGGTCGCCGTCGGCACGGCGGGTCAGGGCGACCGTCACCGCCGTGCTCCCGGAGTGCGCGTCGGCGGTGGCGGAGAAAGTGAAGTCGTTGTCGCCCCAGCCGGACTTCTCCCAGCAGGCCGGCATGTCGCCGGTGCCGGCCTGCTCGAAGCCGGGGTTGACGACGAGGTTGGTGCCCGCCTGGGCCTGCGGCGGCGCCGACAGCAGGACGAAGGGCGCCGCCACGGCGGCGAGGACGAAGGCGGTGGCGACCGCGAAGGGGCCGCGGGCGGTTGTCGGCATCAGGACTCCCCGGCCGCCGCGCGGCCGCGGCGAGCGCGGCGCGGCAGGTAGACCAGTACCTCGGTGCCCGCGAAGCGCAGGAAGAAGGTGACCACCAGCGCGACCGCCGTCGCCGCGAGCACGTCCATACCCAGGTGCGCGACGAACAGCGCCATCAGCGGGATGCGCAGCAGCAGGTCGGCGTTGGCGAGCAGCGCGAAGCGGCCCATGCGGTCCACCCAGTGGCGGTGCCCGCGCCGGTCGCGGAAGATGAGCACCTCGATCAGCAGGAAGTTCCAGACCACGCCGGACTGGTTGGCCACGATCTCGGCCGGCACATAGTGCATGCCCATGGCGGTCAACGCGGCGAGCGCGGCCAGGTTGGGCACGAAACCGGTGAGCCCGATCAGGCCGAAGAGCACCGCCCGGGCGACGGGGGAGGCGGTGCGCAGCCCCAGCAGGTGGGCGAGGAAGCGCATCCCCTCCCTTGCGGTCGACTTGGACTCGCCCGCGTACCGGTCCTGGAAGACGAACGGCACCTCGGTCACCGTGCGCGGGCGGCAGCGCACCGCCAGCTCCAGCAGGATCTTGTAGCCGAGCGGGCGCAGCGCGCCGTTGTTCCGCTGCTCGCGCACCGTGTCGCGGCGGACGGCGAAGAAGCCGCTCATCGGGTCGCTGATGCCGCGCAGGGCCCGCGGGAACAGGCCCTTGGTGAGCCAGGTCGCGCCGCGCGAGACCGCGACGCGGTACGCGCCGGCCAGACCGGCGCGGCTGCCCCCGCCGGTGTAGCGGCTGGCCACGACGAGGTCGGCGCCCTTGCGGGTGCCGGCCTCGACGAGTTCCGGGACGAGGGACGGCGGATGCTGCAGGTCGCCGTCCATCACCACGACCCACTCCGAACGGGCCGCCTTCAGACCTTCGACGACGGCCCCGCCGAGACCGCCGGCCGGGGTGTCGCGGTGGATGACGGTGACGGGGAAGGGGCAGTCGCGGGCCGCCGCCTCGGCGACGGCGGGGGTGTCGTCGGTGCTGTCGTCGACGAGGACGACTTCGCAGGCGCTCAGCCGCCCGGGCAGTGACCCGGCGAGCCGCGCCAGGAGTTCGCGGATGTTGCCGGACTCGTTGAAGGTGGGGATGACCACGGTGACGGTGCCGGGCACAGCGGGCGCTCCGACGTGCAGATCGGGGTCGTCGAGCTGTTCGGTTCCGGTGCTGAACACGGTCACCTGGTTCCTCCGGAGATACGACGGATCTCGATGCGGTCCTCGCCCCGGCCGAAGACCGCTACAGGGGTCGAGTGCCGCAGTGCCGCCTCGACGGTCGGCAGGTCGACGGCGTCCCGGCGCACGGTGGGGGAGGCGACCACGTAGTCGATGTCGCGCCAGCCGTTCGGCAGCGTCTTGGCGACGGCCGGGTCGAGGTCGGCCTTGTAGAACCAGATGGCGCCGTCGCCGGGTCGGTATCCGGCGTGCACGAGGTCGAGCCACAGGGCGTCGTCGACCAGGGCCCGGGTACGGCCCGGGTCGGGCACGCCGTCGCGCATCCAGGCCGCGGCCGCGCGGTAGGGCGCGTTGGCGTCGTCGGTGAGCGCGGTGCGGTCGCCGTTGTACCAGTGCGGAACGACCAGGACGGCGGCGGCCACGGCGAGGACCACGGTGAGCCCTCGGCGGGTCGCCCTCAGCCCGGTGGGCTCGTCGGCCCTGCGGCGCTTGCGCAGCACCGCGTGGGTGACGCTCGCGGCCGCTCCGGCGGTGATCAGCGCGAGGAAGGGCAGCGCCTGGATGACGTACATGGCGGGCAGATAGCCCGACGGACGCGTGATGACCAGAGCAAGGGTCGCCACGGCGAGCGCGGGACCGGCCAGCGCTCTGGCCGTCACCGACCAGCGCAGGGTGACCAGCAGCAGCACGGCGCCGGCGAGTCCGGCCAGCGGCAGCACGCGGTCGTAGTAGAGCCACGACTCGAAGACGGCGTGCGCGTCGGTGCCCTTGGTGAGGATGAAGCCCGAGCCGTCGCGGCTCATCTGGTACGTGATGCCCTCGACCAGCGAGACGTGACCGCCGCCCGGGAACAGCTCACTGTTGAGCAGCGCGTACAGGGGATAGCCGAGCCCCGTCAGCCCGCAGGCGGCCACCGCGCCGGTCACCGCGAACTTGCGGGTGTCGCGGTGGCTGTGCCGCCACATCGTCACCAGCAGCGCGGGCAGCACCACCAGCATGGTCTCCTTGCTGAGCACGGCGACGCCGGCGGCGAGCCCGGCCCCGAAGTGGTGCCACAGATGCCGACTCGGGGACGCGGCCAGGCAGAACGCCAGCAGCATCCACAGCACCGCGATGTTGTCGAGGAAGATCTCCCGCTGGAGCACGACCGCCAGCGGCGACAGCCCGAACAGGGCCGTGCCGAGCCCCGCCGCCCAGCGCGGCAGCCCCAGCCGCCGGGCCAGCACGAAGAGCAGGACCGCACTGGCCCCGCTGACCAGCAGCATCGCGTACCGCATCGTCGCCACCGTCATGACGCCCGGGTCGAGCAGCGAGACCGGCCAGGTGACCAGGGCCAACTGGATCCAGCCCACCGGCGGATGGTCGTACCAGTAGGTGTAGTGGGCCAGGCCCGACCCCTGCTGCACGGCCCAGGCCTGGGCGAGATAGGTGCCCTCGTCGTCGCTGAACGTGGGGAAGCGGGTGATGTTCCAGCCCTGGACGGTCAGGATCACCGTCAACAGGGCGCCGCACAGCAGGAGATCCGGGCGAGAGGTGCGGAAGCGGAATCGAGGAGCAGGGCTTTTCGCGACGGGGTGGGCGCCGCTGCGCGGCGCGGGTACAGCCCCGGCGGGCAAAGTCGCGGTGGGCACAGTGGCCCGTGGCCGGGTGACGGTCACCGCAGTACATCCTTCCCGGTCGCTTCGGTGAGGTGGGCGCCGACGTGGCGGGTCAGTTCCCAGTCGGTGCGGCCGCGTTGCTCCCGCCACACGGCGCGCGTCGCGGCCCCGGCCAGGAGGAGCTGGTAGAACGGTCCGCCCGCGATGAGCTTGAGGTAGTGGACGAGGCGTACGCGCAGCGCGTACTGGCGGCCGAAGTCGTGCAGGCCGACGATCTCGAAGACGAAGGTGACGATGGCGGTCAGAGCGGGCAGGAAGGTGAACACCGCGATGCCTACCGGGACGTCGAGGAACAGCGCCACCGCGACATTGACCGGGATGATCACACCGGTGAACGCCTGGAAGAACGGCGTCATGAGGGTGTAGCGGGCGAGCATCCGCTGGCCCATCGTGGGCAGTTGCTTCCAGTCCCTCTTGCGGTAGACCTGCAGGAAGCCCTGGTTCCATCGGGTGCGCTGCTTCAGCAGGCTCACCAGGGTGCCCGGTGTCTCCTCGCGGGTGACCATCTCGGAGTCGTACGCCACGACCACCCGCTTGCCCCTGCTGGACAGCCGGACGCCGAGGTCGCAGTCCTCCGCGAGGCAGTTCTCGTCCCAGCCGCCCGCCTCGCGCAGCACCTCGGTGCGGACGAAGACGGTGTTGCCCCCGAGCGGGATGAAGCCCTTGAGGGCGTGCAGGTGGAGTCGGCTGCGGAACCAGAAGAAGTACTCCAGGCAGTTGCGCAGGCTGTACCAGCTGGAGTGGAAGTTGATCAGCTGCACCCCGCCCTGGACCACGTCGGCGCCGGTGGTGCGGAAGGCGTGGTCGACGTGGGCGAGCAGCGCCGGGTGGACCTGGTCCTCCGCGTCGAAGACCCCGACGACGGCGCCGGCGCAGTGCGGCAGCGCGGTGTTGAGGGCCTTGGGCTTGTTCTTGGTCTCGCTGGTGTCGACCACGACCCGCACGCGGTCCGGGGCGGAGGCCGCGACACGCTGCGCGACCTCGGTGGTGCCCGGGTCGTCGTGGCCGACGATGACGATGATCTCGTAGTCGCCGTGGGCGGACCGCAGCAGTCCGTTGACCGTGTGCTCCAGGACCGCCTGTTCGTGCCGGGCCGGCACCAGCAGCGAAAACGACAGTCCGGCCTCCCCCTCGGGGCGGGCGAAGCGGGTGGCGGCCAGTGTCTCCGGTGTGCGCCAGGCATGCATCTGCCACCACAGGGTGAAAGCAGCCATCCAGAAGAGCGCCAGCGACGTGGCGGTGATGAGCGCGGAAAGCAAGAAAGGCCCCTCAGATGGGCTGTGGAGCGCCACAGCTGTGAACGGATCCCCGTGGAGAGAACGAAAGGAAGCGACCATCCGTCCGGTCGGCGCGGGCTGCCGCGTCAGCAGCCGGCGGTTGCCTTGCACGGCGTCACCTGCGACGACGAGCGGATCCGTGTGGCCCGCGCCCTGCAACCGCCCTCGTACGGCAACCGGATGCGGCCTCGCCCTTAAACCGGACAGCTCGCGTGCTCGTGGTCTCGTCGCGAAGACGTCCTCCGCGACGGCCCGGGGCAGGTCTGGCGGGTTCCTCCGACCGTTGCCCAGAGCCTCGAGGCTGGAAACAGCCCCGTGGACTCGCTGTCGAGTTCTCGGACGAGCATGGTGATTCCTCTTCGTGACGGGCACAGGAAGACGTGCGGCGTATTCGGAGTTTACGCAATCCTGTCCAGTATTGTTGGACGATGTGTCCGGCGACATTGGACGCTAGTTGCTGTGCGCATCGCCGTGCAAGTCACTCCTGCAAGGGGTTTCCGCGTCACTTTCACGGAACGGAGAAACCAGCAGGTGAGTGGCGCATGGGCGCGGCGCGGCCATCGGTGGACGGGGACCCGGGCTCACTCGTACGAGTCAGCCCGGCCCGCCGGCCTCCCGCCAAGTTCCCGCCGGACAACCGCCCATGGCGTGCGAGGGCAGTTGGGGGCATGGGGAGGCCGTTTACACTCCTGCCGGTTGCTGTGCGCCGGGCAGAACTGTCGGAGTTCCCGCTCGTTGGAACGACCGAGCGGATACCGGCAAAGGGGGGTGCAGTGGAGCCATCGGACGGCACTTCAGGACAGTACCGAGCAGGCGAGACAGCTTTGCTGGCCGCGCTGGAAGAGGCCGAGCCCATGGTCGGGCACTGGCGGCGACGTTTCGATTCCTCCGCATCGGCAGGGGTCCCCGCACACGTGACCGTGCTCTTTCCGTTCCTGGACATCGGTCACATCGACGTATCAGTGATCGACGAGCTGGCGATGTTGATCGGCGGGCGCAGCCCGTTCACCATCCGGTTCGACAGGTGCCGGCGTTTCCCTGACGTGCTCTATCTCGCGCCGACCCCCGAACAGCCGTTTCGCGCACTGACCGAGGCAGTCTCGGCACGCTGGCCCGAAGCGCCGCCCTACGGAGGACAGTTCACCGAGATCATTCCGCACCTGACCGTCGCCCATGGCCAGCAGCGTGAAGTCTTCGACGAAGTGGAAGCGGCACTGGCTGGACGGCTGCCTGTCACTGCCAGCGTTTCGTCGGTCAGCCTCTTCGTCAGCGACGGTGACCGCTGGCATCGACGCGCCGAGTTCCCCCTGCTCGGTCGGCGCTGAGGACTTGGTCAGCTCCCCGTGGCCGCCTTGGCTCCGACGGCGCCGCGGCGAGGCCGACACCGGCCGCCTCGTACCGCGCGTAGCAGTACCAGTAGTCGGCGAGCGTCCAGCCCTGCAGCACGGGCATCCACGGAATGTCCGGCGCCAGCCGACGGGTGGGCCGGCGCAGCGTGCCTGGGATCAGTTGCCCCGGCGGATGCGGGCGGCCTCGCGGGCCGCGGCCATCTGGCGGGCCTCGGCCGTCTTGCGCGACTCCCGGCCGGGACGCGTGCCCAGGCCGCGGAACGGGGCACCACCGCGTGCCGGGGCGTTCGCGGCCGGTGCACCGGCGACGGGAATGCCGGACGGGGCCTGGGCCCCGGTGATCCGGCTCAGCGCCGCCTCGCCGGAACGGACCTGGGTGATGGTGGGCCGGATGCCCGCGTCGGACATGAGCCTGGCCATGTCGCGGCGCTGGTGGGTGGTCACGAGGGTCACCACCCTGCCGGACCGGCCGGCCCGCGCGGTCCGCCCGCCGCGGTGGAGGTAGTCCTTGGAGTCACCGGGCGGATCGACGTTGACCACGAGATCCAGGTCGTCGATGTGGATTCCGCGGGCGGCGACGTCGGTGGCGACCAGGGTCGTCACCTCGCCGGTCTTGAACCGTGCGAGGGCCCGGCTGCGCTGCGGCTGGGACTTCCCGCTGTGCAGGCCCGCCGCCGGAACCCCGGAACCCTCGAGGTGCCTGGTGAACTGGTCGACCGCGTGCTTGGTGTCCAGGAACATGATCACCCGGCCGTCACGGGCGGCGATCTCGGTGGCGGTGGCGTACTTGTCGGCGGCGTGGACGTACAGCACGTGGTGTTCCATGGCGACGACGGTCGCGGCCGAGGGGTCGACCGAGTGGACCACCGGATCGGTCAGGTAGCGACGGACCAGGAGGTCGATGTTGTTGTCGAGGGTGGCCGAGAACAGCATCCGCTGGCCGCCGGCCCGTACCTGGTCCAGCAGTTCGGTGACCTGGGGCATGAAGCCCATGTCGGCCATCTGGTCCGCCTCGTCCAGGACCGTGATCCGCACGTGGTCCAGGCGGCAGTCACGGCGCGCGACGAGGTCGCTCAGACGTCCGGGCGTGGCGACGACGACCTCGGCCCCCGCCCGGATCGCTCCGACCTGCCGGCCGATCGAGAGGCCGCCGACCACGGTGGCGAGCCTGAGGTCCAGCGCCCGGGCGTAGGGGGTGAGTGCTTCCGTGACCTGCTGCGCCAGTTCACGGGTGGGCACCAGGACCAGTGCCCGGGGCCGCTTGGGCTCGGCACGCTGTCCGGCCGTGCGGGCCAGCAGCGGCAGGCCGAAGGCCAGGGTCTTGCCCGAGCCGGTGCGTCCCCGGCCGAGCACGTCCCGGCCGGCCAGCGCGTCAGGCAGTGTGGCGGCCTGGATGGGGAACGGTTCGTCCACGCCGAGGTCGGTCAGGGTCTGCAGCAGGGCCGGCGGGAGCCGGAGCTCCGTGAAGGCCGTCATCGGCGGGAGGGCCGGGGTCACCGTCACGGGTGCCGCGAACTCGCCCTGCGGGGCCGTGAGGCGTCCCTTGCCGCCGGAGCGGCCGGGAATCTGCGGGCGGGAACGGCCGGACTGGCCGGAGCGCTGGTCGTTCCGGGGCGAACGGTTCATGGGCGAACCTTCCTCGACGGGCACGCATCGAGGGAATTCCCGGTGGATGCGCGGCCGGGGAGTCGCCAGAACGAGCCGAAGACAAGACGGTGACCGACAGCGGGTGGTCCCGTCCGTACGGCGTGGGGTCGAGCTGCGTCGTGCGCGCCGGCGCCGGGTACCGACGTGCGGATCGCACTTCCCCACGAGTTTACCCGCCCGGTCCGACTCCCCCGGCGGGTCCGCGGTCCCGCACGGGGCGGCGCCCTTTTGGACCGGCCGGGACGACGGCGTACCCAGGACCCGGTGGCGCCCGCGCAACGGGGTGTCGCCCCCTCCGGTGCTCGTCAAGCCGTGCCTGCGGGGGCCTGAGAAAACCGGTTGCGCGGGCTGCGGGGCTGGCTAAGATCGTGCCGATCTGGAGTGCCGGGCGTGAATAACGGCCCGGCGTAGTGGGAGAGGAGGTGCGTCTTCGTGGACGCCGCCGTGACGCGGCGCGCTCGTGTGTGCGCGCCAGACGCCTTTTCCCGCTACCTGCCCACCGGCTGATGACGCGCGTTCGCTGACGCTCCGTCCGGTGGGTCCTTCCACTGGAGATCATCACCATGCGTGAGCGCTTTGCCGACGGCGAGTCCTTCACCCGCATCCGCCCCAAGGGCACCAGACGACGCAGTCACCGCGACGGTGACGAGGCCTTCGAGGAGGCCTTCCCCGAGTACGCGGCACGCCGGCCCTCGGTGGCCGGGGATGCCCGCAGCACCCCGGACGCCCGTTCCACCGTCCTCGATACCGGTGCCGAGGACGACGAGGACACCCTTGAGGAACCAACGCCCGGCCAGTCGACCGACGGCCCTGCCGAGGGTGACCGCTGGTCCACCTGGGATCGGTCGACCCCGACCGAGAAGGGCCCCGAGCCGCGCCCCGCATGGGTGGTGACGGACCTGGCCGCCGTCGACTTCGAACTCGGGATCGTCAAGACCGGCAAAGAGGCCGACGTCTTCCTGATCGAACGGGCGGTGCCCGGAACCGACCGCCGCACTCTGATGGCCGCCAAACGCTACCGCGACGGACAGCACCGCATGTTCCACCGCGACTCCGGATACCTGGAGGGGCGTGCCCACAAGGAGTCCCGGATCAGCCGGGCCATGGCCAAGCGCACGGCCTTCGGCAAGGAGGCCATCGCCGGCCAGTGGGCCGGCGCCGAGTTCGCGGCGTTGTCGCGGCTGTGGTCGGCGGGGGTGGCCGTGCCGTACCCCGTGCAGATCCTCGGGACCGAGATCCTGATGGAGTTCATCGGCGACCGGTCGGGGACGGCCGCGCCACGTCTCGCCCAGCTCCGCTCGGAAGAGGCCGATCTGGAGGACCTGTGGGAGCAGCTGGGCCGCAGCTTGTCGCTGCTCGCGCGTGACGGCTACGCGCACGGCGACCTGTCGGCCTACAACATCCTCGTCCACGCGGGCCGCCTGGTCGTCATCGATGTGCCTCAGATCGTCGACGTCGTCGCGAACCCGCGGGGTCTGTCCTTCCTGGAGCGCGATGTCCGCAACGTGGGTGCCTGGTTCGTCTCCAGGGGCCTCGCCGAGCGACGTGTCGAGGAGCTGGCGCGGGCGTTGGCCTTCGACGCGCGGCTGGACTGAACGTCGTCTGTGTATCGGCGCGTCCCCAGTCGCTGTACACGCACGCCGACGCGCGGCGCGGGCCCGGGAGCCACTCCCGGGCCCGCGCCGGCGGGGGCTGCGCGCCTTGCACGGTACGGCCTGCAGGCCGGCCGGTGTGTGGCAGTCGGGGTCCAGGTGTCTCCGCAGGCCGGTCGACGGCGTCTTGCCGGTAGAGGTCGGTGGCCGACCGCGGCCTGTCGGCGGGGACGGTCGGCCGGGCTCAGGCGTGGAATTCGGTGAGGTCGATGGCGTGGACGCGCAGCGGGAAACCGTACTCCGGGTGTGTGGTCTCGCGTTGCGGCGCCATGCCGAGTTTGCGCATGACGTTCTCCGAGGCGTCGTCGCCGATCCGGGCGATGCCGATCAGGCGTTCCAGGCCGCGGTCCTGGAGCGCGAACTCCATCGCGGCGTGGGCGGCCTCCGAGGCGTAGCCCTGACCCCAGAACTGTCGGCCCAGCCGCCAGCACACGGACACCTCTGGCATCACCTCCGGCAGGAACTCCGGCAGGGACAGGCCGGTGAAACCGGCCAGTTCACCCGAGGCCAGCAACTCGACGGCGAACAGGCCGAAGCCCTCCTCGTCCCACTCCTCCTCCCACCGCTCGATCGCCTCCGCGGTGTGTTCCAGGTCGCGTACGGAGCCGTCACCGACCCAGCGCATCACCTGCGGGTCGCCGTTGATCTCGGCCATGGGGACCAGGTCGTCGTCCTGCCAGCGGCGCAGGAGCAGGCGGGGGGTCTGGATCTCGGTCATGGGTTCATCCTGTCGAAGGCGACGCCGCAACGGTGATCGGGGTGGCGGCCGACGCCGTCCGCCGGCGCTGCAGGACGCTACGCGGAGGTCTTCTCCCCGCTCGGGCGGGGCCGGATCCGCAGGTGGGCTGGGGTGCTGATCGTCTCGCCGCCTCTGCTGCCACGGTGCGGATCGGGCCCGGAAGCACTGAAGCACTCGCGCCCTGGTTGTACTGGCGGTACCGTCAGTACATGCCGACTTCCAAGGGTATGAACGTCCCGTTCGCGGACGATGACGAACTGGACCAGGTGCGCCGCGCGGCCACGGCCGCGGGCCTGTCCACCCGCGAGTACATCCGCCGGGCCGCGCTCAGCTTCGCCAACGCCGTCCCGAACGAATTCCTGCGGGCCGCGGTGGAGGCGCACGTCCACGTCAAGGACGCGTTCGCCGAGATCCTGCCCGAGGACGGACGTCCGAACGAGGAGCGCCGCTCCGCAGAGGCGGAGGCCGGCCGCCGCCTGGCCGAGCTCGACGGCGACCAGGCGCACGGGACCGCCGCGTGAGCGCACCCCGCCCCGACGGGGTGATCTACGCGGAGGTGCCGATGCTGCTGCAGGTCGCCGAGCACATTCTCGGCGATCCGCAGGCCGACGACCTGGGAGTACTTCCCGCCGCGGTCGCCCGCCACCGCGCGGAGGCCATGGGCCAGGATGTCTACGGGTCGATCTGGCTCAAGGCTGCCGCGCTGCTCCACACCCTGGTGAGGCTCCCGGCCCTCGAGCACTCCAACGGCCAGTTCGGATGGCTCGCCGCAGTCGCATTCCTCCGCGTGAACGGCCACACCCTGACCTACCCGCCGAAGGACGCCGCTGTCCTGGTCCGCGACGCCATCTCCGGCGAGAAGTCCGTCAAGGAGATCGCCCTGCAACTTCGTCAATGGGGTACCGCCTGAAGGAACTCGCCGGAGTGCGGGAGCACCCTCGACCTCGCAGTACCGGGAGCGATTGCGCGAGCCCTTCCGCTCCGTCCCCGAGGCCCCTCCGCCGGCTTCCTGCAGCTCGGTCGGGAGTCGGCGGAGGGGCGTAGGGCGCGGCATCGAACCCCTCATCGCGCGACGCGGCGTCGCGCCTGGATCCGGCCCGGGCGAGATCCGCTGGTCGTCGAGCGAGCCTTGGCCCGGCTCCACAAGTCCAAGCGCCCCCGGACCGTGACGAACGCCGCGCTGACCTCAACCAGGGCCTGCTGGAACTCGCCCGCGGCATCATCTGCCTGCGACGACTCCCGTACGTCATTCTGAAACGATCGGTTAAAGTTCAGGGCGGCCGCGGGGGCTGCGGCTCGTTGCTGTGTGGCGACTGCGGAACGGCCAGGTCGGCCGGTCGAGGAGAGCGGCCGGTGTCAGGGCCTGGGTCCCCGGGAATCGCGTGACCGCCGACGCGCGGCCAGGCGGTCTGCGGCGCCCTGCCCACCCGCCCGTGAATAGAAGACCCGCCACGGAGATGTGAGGTATGTCAGTGATCTGCGTCGGAGGCATGATCGGAATCGGCAAGACGAGTGTGGCCGAACTGCTCGCCAAGGAACTGGGCAGCGAAGTCTTCTACGAGAGCGTGGAAGACAATCCGATCCTTCCGCTCTTCTACACGGCGAGCCCCGAGGAGATCCAGGCCAAGCGGTACCCCTTCCTGCTTCAGCTCCACTTCCTGCAGACGCGGTTCGCCTCGATCAAGAAGGCGTACAAGCAGGGCGACAACGTCCTCGACCGGTCCATCTACGAGGACTGGTACTTCGCCAAGGTCAACCACGAGCTGGGCCGGATCAGCTCCCTCGAGATGCGGGTGTACGAGGGGCTTCTCGACGAGATGATGCGCGAGATCGACGGCCTGCCGTACCGCAAGGCACCCGATCTCATGGTCTACCTCAAGGCGGACTTCGAGACGGTGCTGCACCGCATCGGGTTGCGGGGCCGAGATTTCGAACAGGACGAGAGCCTCGTCGAGTACTACCGGACGCTGTGGTCCGGCTACGACGACTGGGTGCACAAGCACTATTCGGCCAGCGAGGTCCTCGTCGTCGACATGAATCACACAGATGTGGTGAACAACCCCGAGGACGCGGCCCGCGTGGCGCGCGAGGTCAAGGAAGCCCTGGCGGCGGTGGGGCGCCGGGCGAATGCCACCGGCGAGACCGCCGAATGCGAGACGCCCTCGGCGGTCTCCGCTTGAGCGGCGGACACCCTCCCTTCGCGCGACGTCCCGCAAGGCCACGGATCCACCCCTGTGAGCAGGGGTGGATCCGTGGCCTTGTTCCGAGCGGGGGCTACGTCAATCCGCCGCGCGACCCCACCCTTCCGGACTCGTCCCGTCGGCTGCCCAGAGACTCACGTCGGTGACCTTTACGCAGTGCAGTCCGAAGGGCTGCGAGCTCCGTTCGAGGGAGGGGCGACCCCGTTGAGCCTGGTGCAGCTTGAAGTTGCAGATCCAGGGTCGGGTGTGAGTCGCGGTGGGGATGCTCGTGCCGGCCGGCGGTGTGGTGTGGTGGATGTGGCGGCGCCCCCTCCGGCATGGAGGGGGCGTGGTGCCGGTGGCGTGCCGGGTGGCGTGTTGCCGCGCGGGAACCGGAGAGCCTGCCGGGACGGGCGGCAGCCGCACGCCGAAGGCAGCGTCCCGGCACGGGGGATGTGGGGCGCTCTTCACCCAGATCCGTCCGTGAATCGGCGTTCGGGCAGCAGCCATTCGCCAGGCGAATGAACCAGGCAAGACCGTTGCATACAGTATTCCAGGGCGGTTAGGGTCGTTCCATGCCGCAGATGAAGCCCAAGGACCTGGCCCTCCCGGTGATCGTGAGCTTGGCGGCACGTGGCGCGGAGCTCACCCGCGCACGGCGGTGCCGGGCATGACGACGTACGGCGACGACGCGACGATACGGCAGATACTCACCGCTGCCGGCGACACTTGGGCCGTTGTGGGCCTGTCCGACAACCCCGAGCGGGCTGCTTACCGCGTGGCGGGAAAGCTGCAGCGCCTGGGCAAGAGGGTGGTACCCGTCCACCCGAAGGGCGAGACGGTGCACGGCGAGCCGGGCTACGCGTCCTTGACGGAGATCCCTTTTGCGGTGGATGTGGTGGACGTGTTCGTCAACTCCGCCCTCGCCGGGGGTATCGCCGACCAGGCCGTGGCGATCGGCGCGAAGGCGGTCTGGTTCCAGCTGGACGTCATTGACGAGGCCGCCTACGCAAGGACACGCGATGCGGGCCTGTTGATGGTGATGGACCGCTCCCCAGGACGGGAGATACCCCGGCTGGGGCTGGGTGTGCAGGGAACGGGTCAGGCGTCGGCCGTGGGTGGTCTCGCCGCTGGTGCGTGGCCCGAAGGTGGCGTCGATGACGGCCCGGGTGCCGCAGGCGACCAGGGCCACCAGCAGGATCTGCGGGTAGCCGGAGGTGGCGTATTGGTTGGTGCCTTTGCCCAGCCGGGCCCGTATGGCGGGGTCGTCGGGCACGTCGAGGTGAGTGCCGTCGATGGCGACCACCAGCAGGCCGGCCCAGCGGGCCCCGGTGGTGCGGATCGCGGTCGCAGGTCCACGCAGCAGATCGAACAGGGCTTGCAGCGGACGCACGCCGAGTCTCGCGCGGGCTTGCCACAACCCGGTGGCGGTGATGTGCGGCAGCGGCAGGGACTTAAGAGCGCCGGTGAGCTTGGACCACACGGCCACATGACCGCACTCGGCGAACAGTACGGCGGTCAGTAGCTGGTAGACCACCACCCGGGCGGGCAGTTTGCGCAGCCGCTGCTGGACGGCCCCGCACTCGGCGAGCACCGCATCGACCATCTCGAACGGCACGATCTGCGTGAGCTCGCCCAGATGGCCCGGGGCGAAGAGACCTTCAGCTACCGCGATCTCGCGGCTGATGACACACTGGCCC
Organism: Streptomyces sp. NPDC001070; assembly: GCF_053598835.1. NCBI lineage: Bacteria > Bacillati > Actinomycetota > Actinomycetes > Kitasatosporales > Streptomycetaceae > Streptomyces > Streptomyces sp. NPDC001070. Next base: position 79,874 of record NZ_JBSFLB010000037.1, read on the forward strand.
GACAGCGGAGCCTCCGGTTGTGTGAACGGCTTGTCTTGGTCGACTGCCAGTTCTACCGGGGCTCCGCTTCCGCGTCAGGCCATCAACGCAGCGAACCACTCACCCCGCGACCAGGACCGAAGCCGTAACTTCGCACGCGGTGCAGGTGTAGGTACGTTCCGAAAGAGGCAGTGCGTGCTTGGTTCTCGCTCCGCACGACGCGCACTCCATCACGGCCTTGCCCTAAAGGGCGGGGATTCCTGGCTCACGTGGGCTGGGGATCCTGGCCCGGACCGCCATGGCGCGCAAGGCGGCGGACGCCGCGATCGGCGCCACGAAGACGGCCCTGATCGAGATGGGCCGCAAGCACGGGCGGGATGTCCGCCTGGTGCATCCCGCGCACACCACCAAACTTCGGCCGGAAGTCCTCGACCGCGATCGCATCGTGATCCCGCACGACGCGCTTGGCCCACTTGCGGGCGGTGTCCTGCCGCCGGCGGGCGATCTTCTTGGACACCTTCGCGGCGGCCCGGCGGGCCTTGCGGTACCCGCCGGTGTCGGGCGTGTTCCTCGCGGTACGCCGGCGGGCCATCATCTTCTGGTAGCGGGCCAGCTTCGCCGCGGCGCTCCTGCCGTGCTGAGCGTGGGGCAGGTCGTGGACGTCGCTGGTCGTGGTCGCGGTCTCACGCACGCCCCAGTCGATACCGATCACTGCGCCGGTGGCGGGCAGCGGCTGCACCTCGACCGCGACGACGAACGAGGCGTACCAGTGGTCGAGGCTGTCCCGGTACAGGCGTACCGACGACGGCGCGGACGGCAGGTCGCGGGACCACACCACCGTCAGCACGATGCCGCCGGCCAGGTGCAGGCGCCTGTCCTTGAGCCTGAAACCGCGGGTGGTGTAGTTCAGCGTCGGTGCGGCCTCGCGCTTGCGCTTGATGCGGGGCATCCCGGCCCGCTGTCTCATGGGCAGGCGTGCCGTGATGTCCTTCACGGCTTTGGCGCGGGACTTCGCGAAGTCCCGGATGGTCTGCTGCTGCGGCACCGAGCTGCCCTC
>NZ_JBSFLB010000038.1:0-76300 GCF_053598835.1 Streptomyces sp. NPDC001070
CTCCCCGGCCCATTCCCCCTGCATGCCTACAAGACTGGCCCCGACTCCACAGAGCCGGGGCCAGAACCCGAGATTTTCAGCAGTCTTCTAGGCGGCCTTCCTGCGGTCCGCCAGGATCACCAGGGCCAGTCCCGCGAGGATCACCAGGAGCGCCGGGTAGGCCGCCGCGGGCGGGTTCTGGCCCAGCCAGAGCGCCGCCACCAGCGCGGCCCCCGGCGTCTCCAGCAGGATCGCCGTGGACGTCGTCGAGGCCCCCAGCCCACGGACCACGCGGTTCAGCAGGCTGTGGCCGAGCAGCTGCGCGGCCACCGTCAGCGCGACGAGCTTCGCCCAGGTGCTCCCGTCGTAGCCGCCCAGCGCCGAACCCGAGACCAGGCAGACGACCAGCAGCACCACGGCCGTCGTGGAGTAGCAGACGTATGTGTACGCGGTCGTGCTGACGGTCCGTCGCACCTCCGCGCCGAGCAGGACGTACCCCGCCGCCGCGATGCCGCCGCCCAGCGCCAGCGCGTCCCCGGCCAGGGCGCGCGGCGACAGTGACAGGTCGACGCCGGTCAGGAGCACCACGCCGGCGACCGCCAGCGCAGAGCCGAGCCACACCAGCCGGGGCGGCCGGTGACCGCGCATCCGCAGGATCAGCGTGGTCCACACCGGTGTGGTCGTCCCCAGCGCCGTGGAGGACGCGACCGAGGTCATGTTCAGGCTCGGCAGCCACAGCCCGAAGTGCAGCGCCAGCACCGCGCCGGACGCGAGCGACAGCCACAGGGCCCGGCGGCCCATGCCCCGCAGTTCGTCGCGGTGCCTGAACCAGGCGAAGGGGCTCAGCACGCCGACCGCCATCGCGTTCCGCCAGAAGGCGATGGCCAGCGCGGGGGCGGCGGTGGCGGCGATCAGCGGTGCCGACAGGGAGACGCCCGCGATCGCGACCGCCAGCAGCACGAAGTCCAGCGGCGCCTTGACCTGCGGGGATGCCGCCCCTGACGCGTCGTCCGCCGGGGTGGCGGCGGGTGTTCTGCTGGCGGACGGCGCGGCGGACACGCGGTTTCTCCTCTGGGCACGGCAAGACGGCGACGTGCTTAGCGTAAGGCCCGTCCGGGCGCCGAGCCCCTGTCGTCTCAGCATGTGTGCGGTGACCTCGCTCCTCCCGGCGGTCGCGGGCCGCCGGCCGTACGGCGGAGGCCGTGCCGTGCCGCGCCGCGCCGCGCGAAGTGCCGGGCGCGAGGGGATGCCGCAGGCGCCCACACCATAGGGTGGGCGCATGACGGAAACCGTGACGCAGCCGCTGCTGGACAAGGCCCTGATCGAGGAGGCCGTGAAGAAGTCCGGCCTGCTGTGGGCCGACGGGCAGGCCCTGTGGCACGCGTGGGTCGACGGCGCCGTGGTGGTCGTCGGCGGCGGCCCCGGCGAGCAGCCGCTGCCGGGGCCGGGGCTCACCGACGGCGGCACCGCCACCGTGACCGTCCGCAGCAAGGACAAGGGCGGCCGGCTGGTCGCCTTCCCGGTCCGGGTCACGGAGCTCGTCCCGGAGGGCGAGGCGTGGACGACCGCCGTCGAGGAACTGAAGGGCAAGCGGCTCAACGCGCCGGACGCGGAGACGATGACCGGGCGCTGGGCCCGCGAGTGCCGTGTCCTGCGCCTGGAGCCCGCCGGCGCCCCCTTCGAACGTCCCGGCGCGATGCCGGACGGCAGCGGCGCCGCCGCGCCGGTGCCGACGGCCGCCGTCACCCGCCGCCCGATCCCGGCCGGCCTGCCCAAGCTGCTGCTCAAGCGCCGCAAGAGGGCCTGAGCCGCCGCGGCATCCCTACGGTGTGACCGCCTTGCCGTAGTCGACGACGTCCTCGTCGTCCGGCGCGCGCAGCGTGAAGTCCTTGCCCCAGTCGGCCATCGTCAGCGTGCCCGCGCCGCCCGCGCGCTCGTAGCGCAGGGGGTACGGCCTGCCCTCCAGGGACACGTCGAGCGTGCCGCCGCTGCCGCCGTCCGCGGTGACGGCGATCGTGCGGACGCCCTCGACCTTGCGGTGGTCGCCGACCGCGAGGCCGCCGTGGAGCACGAAGAGGCCCTCCAGCAGCACCTCCTTGTCGGTGAAGCCGCTGAACTGCTCGTACGCGGGATCCCCGGCGGGCACCTTGACGTACTTGTTCTTGAGCTTGGCGCCGACCTGGTCGCCGTAGAAGCCCGCGCCCGCCTTGAGGTAGAGGTCGTCGCCCACCCGCAGCAGTTCGAAGGTGCTGCCCTCGGCGGTGACCTCGCCGAGGCCGCCGTTGCCGCGCAGCCTCATGTCGAGCCGGTAGGTGCGGCCCTTGCTGACGACGGTGCCCGACAGCCTCACCGTGTCGGCGGTGTCCGCGGCCGCGCGGGCGCGCTTCTCGATGGTCTCGGCCGGCAGCTTGCCGACCCCGTTGGTCCCCGTGTCCGGATCGCCCGCGCACCCGGTCACTCCGGCGAGCGCGAGAACCGCGCCCAGAAGGCTCCCAAGGACGGCTGACCGGCGGCCGGGGATCACGTGTTCTCTTCCTCCTGCAGTTGTACGCACCCGTCACACGACCGGTACGGCGAAGCGGAGCCGAAGCTACCGCAGCGTACCGCTGCCCGGGTGAACCGCTGTGAACGCCGTGCGAAGCCCCCGTGGAGCATTACCGCGCGCCCGGCCCGGGACGGCGGCGTTAGCCTGGCGGCATGGCAGCCGGAACCTCGCGGGTCTTCGTCTCGCACCTGTCCGGGGTGCGGGTCTTCGATCCCAACGGCGACCAGGTCGGCCGGGTCCGGGACGTGGTCGTGATGCTGCGGGTCGGCGGCCGCCCGCCGCGAGTGCTCGGGCTGGTGGTGGAGGTGGTCAGCCGGCGCCGCATCTTCCTCCCGATCACGCGGGTGACGGGTGTGGAGTCCGGCCAGGTGATCACCACCGGTGTCGTCAACATGCAGCGCTTCGAGCAGCGCCCGACCGAGACCCTGGTCCTCGGCGAACTGCTGGACCGCCGGGTGACCCTGGTCGAGACCGGCGACGAGGTGACCGTGCTGGACGTGTCGATGGTGCGGCTGCCCGCGCGCCGCGACTGGGAGATCGACAAGGTCTTCGTCCGCCGCGGGAAGGGCGGCCCGCTGCGCCGCAGCGGGGAGACGCTGACCGTCGAGTGGTCGGTGGTCACCGGCTTCTCCCTGGACGAGCACGCGCAGGGCGCCGAGGCGCTGCTCGCCACCTTCGAGCAGCTGCGCCCCGCCGACCTGGCGAACGTCCTGCACCATCTGTCGCCCAAACGCCGTGCCGAGGTCGCCGCCGCCCTCGACGACGACCGGCTCGCCGACGTCCTGGAGGAGCTGCCGGACGACGACCAGGTGGAGATCCTCGGCAAGCTGAAGGAGGAGCGTGCCGCGGACGTGCTGGAGGCCATGGACCCGGACGACGCCGCGGACCTGCTGGCCGAGCTGCCCAAGGAGGAGCAGGAGCGGCTGCTGGCCCTGATGGAGCCGCACGAGGCGGCCGACATGCGGCGGCTGATGTCGTACGAGGAGCGCACCGCGGGCGGTCTGATGACCACCGAGCCGATCGTGCTGCGCCCCGACGCGACCGTGGCCGACGCCCTCGCCCGGGTCCGCAACCCGGACCTGTCCCCCGCGCTCGCCGCCCAGGTGTACGTCTGCCGGCCGCCGGACGAGACCCCGACCGGCAAGTACCTGGGCACGGTGCACTTCCAGCGGCTGCTGCGCGACCCGCCGTTCACCCTGGTCAGCTCGCTCCTCGACAGCGACCTGCAACCGCTGGCGCCGGACACCCCGCTGCCCGCGGTCACCAGCTTCCTCGCGACGTACAACATGGTGTCCGTGCCGGTCGTCGACGACAGCGGCTCGCTGCTGGGCGCCGTCACCGTCGACGACGTGCTGGACCACCTGCTGCCGGAGGACTGGCGCGAGACGGAGCTGCACGAGGCGGCGCAGTGAGCGACGAGCGTCCCCGCGTCCGCCTCGACCAGCCGCGGGTGCCGCGGATCAGCTTCCTGCCCTCCTACGACCCGGAGGCGTTCGGGCGGCTGTCGGAGAAGATCGCCCGCTTCCTGGGGACCGGGCGGTTCATCGTCTGGATGACGGTGGTGATCATCGCGTGGGTGGCGTGGAACGCGCTGGCGCCCCGCCACCTGCGCTGGGACTCCTACCCGTTCATCTTCCTCACCCTGATGCTGTCGCTGCAGGCCTCGTACGCCGCCCCGCTGATCCTGCTGGCGCAGAACCGGCAGGACGACCGGGACCGGGTCAACCTGGAGCAGGACCGCAAGGCGAACGAGCGCAGCATCGCCGACACCGAGTACCTGACCCGCGAGATCGCCGCGCTGCGCCTCGGGCTCGGCGAGGTCGCCACCCGTGACTGGATCCGCTCCGAACTGCACGAGCTGATGAAGGAGATCGACCAGCGCTCGCCCGTCGAGGCGGAGTGACCCTGCGTGTGAGCCCGCCCACCGCGGGTCCTCGGGCCACCGGCCGGGACGTACCATCGACGCATGGCTGACGACACTCTCCCAGGCTCCGTCTCACTCGACGCGGTGCGGGCCGCGCTCGCGACGGTGAACGACCCCGAGATCCACAAGCCGATCACCGACCTGGGCATGGTCAAGTCGGTCGACATCGCGGACGGCGGCGCGGTGCGGGTCGCGGTCTATCTGACGGTGTCGGGCTGCCCGATGCGGGACACCATCACGAGTTTGGTGACCACCGCCGTGTCGAAGGTCGCCGGGGTGACCGGGGTGACCGTCGAGCTGGACGTGATGAGCGACGAGCAGCGCCGCGAGCTGGCCACCTCGCTCCGCGGCGGGCAGGCGGAGCGGGAGATCCCGTTCGCCAAGCCCGGCTCGCTGACCCGGGTGTACGCGGTCGCCTCCGGCAAGGGCGGCGTCGGCAAGTCCTCGGTGACGGTGAACCTGGCCGCCGCGATGGCCGCCGACGGCCTGAAGGTCGGCGTGGTCGACGCCGACATCTACGGCCACAGCGTGCCGCGCATGCTGGGCGCGGACGGCCGTCCGACCCAGGTCGAGAACATGATCATGCCGCCCTCGGCCAACGGGGTGAAGGTCATCTCCATCGGCATGTTCACCCCGGGCAACGCCCCCGTGGTGTGGCGCGGCCCGATGCTCCACCGGGCCCTGCAGCAGTTCCTCGCCGACGTGTACTGGGGCGACCTGGACGTGCTCCTGCTCGACCTGCCGCCCGGCACCGGTGACATCGCGATCTCGGTCGCGCAGCTCGTCCCGAACGCCGAGATCCTCGTGGTGACCACGCCGCAGCAGGCCGCGGCCGAGGTCGCCGAGCGCGCGGGCACCATCGCCGTGCAGACCCACCAGAAGATCGTCGGTGTCATCGAGAACATGTCCGGGCTGCCCTGCCCGCACTGCGGCGAGATGGTCGACGTCTTCGGCACCGGCGGCGGCGAGCGGGTCGCCGAGGGCCTGACCCGCACCACCGGCGCCACCGTGCCGGTGCTCGGCCAGATCCCGATCGACGTACGGCTGCGCGAGGGCGGCGACGACGGGCGCCCGGTCGTCCTGACCGACCCGGAGTCCCCGGCGGGCTCCGCGCTGCGCGCCATCGCGGGCAAGCTCGGCGGGCGGCAGCGCGGCCTGGCCGGCCTCTCCCTGGGCATCACGCCGCGCAACAAGTTCTGATCCGGGGGCCGGCCGCGACCGGCTCCCCCGGAAAACGCCTCAGGGGCGCCCTCCGAGCCGGAGGGCGCCCCTGAGGCGTGTCACGGCCGGTACGCGGTGATGTCCTTCACCTGGGCCAGACCGAGGCCGTACGCGCTCATACCGCGCCCGAAGGCACCCAGGTGCACCCCGCGCGCGGAGCCGGCCATCACCCAGCCGTACTCCGACTCCCGGTAGTGGAAGGGCGTGGGAACGCCGTCCACCGGCAGGGTGAGCGTCGACCAGCCGGGCCCGTCCAGGTTGTCGGCGAGGTCCCAGGCGATGGCGGTCTGCTGGTCGAGCCAGTTCTGTCGCAGATGGCGCTCCATGTGGGTGGGCCAGGTGCACGACAGCAGTCCCGAGCCCGCCAGCCAGGCCGCCGAGGCGACCGAGGTGGCCTCCAGCACGCCGGTGCCGTCCGAGCTGCGCCGCACCGGGCGGTCGGCGACCGTGACGACCGCCACGAAGCGGCGGTTGTCGGGCGTGGGCTCGACCTTGACGGACGGTTCGTCGCCGTGACCGGTGGAGCCGTGCTCCACGGTGCCGTCGGCGCTCAGGCCGATGGGGGCGAGCCAGCGGTCGCCGGTGAATGCCTCGTCCAGCCCGTACCAGGGGAAGTCGGCCTTGAGATAGCCGTCGATCGTACGATCCGCCGGGTCAGCTGTGGTCTCCATACGCGCGGCGCCTCCTCCATAAGGGCAAACAAAGGGAGAATAGCCACTCGCGCTACCTGAACGGGGCAGGGCCCCGGATCAGGTGGCGTCGGAATCGAACGGCGGGGCCTCGCCCGGGGCCAGGCCGTCCCGCTTGCGCAGCCGGTCCGGGGTGCCCGAGGAACCGGAGGAGCCCGAGCCGCCGCTGCCGGCGGCGCTGTCGCGGCCGTGCACGGCGTCGGTGACCGCGGACATCTCCTCCTTGAAGTCGAATCCGTTGCGGATCTCCTTCAGGCCCAGCTCGTCCTTGTCCAGCAGCTGCTTCCGGACGAAGTTCTTGGGGTGCAGGTCCTCGAATTCGAAGTCCTTGAACTCGGGACCCAGCTCGTTGCGGATGTCGGCCTTGGCGCTGTCCGAGAACTCCCGCACCTTGCGGACGAACTGCATGACGTCCTTGATGACCTTGGGCAGTTTGTCCGGCCCGAACACGAGCACGGCAAGGATCACGAGCGCGACGACCTCCAGCGCGCCTATGTCTGAAAACACCGTGCAGCTCCTCGTGGTCCTCGACCGGCGGACGGAATCCGGCGGATCTCACCGTACCTGCCCCAACCGCGTACACGGGAGTGGCCCGGGTCAACAGTAGGTCGTGCCCCGGTAAATCCCGAATTCGCCGCCCGGCCCCGTCGCGCCTTCCCCGCCGGGCCGGGCGCCCCCGTCAGGTCCCGGTGGCGGAGCCGAGGGTCAGCTGCACGGCGCGCTCCTTGCCGTCCCGCTTCACGGTCAGCTGCAGCGTGTCGCCGGGGCGGTGGGCGCGGATCCGCACGATCAGTTCCTCGCCGCTGTGCACCCGCTTGCCGTCGATGGCGGTGATCACGTCGCCCGGCTCGATGCCCGCCTTGGCGCCCGGGCCGTCGGGGGTCACCGAGTCCCCGTCGCCCTCGCCTTCGGGGCTGACCTGGGCGCCGTCGCCCGAGTACTGCAGGTTGATGCTGACGCCGATCACCGGGTGGGTGGCCTTGCCGTCGTTGATCAGCTGTTCGGCCACCCGTTTGGCCTGGTTGACCGGGATGGCGAAGCCGAGGCCGATGCTGCCGCCCTGGCTGCTGTTGCCGAACGGGTCGGAGCCGCTGTCCGCCGAGCGGATGGCGCTGTTGATGCCGATGACCAGGCCCTTTGCGTCGACCAGCGGACCGCCGGAGTTGCCGGGGTTGATGGGGGCGTCGGTCTGGATGGCGTCCACGTAGCTGACGTCGCTGCTGTTGGTCTCCCCGCCGGCGGTGATCGGGCGCTGTGTGGCGCTGATGATGCCGGAGGTGACGGTGCCCTCGAGCCCGTACGGGGCGCCGATGGCGACCACGGGGTCGCCGACCTGGGCGGCGTCGGAGTCGCCGAGGGTCAGCGGGTGGAGTCCCTTGACGCCGCTGACCTTGATGACCGCCAGGTCGTAGCCGGTGTCCCGGCCGACGATCGTGGCGGGTTTCACCTGGCCGCCGTTGAAGGTCACCGAGATCGTGCCGTTCTTGGCGACGCTCTCCACCACGTGGTTGTTGGTGAGGATGTGGCCCTCGGCGTCCAGCACGAAGCCGGTGCCGGTGCCCTCGCCGTCGTCGCCCTTGACGTGGATGTAGACGACACCGGGCAGCACGTTGGCGGCGATGCCCGCGATGCTTCCCGGAGCGCGGGTGCCGGCCTCCGCGGTGGCCTGCGGCAGGGTCACGTCCTGCGCACCGCCGCTGTCGTGGACGTAGGCGCCGAGCGCGCCGCCGATGCCGCCGGCGATCAGCGTGACCGCGATCAGCGCGGCCGCCAGCGGGCCGCGCCGGCTACGCCCGGGTGGGGCGGGCTGCTGCGGGTCCCCGGTGCCGCCGGGAGCCGCCCAGGGGTCATGGCGGTGCCACTGGCCGATGGACAGCGGCGGGGCGGGCGTGGGCGGGGCTGTGGGCGGCGGCGCGGGCTGGTGCGGCGGCACGGCTCCCGCGGGGTGCTGCACCGGCGGCGCGGGCGCCCACGGGCCGGGCTCGCCGTACGGCGGGGTGTCGTACGGGTCGGAGGCGTGCCGCGGCTCCGCTCCGGCGGTGGGCTCGGTGGGCCCGGCGGGTGCGGAGTCGGTGACCGTGTCCGGGGCGGGCCGGTCCTGCGGCTCGGGCGGTACCGGCGCGACCGTCTCCGGCCGGCTCCACCATTTCGGCCCTTCGGCCTTCCCCTCGTCCACACTGCTCCCCTACGACGACCTGTCCTCCCTGGATTGAACCAGGAGTCGGCGCCGCCCGCAGCCGCCCGCTCAGCGGGTCACGGGGAAGTGTCCGAGCAGCGGGACGACCGAGTCGAACGGGACAGGCACGGTCGAGGAGCCCGTGGAACCCCCCGCGGAGCCGGGAGAGACGGACGGGCTTGCGGTCGTCGAGGGGGCGACGGCAGGCGCGAGGGTGACGCCCGGGACCACCGATGCGGCCGAGCCGGTGACCGACCGGTCGCCCGACAGTCCCAGGGGCCGGGTGACGGCGCCGCCGGGGGCCTCGCGCTCGTCGGCCGCGCCGATGCCGTAGGGGTGCATGCCGCGGGAGACCGGGTGCAGGAGGTCGCTGGTCGCCGTGGACCACACATCGGCCGCCGCGCGGGCGGAGTCGGCGGTCACCGGAGTCGTCGCGGCACCGGTGCCTCCGCCGCTGCGGGAGAGCGGGGAGCCGCCGGCCCCGTCGACCGCCGCCTCCAGGGGCAGGGCGCCACCGAGCGCGATGGCCGCCATGGAGACCGCGCCGGCCGCGGCGAACGCGAAGCGGCGCCGGCCGCGGACCGCGGAGCCGGACGGGGCCGGGCCGACGGGCGCGACCGCGGCGCCGGAGCGGCCGGTCTCGTGGATCCGGAAGCCGCGGGAAGCGGAGGCGGACAGGGGCTGCGAGAACTCCTCGCGCGCCTTCCCGAACAGGCCGCCGCCGAGGCGCTCACCGCCGAGGCTGGCCGTCTCGATCACTCCGCCCCCGTCGAAGGGTCCTCCCCCGCCGGCTCCGTCACCCCCGGGCAACTCCTGGAGACGGGCGAGCAGACCCGCGGAGAGGGCGGGCGGCGCCGAGGCGGCGACCACGTCCTTCATCCGGCGCTGCTCGTCGGCCGCGGCCTTGCAGCCGGGGCAGGTCGCGAGGTGCGCGAGCACCCGGTCACGGGCGTCGTCGTGGAGCTCGCCGTCGACGAAGGCGGCGAGATGGTCACCCAAGTGCTGATCGGCACACGTGAGGTGCCGGCTTACGGCGCCGCTCACGTGCTCCCGCCCTCCAGGGCCGGAAGGCCGGTGGCCAGAACCGGCGCGCGGCCCGGACGGGCGGCCGGCGCACGGTGCTCCAGTGCCTTGCGCAGGTGCGAACGGCCGCGGTGGATGCGGCTGCGCACCGTCCCCAGCTTCACGCCGAGCGTCGCGGCGATCTCCTCGTAGGACAGGCCCTCGATGTCACAGAGCACGACGGCCGCGCGGAACTCCGGGGCGAGGGTGTCCAGCGCCTGCTGGATGTCCGCGTCGAAGTGGGTGTCGGCGAAGTGCTGCGCCGGGGACGGCTCGCGGCTGGGCAGCCGCTCGGCGGCGTCGTCGCCCAGGGCGTCGAAGCGGATGCGCTGACGGCGGCGGACCATGTCGAGGAAGAGGTTGGTGGTGATGCGGTGCAGCCAGCCCTCGAAGGTGCCGGGGGTGTACGTCGACAGCGAGCGGAAAACCCGGACGAAGACCTCCTGCGTCAGGTCCTCGGCGTCGTGCTGGTTGCCGGTGAGGCGGTACGCGAGGCGGTAGACCCGGGCACTGTGGGTACTGACGATCTCCTCCCAGGACGGGGGAGTCCACGCCTGGCCGTCCCCGTCGGTGGCGAAGGTCGCGTTGGCGGCCACAGTCGCGGACTCGTCGGTGCGCGGACGGTCGTCAGCTGTATCGGTCACGGATTTCGGCTCGCCGGCCGACCTGCGAAAGCGCGACAGCACTCCCCGGTGACCAGCCGCAGCCGCACCTCCCCTGTCGGCTCTGGTGGTGTCCAGTAGAGCCCCCACCATATCCACCTCGCCCGTTAGCTCCGGATAAGTGCCGAGCTCATCGCTCCCGGCCCCTGTCGTTCACGTCTGTCGCAGGTACCAACGAGCGGTCCCATCTGCGGGTTCCCGACCGCAACGGATACAGTCGCCAGGCGGGCTGCAACCATCACGCGGACAGGAGAGGGCAATTACCGGCAACCGGCAGGCGAGCTGGGCGTTCGCGGACGCTTTCGTCGCCGAGGACGACGCGCTGATACGGGCCCGCGGACGAGCTCGTGAGGCAGGCGTGCGCCCCGTCTCCCCCGGCACCGGCGCGACGCTGCGGCTGCTGGCCGCCGCCACCGACGCCAAGGCGGTGGTGGAGATCGGCACCGGCACCGGCGTCTCCGGGATCCACCTGCTGCACGGCATGCGCCCCGACGGCGTGCTGACCACCGTCGACACCGAGCCGGACCGCCAGCAGCTGGCCCGCACCGCCTACCGGGAGGCGGGGTTCGCGGGCAACCGCGCCCGCTTCATCCCCGGCCGGGCGCTCGACGTCCTCCCCCGGCTCGCGGACGGCGGCTACGACCTGGTGTTCTGCGACGGGGACCGGCTGGAGTACCCGGACTATCTGGGCGAATCGTTGCGCCTGCTGCGTCCCGGTGGGCTCGTCTGCTTCGAGGGGGCCTTCGCCCAGGGCCGGTCCATGGACGCCGCCCACTCCGAGCCGGAGGTCATCCGGCTGCGTGAACTGATGCGGACCGTACGGGACAACGCGGCACTCGCCCCGGTCCTGCTGCCGACCGACGACGGCCTGCTCTGCGCGGTACGGCGCGGCTGACAATTCCGCCGCCCGGAATGCACCCGTTTCCGGCCGGAGGCGGAAAGAACAAACAAGTGGGCCCCCGGCGGATGCCGCCGGGGGCCCAAGGCTTGGATTGGCCGGTTGTCAGGCGATGGCCTTCTTCAAAGCCTCGCCGAGTGCATCCGCCTCGTCCGGAGTCAGCTCGACGACAAGCCGTCCGCCGCCCTCGAGCGGAACGCGCATGATGATGCTCCGCCCCTCCTTGGTCACCTCGAGCGGGCCATCACCCGTCCGCGGCTTCATGGCCGCCATGCTCGTTCCCCTTCCTGAAACCAGCTCTTCGCAACCGGTGGCCCAGGCGCCACCGGACTCGAACACATTGGTTCTCAGCCATTATCCCGCATCGGGTGACCCGATGACCAACATCGGTTCCCATCCGTTCGAGAACCCGGTCCCGCAAAACCGTCCATTTCGGTGATCGCACTCTCGGCCGTGTTTGACGGAGGTCACATGTCCGCACCTGGCGATCTCCGGCATGCTGGCCCCGAACGGGAGCCGCGACGAAGGGGATCACATGGCCGACACCGTGCTGTACGAGGTGAGCGACGGGCTCGCCACCATCACCTTGAACCGCCCCGAAGCGATGAATTCGCTGAATGTCGACACCAAGGTCGCCCTGCGCGACGCCCTGCAGACGGCGGGCGCCGATCCGGCCGTGCGGGCCGTGCTGCTGACCGCGAGCGGCAAGGCCTTCTGCGTCGGGCAGGACCTCAAGGAGCACGTCGCGTTCATCGCCGAGGCCGGCGGCGGCCCGGGGGTCCCCCCGGCGAAGCCAGGGGGCGCGATGTCCACGGTGCGCGAGCACTACAACCCGATCGTCACCGCGATCGCCACCATGCCCAAGCCGGTCGTCGCCGGGGTCAACGGCGTCGCGGCGGGGGCCGGCGCGGGCTTCGCCTTCGCCTGCGACTACCGCGTGGTCGCCGACACCGCCAGCTTCAACACGTCCTTCGTGGGTGTCGCCCTCACCGCGGACTCCGGGGCCTCCTGGACACTGCCCCGGCTCGTCGGCCGCAGCCGCGCCGCCGATCTGCTGCTCTTCCCGCGCACGATCAGCGCGCAGGAGGCGCACGAGCTGGGCATCGCCAACCGCCTGGTCCCGGCCGCCGAGCTGGCCGACCAGGCCCGGGCCGTGGCCCGGCGGCTCGCGGAGGGCCCGACGGTCGCCTACGCGGCGGTCAAGGCGTCCATGGCGTACGGCGAGGAGCACTCGCTGATCGACACCCTGGCCAAGGAGGACGAGCTGCAGACGCTCGCCGGCGGTTCCGAGGACCACCGGATCGCCGTCGACGCCTTCCTGAAGAAGCAGAAGCCCCGCTTCCTCGGCCGGTGAGCCACAGCGGTCAGCGCCGGGCGCAGCAGTCCGCCAGGTGGTCGTTCACCAGACCGCAGGCCTGCATCAGCGCGTAGGCCGTGGTGGGGCCGACGAAACGGAATCCGCGCTTCTTGAGGTCCTTGGCGAGCGCGATGGACTCCGCCGTGACGGCCGGTACGTCCGCGACGGTGCGGGGTTCCGGGCGTCCGGCGGGGTCCGGCGCGTACGACCAGACGAGGGCGTCCAGGCCGCCCTCGTACCCCTCGCGCAGGGCCAGGGTGGCGTGCGCGTTGGCGATGGACGCGTCGATCTTGGCGCGGTTGCGGATGATGCCGGGGTCGGCGAGCAGCCGCTCGCGGTCCTCGTCGGTGAAGGCCGCGACCGCTTCCGGCGAGAAGCCCGCGAAGGCCTTCCGGAAGCCCTCGCGGCGGCGCAGGATCGTGATCCACGACAGGCCCGACTGGAAGGCCTCCAGGCACAGCCGCTCGAAGAGGGCGGCCTCGCCGTGCACCGGGCGCCCCCACTCGGTGTCGTGGTACTCGACGTAGTCGTCGGTGGACAGCCCCCACGGGCAGCGGGCCAGGCCGTCCGGCCCGGTCAGCACGCCGCCGTCGCTCACAGCCCGCTCCCGGGGGCGCGCGGGTCCTCGGGGGCCCGCTCCGCGTCCTGCTCGGCGTCCTTGATCAGCGAGTGGCCGCCGAGCCGGGTGGCGTGGGCGCCGGCCAGCGCGGCCTCCAGGTCGGCGATGTGGGCGTCGCGCTGGGCCAGCTCCGCGCCGAGGCGCTCCAGCACGTCGTCGACGTCCACCATGCGGTAGCCGCGCACGGTCACCGGCAGGCGCAGCCGCTCGACGTCCGCGCGGCCCACCGGCCGCTCCGGCGGCAGCCGGTCGTCCACCCGGTCCGGCTCCACGTCACGGAGCACCCCGCCGTCGCCGAGCACCGCGAGGGCGACCGCGGCCACCACCGCGACCAGCGCGATGAGCATGAACCAGAACAAGACCTCTCCCGGGGTCGGCCCGACGTGTACGCCACGATCGTGCCATGTCGCGCCGTGCGCGCGGTGTGCGGTCGACGACTATCTTCGATCGGCGTACGACATTTCGAGGGAGGCAGGCGCGACATGCTGCGGCTGGGTACACGGGAATTCGGCGAGCACGAGCCCGTGATCATGGCGATCGTGAACCGGACGCCGGACTCGTTCTACGACCAGGGCGCCACGTTCACGGACGCACCGGCCCTCGAACGCGTCGAGCGCGCGGTCGCGGAGGGCGCCGCGATCATCGACGTCGGCGGGGTGAAGGCCGGCCCCGGTGAGGAGGTCTCGGCGCAGGAGGAGATCCGCAGGACCGTCGGATTCGTCGCCGAGGTGCGGCGGCGCCACCCGGATGTCGTCATCAGCGTCGACACCTGGCGCCACGAGGTCGGCGAGGCGGTCTGCGAGGCCGGCGCGGACCTGCTCAACGACGCCTGGGGCGGCGTCGACCCCCGGCTCGCCGAGGTCGCCGCGAGGCACGGAGTGGGCCTGGTGTGCACCCACGCGGGCGGCGCGCAGCCTCGCACCCGGCCGCACCGGGTGGGCTACGAGGACGTGATGGCCGACATCCTGAAGGTGACGGTGGGCCTCGCCGAGCGGGCGGCCGCGCTGGGGGTGCGGCGGGACGCCATCCTCATCGACCCCGGTCACGACTTCGGGAAGAACACCCGGCACTCGCTGGAGGCGACGCGGCGGCTGCCGGAGATGACGGCGACGGGCTGGCCGGTGCTGGTGTCGCTGTCCAACAAGGACTTCGTGGGCGAGACGCTGGACCGCCCGGTCAAGGAGCGGCTGATCGGCACCCTGGCGACGACCGCCGTCTCCGCGTGGCTCGGCGCGCAGGTCTACCGGGTGCACGAGGTGGCCGAGACCCGGCAGGTGCTGGAGATGGTCGCCTCGATCGCGGGGCACCGGCCCCCGGCGGTGGCCCGGCGGGGGCTGGCGTAGCCGCGGCGCGGCGGTCCCTCAGTCGCCGCTCTCCTTCGTCACCAGGGCGACCGCCTCGTCGACGTCGTCGGTGACGTGCAGGAGTTCCAGGTCCACCGGGGAGGCCTTCCCGCCGTCCACGACGGTGTCGCGGACCCAGTCGACCAGGCCCCGCCAGTAGGCGGAACCGAACAGGACGATCGGGAACTGCGTGACCTTGCGGGTCTGGACGAGCGTGAGGGCCTCGAAGAGCTCGTCGAGCGTGCCGAAGCCGCCCGGCAGGACGATGAAGCCCGAGGCGTACTTCACGAACATCGTCTTGCGGACGAAGAAGTAGCGGAAGTTCACGCCGATGTCGACGTAGGGGTTGAGCCCCTGCTCGAAGGGGAGCTCGATGCCCAGGCCCACGGAGACGCCGCCGGCCTCGCAGGCGCCGCGGTTGGCCGCCTCCATCGCGCCGGGGCCGCCGCCGGTGATGACGGCGAAGCCCGCCTCGGCCAGGGCGCGGCCGATACGGACGCCGGTCTCGTAATCGGCCGATCCCTCGGAGGTGCGGGCGGAGCCGAAGACGCTGACCGCCCGGCCGAGTTCGGCGAGCGCGCCGAAGCCCTCGACGAACTCCGACTGGATGCGCATCACGCGCCAGGGGTCGCCGTGGACCCAGTCCGAGGGACCGCGGGTGTCCAGCAGCCGCTGGTCGGTGGTGGACTTCTGCACCTGGCCCCGGCGCCGCACGACGGGACCGGTGTGGCGCTCGGGCCAGCCGCGCCCCATGGGGGTGCCTTCCGCCGCGGCCGTCTCGGCGGCGGACGCCTCCTCCGCGTCACTGTCCATGTCGCGCTCCTTTCGCTGCCGTCCGGTCAGGGTACGACCGCGTCCACCGGGCGGATCAAGAACGCGCCGCTTAATTGCTCGTTACGACAGCCAGGCGCGCAGCTTCTCCTCCGCCTCCAGGACGGCGGCGGCGGCGACGTGCTCCTCGCGGGTGTGGGCGAGCCTGGGGTCGCCGGGGCCGTAGTTGACCGCGGGGACGCCGAGCGCGGAGAACAGGGCCACGTCGGTCCAGGCGTCCTTGGGCGCGGGCTCGGTGCCGATGGCCTCGACGAAGGCGGCCGCGGCCGGGTGGGACAGGCCCGGCAGGGCGCCGGGGGCGCTGTCGGTCAGGCGCACCTCGAAGCCCTCGAAGACCTCGCGGACGTGGGCGAACGCCTCGGCCTCGGAACGGTCGGGGGCGAAGCGGAAGTTGACGATCACCGCACAGGAGTCGGGGATCACGTTGCCGGCGTGGCCGCCCTCGATCATGACGGCGTTGAGGCCCTCGCGGTAGGTGAGGCCGTCGATGACCGCCTGCCGCGGCTCGTACGCGGCGAGCCGGGCCAGGGCCGGCACGGCCTTGTGGATGGCGTTGTCGCCGAGCCAGCTGCGCGCGGAGTGGGCGCGGCGCCCGGTGGTCTCGACGCGGACCCGCAGGGTGCCCTGGCAGCCGCCCTCGACCTTGGCGTCGGTGGGCTCCAGCAGGACGGCGAAGTCGCCCGCGAGCCACTCCGGGTGGTTCCGGGAGAGGCGCTTGAGGCCGTTGTGCTCCGCGGCGATCTCCTCGGCGTCGTAGAAGACGAAGGTCAGGTCGCGGTTGGGGGCCGGAAGTGTGGCGGCGAGCCGCAGCTGGACGGCGACGCCGGACTTCATGTCGGAGGTGCCGCAGCCCCACAGGATGCCGTCGGCGTCCAGGCGGGAGGGCACGTTCTCGGCGATCGGCACCGTGTCCAGGTGCCCGGCGAGCACGACCCGCTCGGACCGGCCGAGCCGGGTGCGGGCGACGACGGCGTCCCCGTCGCGGTCCACCGTGAGGTGCGGGAGGGCGCGCAGGGCGCTCTCCACCGCGTCCGCCAGGGGCTTCTCGGCGAGGCTGACGGAAGGGATGTCGACGAGCTGCGCCGTCACGGCGGCGGCGTCCTGGCTGAGATCGAGCACGGGCCGTTCCATGCGCCGACCCTACCGGCGGACGGGCCGGGACTCGGCAGCGGAAGCCTTCGGTACGGTGTGCCCGTGCCGAAGCCACCGTCGACGTCGACGCCCGACGAACGCGCCCCCGTGAAGCGGGGGCGCGCCGCCCGTTTGGCCACCGCAGGCCTGGTGCTGCTGGGCGTGGCGGGCTACGCGGCCTACCACCTGGCCGGCGTCGGCGGCGGTCCGCGCCGCTCGGGCTGCACGGTGACCACCGAGGCCGGCAGCCTGACGCTGGAGCCGCAGCAGGCGGCGAACGCCTCCACGATCGCCGCCGTGGCGACCTCGCGCGGGCTGCCGGAGCGGGCGGTGACGATAGCACTGGCCACGTCGATGCAGGAGTCGGCGCTGCGCAATCTGGATCACGGCGACCGCGACTCGGTCGGCCTGTTCCAGCAGCGCCCCTCGCAGGGCTGGGGAACGGCCGCGCAGATCATGGACCCGGTGTACGCCTCGAACGAATTCTTCGACGGCCTGGTGAAGATCCCGGGCTATTCGCGGCTCCCGCTCACCGTCGCCGCGCAGAAAGTGCAGAAGAGCGGCTTTCCGCTGGCGTACGCCAAGCACGAGGCGGACGCGACGCTGCTGGCCGCCGCGTTGACCGGCCGGCACGCCGGGGCGCTCACGTGCACCACGGTGGCGGCCGCCGGGACGGTCTCCGGGGGCGATCCGGCGAAGGTTCGGGCACGGCTGGTGCGGGAGTTCGGGGCCGATGTGGCGCCGCGCACCGCCGAGACGCCCGCGGACCCGGGCGGCGGGGCCGGGAAGAACGCCAAGAACCGTTCCGGGAGCACGGGTTCGGCGCGGCGCACGGTGGCCGTGCCGTCCGCCCCGGCGGGCGACGAGGCGCGCGGCGACGGGCGCCGGCGGGGCTGGGAGCTGGCGCAGTGGGCGGTGGCGCACGCACACGAGCTGAAGGTGGAGAAGGTGTCCTTCGGAAACCGCGAGTGGTCCGCGGAGACCTCCGACCGGGGCTGGACGGCGGCGAATTCCACCGCTCCGGGCGCCGCGGCGGGCGATGTCAGGATCACCGTCGCGCAATAGTGCGGGTATTCACCCCCAGGCGGGTGATTGATACGCCAAACCCATCAGATGCGAATCCCCTCGTTCGGGGTGCGGAAAAGGCTTCTGATCAAGGGCTGTGACGTTTCGGCGACGCTTAGGACTCCGCCCGAATTGCTCCGCTTTACTGCCCCGGGAATCCGGCTGCATTGCCAACTCTTTACTCTTGGCGGCCGCAACCTTCGGGGCCCCTCACGCGGTAGTCACGACGTCCGCCCCGCGGACATGTCACGTCGAAACTGTCGTCTCTCCGTAAAAGGAGCACCATGTCTCTCCCCCTCACGCGTCGGATCGCCCGGGCCGCCCTGCTGGTCGGCGCGGCCGCGGCTCCTCTCATCGGTGCCGGTGCCGCGTCCGCCGCCGAGCTGCCGCAGGTCGGCGACCTGGGTGGGCTGACCAACGTGGACAAGGCCCCCGACCTCACCGGCGCCGTGTCCGGCGTGGCCAAGCAGTCCGGTGCCGTGAAGACCGTCCAGGACGCGGTGCCCGCCACGACCGGCACGGTGACCGGCGTCGCCAAGAGCGCCCAGCCGACCGTCAGGAACGCCGCGACGCAGGCCGCGCGGACCGTCGGCGGCACCGCCATGGACCTCGGGAGGCACGCCAGGGCGGCCGACACCTCCGGCCTGCCTCTCCAGGGGCTTCCGGGCGGAGTCCCCTCCACCGGCCGGCCGCCCCTCAAGGACCTTCCGATCGGCGGCTGACCCCCACAGCCCCACCGAAAGGGCCCGGGGAGGGGCGCTCCCCGGGCCCTTTGCGCCGTCGTGGCTCAGGAGGCCAGCCGGTGCACAGCCGCCGCCACCCGCTCGTCGGTGGCCGTGAAGGCGATCCGGACGTACCGCTCCCCCGCCGCACCGTAGAACTCGCCGGGAGCCACGAGGATGCCGCGCTTGGAAAGGTCCGCGACGGTGTCCCAGCACGACTCCCCGCGCGTCGCCCACAGGTACAGGCTCGCCTCGCTGTGCTCGATGCGGAAGCCCGCCCTCTCGAAGGCCTCCCGCAGGGCGGCCCGCCGCCGCGCGTAGCGCTCGCGCTGCCCGGCCACGTGGGTGTCGTCCCCGAGCGCCGCGATCGTGGCGGCCTGCACCGGGGCGGGGGTCATCATGCCGCCGTGCTTGCGGATCTGCAGCAGCTCGCCCAGCACTGCCGGGTCGCCCACCAGGAACGCGGAGCGGTAACCGGCCAGGTTGGAGCGCTTGGACAGCGAGTGGACGGCCACGATGCCCTCGTAGGAGCCGCCGCAGACGTCCGGGTGCAGGACGGAGACCGGGTCGGCGTCCCAGCCCAGCTCCAGGTAGCACTCGTCGCTGAAGACCAGCACGCCGTGCTCACGCGCCCAGGCGACGGCACGGGTCAGCTCGTCCTTGGACAGGACGCGACCGGTGGGGTTGGAAGGGCTGTTGAGCCACAGCAGCCTCAGCCCGGACGGATCGGTCTCGGTCGGCTCCTCGTAGACGACCGGCTCGGCGCCCGCCAGCCGCGCGCCGACCTCGTACGTCGGGTAGGCGAGCCGCGGGTACGCCACCTTGTCGCCCGCGCCGAGGCCCAGTTGCGTCGGCAGCCAGGCGACCAGTTCCTTGGATCCGACCACGGGCAGCACATGCGCGTCGGTCAGGCCCGCGGCGCCCAGCCGGCGGCCGGCCCAGCCGGTGATGGCGGCGCGCAGCCCGGGCGTCCCCCACACGGTCGGGTAGCCGGGGCTGTCCGCGGCCCCGGACAGCGCCTGCTGGACGATGTGCGGGACCGGGTCCACCGGGGTGCCGATCGACAGGTCGACGATGCCGTCGGGGTGGGCGGCGGCCGTGGCCTTGTACGGTTCGAGCCGGTCCCACGGGAAGACGGGGAGTCTGGACGAGACTGGCTGCGACACGCTGTTGCTCACTTTCCGTTCCTCCCAGGCCCACGGCCCGCCACTGCCTCAAACACGGCGGTCCCGCACGGCGGTGTGCCGTGCGGGACCGCCCGCAATTTCCGGGTCACTCGCCCTGCGGGGGCAGGGCGGCGATGAAGGGGTGGTCACGCTCGATCAGCCCGAGCTTGGAGGCACCACCGGGCGAGCCGAGCTCGTCGAAGAACTCGACGTTCGCCTTGTAGTAGTCCTTCCACTCCTCGGGGGTGTCATCCTCGTAGAAGATGGCCTCCACCGGGCAGACCGGCTCGCAGGCTCCGCAGTCGACGCATTCGTCCGGGTGGATGTACAAGGACCGCTGGCCCTCGTAGATGCAGTCGACGGGGCACTCCTCGATGCACGCCTTGTCCTTGACGTCGACACAAGGCTGCGCGATGACGTAGGTCACGCTGTCGTTCCTCCTCGATAGGGCTGTCTCGCGCGGGAGCGCGGCGTCGTCGATGCCCGCCCCTAGTATCTCCGTTCTTGGGCAGCAGACGAACAGGAGGGGCGGTCATGAGCATGGATTTCACCGCAGGAGGCCGGCCAGAGGTGCGCATAACCCCTTCTGACGTGGGCAAACGCGTTTCGGTACGGAGGATCGCGGAGATCGTCGAAGGGCGGCCGGTGTTCGCGGACGCTGTCGGGCTTCTCACATCGTGGGACGAAGGGGTACTTCTTGTCACCCGTCGGGACGGGCAAACCGTCCGTATCGCGGAATCCGCGCTGGTGGCGGGCAAGATCGTGCCCGGCGCACCGGCGCGCCGCGGCGCCCGCGCCCCCCGCGCGACCGCACGGGAACTGCAGGAGCTGGCCTCCCGTGGCTGGCCCGCGCGGGAGACCGCCCGCCTCGGCGACTGGACGCTCCGGGCGGCCGGCGGATTCACCCGGCGGGCCAACTCCGTGCTGCCGCTCGGCGATCCGGGCGTGCCGCTGACGGAGGCCGCGGCACGGGTCGCCCGCTGGTACGGCGACCGCGGCCTGCCCGCGTACGTCCAGGTCACCACCGGCGGCGAGGACTCCGACGAGGGGCTGGCGCAGGCACTGGACCGGCTCGGCTGGACCGCGGAGGGCCACACACTGCTGCGCACCGCGGCGCTGGCACCGATCGCGGACCTGCCGGGCGCCGAGGCCGTACGCCTGTCCCGCGAGGTGGACGCGGCGTGGCTCGCCCGGTACCACCGCACGGGCGACCTGGGCGACGAGGCGCTGAAGGTGCTGACCGGCGGCCCGTCGGTGTGGTTCGCCACGGTGCCGGGCGACGACGACGCGACGGACGCCGGGCCCGCGGCCATCGGGCGGTGCGTGGTCGACGGCCGCTTCGCCTCCTTCGGCGCGGTCGAGGTGGGCCCCGCCCACCGGCGGCGCGGGCTGGCCTCGGCCGTGATGGCCGCGCTCGCCCGCAAGGCACTGGACGAGGGCGCCTCCGGCGCGTACCTGCAGGTCGAGACGGACAACGACGGCGCGCGCGCCCTCTACGACCGGATGGGCTTCACCACTCATCACGCCTACCACTACCGGCGCGGCCCGCAGTCCGCGGGAGGGTGAGAGCGGCGGTATGAACGACGCCATCAGGCAGCGCTTCGCCGAGGCCGCCCGCGAGCCGCGCCCCGATCTGGCGACCCTGTGCCTGCTCATCGGCGCGGAGGCCGACCCCGCCCTCGACGAGGCCGGCACGGACGCGGCGCAGATCGAACTCGACCGCCTCGCCGGGCTCCTGCCGTACGGACTCACCCACCCGGCCGACTGGGCCGACGCCGCCGCCGAGCTGCTCGGCCGGCGCTGCGGCTTCGGCGGCTCCCCCGCCGACTACCAGCGGCTGGAGTCCTCGCTGCTGCACGAGGTGCTGCGGCGGCGGCGCGGGCTGCCGATCCTGCTGTCGGTGGTGTGGATGGAGGTCGTCCGGCGCGCCGGCGGCCCGGTCCACGGGGTCGCCCTCCCCGGGCACTTCGTGGTGGGCTTCGGCGATCCCGCGGGCGCGTTCGTGCTGGCCGATCCCTTCAACGGGGGCAGGAGACTCGGCGACGAGGACCTGCGCGTGCTGGTGGCGGGCGCGACGGGGGCCGACCTGTCCCCGGCGATGCTCGCCCCGGCCGATCCGCTGGACATCGTGGTGCGCGTGCTCAACAACATCCGCGCCTGGGCGTCGGCGCGACCGGAGCAGCTGGCCACGCAACTGTGGTCCGTCGAGCTGGCGCTGCTGCTGCCCCACCACCCGGCGCGACTGCGCTACGAGCACGCCCAGTTGCTGGTGCGTAAGGGCGATTTCGCGCGCGGCGCCGCCGAGATGGAGGCGTACGCGGATGTACTGGCCGACGGGGAGCCCGCGGCCGCCGCGGCCATACGCCACCAGGCGCGCGCCGCGCGCGCCCTCCTCAACTGAGGGGGTGCACGCCGGGCCGGGTGGGGCGGTGGCGCCACCGGCATCACCGCCTGACCAGGTGCCAAGCCCCGAGTACACCTACAGCCAGCCGCGTTCGAGGGCGATGCGGACCGCTTCGGCGCGGTTGCGGGCGCCGGTCTTCTGGATGGCGGTGGAGAGGTAGTTGCGGACGGTCCCCTCGGAGAGGTGGAGGCGGCGGGCGATGTCCGCGTTGAGGGAGCCGCCGGCCGCCGCGCGGAGCACGTCGCGCTCGCGCGCGGTGAGGGGGTCGGCCCCCTCCGTGAGCGCGGCCGCCGCGAGCGCGGGATCGATGACCTTCTCCCCCCGCAGCACCCTGCGCACCGCCTCCGCGAGCTCCGCCGCCGGCGCGTCCTTCACCAGGAAGGCGTCGGCGCCCGCTTCCATGGCCCGCCGCAGATAGCCGGGCCGGCCGAACGTGGTCACGATGACGACGCGCACCGCGGGCAGTTCGGTCCGGAGCACGGCGGCCGCGTCGAGGCCGGTCATCGCGCCCGGCATCTCGATGTCGAGGAGGGCGACCTCCGCGCCGGCGGCGCGGGCCGCGTCGACGACGTCCTCGCCCCGGGCGACCTGGGCGACCACCTCGATGTCGCCCTCAAGCCCCAGCAGCGCGGCCAGGGCCTCCCGCACCATCGACTGGTCCTCCGCCAGCAGCACCCGGATCATGGGCGGCAGCGTAGTCCGCCGGGACGACGGCGCGGAGGGTGAAGCCGCTCCCTGGGGTGACGGTCTCCAGACGGCCGCCGGCGAGCAGCAGGCGCTCCTCCAGACCGGTCAGGCCGTTGCCGCGCCGGGTGCCGCCGGGGCCCGGGCCGCGGCCGTCGTCGGCGACGGTGAGCCGAACCGTGCCCTCGCCCTCGGTGACGGTGATCACGCAGCGGGTCGCGCCACTGTGCCGCACGACGTTGGTGACGGCCTCGCGCAGGGCCCAGGCCAGCGCGCCCTCGGCCTCGGGGGTGAGCGGGGCGGCCACCTTCGCGGGCAGCTCGGCGCGGATGCCCGCGGCGTGCAGGGTGCCGCGGGCGCCGGCGACCTCGGCGGCGAGGGTGGGGCGCCGGTAGCCGCTCACGGCCTCGCGGACGTCGACAAGGGCCTGCCGGCTGACCCGCTCGATGTCGGCGACCTGGAGGGCGGCGTCCTCGGGGCGGCCGGGCAGCATGCGTCCGGCCAGTTCGCTCTTGAGGGTGATCAGGGACAGCGAGTGCCCGAGCAGGTCGTGCAGGTCCCGGGCGAGCCGCAGCCGTTCCTCGGTGGCGGCGAGCTGGGCCACGGCGGCGCGGGCCTCGCGCAGTTCGCGGGTGGTCCGCACCAGCTGCCGCACCCCGGTCATGGCGTAGCCGCCGAGGAAGCACGGCACGAGGAGCGAGACCCCCATCCCCTCGCTCGCCCCGGTGAGCCCGGCGACGGCCGCGAGCACCGCGGTGACCAGCGGGATCGCCCAGCGTGCCTGCCGGGTGGGCAGCACGGCGCCGCAGCCGACGGCGAGGTAGACGAAGAGCACGAGGAAGGCGTCGCCCAGGGTGAAAGCCATGAGCAGGCCCAGCGCGCCCAGCGCCGCCAGCTGCGCGTACACCCAGCGCGGCTGGCGCTCGGCGTTGGTCCGCAGGAAGACGATGCCGAGGTAGCCGGCGACGAACGCGGCGAGGCCGGTCCAGCCGAGGACGGTCGCGGCGATGCCCCGGCCGCCCTCCGCGAGGTAGCTGACCGGGGCGCCCAGGTAGAGCATCCACATGGCGACCCAGATCAGCTTCACCAGCATCTGGCGGCGGTTCTCCGGGGCGCGGCCGATCGCCGTGGTGTCCTCGGCCTCGGCGGCCTCCTGCACGCGCGCCGTTCCGGCAGCCACGATGCCTCTCCTCTCCGTGCGGACGTCCCCGGGGCCCTCAGGCCTTCGCCGTGTCCTTGCGGTACATCCACGCGGCCGTCCCGGCGAACACCAGCCCGTAGACCGCGAGCACGGCGATGTCCCTCGCGTGCGGGGCCTGGCCGAGCTCGACGGCCTGGCCGAGCGCCGCGTACGGGCGGGCCGGCAGCAGGTTCGCGATGTCGCGCAGCCAGCCGGGGAAGGAGCTGAACGGCATCCACAGGCCGCCCAGCAGGGCGAGCCCGAAGTACGCGATCATCGCGATGGGGCGGGCCGTCTCCGCCGAGGCGACGTAGCCGATGGCCACGCCGAGCGCGGCGAAGACGAAGCTGCCCGCCCAGCTGGTGAGCAGGACGCCGGCCCACTGCCAGGCTGCCATCCGTACGCCCTTCACGGCGGCTCCCGCGGCCAGCACGAGCACGATCGAGGGCAGGCTGACGGTGGCGGCCGCGGCGATCTTGGCCACGACGTAGCCGCGTCCTGGGAGGGCGGTCAGCCGCAGCTGGCGGACCCAGCCCTTGTCCCGTTCGCGCGCGATCCGCTCGGAGTTGCCCATGAGCACGGCGGTCATGGCGCCGAAGGCGCACATCGCCACCATGTAGTACGGAACCATCGAGGCCTTCTGGCCCGCCGTCAGGATCATGAAAAGCAGCACCGGGTACAGCACCGAGAAGAACATGAACCTGCGGTTGCGCAGGACGCGCAGGACCTCCAGCCGGGCCAGCGTCCTCATCGGGCCGCCACCTCCTCCTTCGACGATTCCGTGATGGCCAGGAAGGCCTGCTCCAGGCCGAGCCCGGCGACCTCCAGGTGCCGGGGGTAGAGCCCGGCCGCGTAGAGCGCGTGCACGGTCGCGTCGGCGTCCGTGGACCGGATGCGCACCGTGCGCCCGGTGACCTCCAGATCGGTGACGTGCGGCAGGGACCGAAGGGCCGGCTCGTCGACCGGTCCGTCCAGATCGAAGACGATACGCCGGACCCCCGCCCGCGCCTTGATCTCGGCCGCCGTGCCGTCGGCCAGCAGGCGCCCGCCCTGCAGGACGAGCACGCGGTCGGCGACGGCGTCCGCCTCCTCCAGGTAGTGGGTGGCGAAGAGCACCGTGCGGCCCTGCTTCACCTGGCCGCGCATGGCCTCCCAGAAGGCCTGGCGGGCGGAGACGTCCATGCCGGTCGTGGGCTCGTCGAGGATCAGCAGGTCGCTCGCCCCGGCGGTGGCCAGGGCGAAGCGCACGCGCTGCTCCTGGCCGCCGGAGAGCTTGTTGACCTTGCGGTCGGCGATGGAGTCCAGTCCGGCGGCCGCCAGCACCTCGCCCACCGGGTGGGCGCGCGGGTGCAGGTCGCAGGCGAGCCGCACGATCTCACGCACGGTGACGTCCTCCATGAGGCCGCCGCTCTGCAGCATGGCCCCGACCCTGCCCTCGGCGATGGCCCGGCGCGGGGTGGTGCCGAAGACCTCGACGCTGCCGGTGTCGGGGGTGCGCAGGCCCAGCAGAAGGTCCAGGGTGGTGGACTTGCCGGCGCCGTTGGGGCCCAGCAGGGCGACGGTCTCACCGGGGTGGAGGGTCAGGCTCAGGTCGTCGACGGCCCGGACCTGACCGAAGCTCTTGCTCACGTGCGTGAACACTGTTGCGGTCATGACGACAGCGTCGCCGACGGCGGGGTGCGGGCGGCAGTGCCGGGCGTCCTGTCCTGCGGATGACAGATGTCATGGGTGTGGCCCCGGTACGGGTACCGGGGCCACACCCGTCAAACGGCGAACGGGAGACCGGGGGTCAGGAGGTGCCCTCGATGGTCACCGTCTTCTTGGAGGCGTCGGTGGTCTGCAGGGCGGGCAGCATCGCCGAGGCGACGTCCTCCGGGGTGACGGCGGTCTTGGTGCCGTCCCCGCGGGTGACCAGCACGCCGTCGAAGGCACTGCCGTACAGGCTCTTGAGCACCTTGCGGTCGATGTACGGGGTCAGGTTGCCGTCCTGGTCCGGCACCATGGTCAGGATCTTCGACAGCGAATTCTGCGGGCTGAACGGGACGGGAGCCGCAGCGCCCGCACGGACCGTGACGAACCCGGACATGGCCGTCTTCCCGAAGCCGTTGACGGCCTTGTCGAGCGCCTCCTGGGTCACCTTGGGCTGGACGGTGGTGACCTTCAGGCTGACCGTGCCGGCCTTGCCGGTGGCGACCTGCGTGGCGTAGGCGGCGGTGACGGTGTCGATCGAGGCGTTGACGTCGACACCCCGGTGGGGCTTGCCCGGTACGGCGACGGCCTTGCCGTTCACGAACTTGACCATGCCCTCGGAACCGGAACCGCCCAGGCCCTGGGAGAGCTTCTCCAGCTGGGCGCGGAGCTTCTCCTTGTCCGTGGTCAGCACGGGGTCGGCCTCGCGCGAGCCGCCGAACAGCGAACCGATGACGGTGACCGGGTTGTAGTCGCGGTGCGCCACGTTGCGGACGGTCGCGTCGGTGTCGAGGACGAGACCGGCGGTCGCGGGCTTCAGCGACTTGTGCTGGTCGCCGACGGTGACGGTGAGGGGCGCGTTCTTGCGGGAGCCGAGCTCCTGGTCGAGGGCAGCGACGGCCTGGTCCTTGGTCTTGCCGCCGATCTCGACGCCGTAGACGGTCGTGCCGGCCGGCACGTCGGAGTGGTCCATCAGCAGGCCCGCGCCGTAGGCGATGCCGAGCACACCCAGCAGGCCGACGCCCACCAGTATCAGCTTGGAGCGGCCCTTGGGCTCGGGCTCGGCCGCCTTCTGCCGGGCGACGGGCGCCGCCGGCTCGTCCGCCTCGAAGCGGTACGCCTCCCCGCCGGCCGGGCCCGGGCGGCCTGCGGACTGTCCGGCCGGGGGCACGGCCGGGATGCCGCTGACGACGGTGTCACCGGACAGCCGGTCGGCGGCGGAGCGCGGGAACGGCGTGGGGAACGGCGGGCGGCCGGCGGACGGGCCCGCCGGGGGCACGCGCATGTCGCCGGTCACCGGACCCGCGGTGGGGCCGGCGGGCGGCTGCTGTCCCGGGAAGGGCGTGCCCGCCCCGGGCCCCGCGGGACCGCCGCCGGGCATGCCGGGGGCACCCTGCGCGCCGGGGAAGGGACGGGGGCCGGGAGCGGTGCGGCCGGTGCCACCCGGACCGGCGGGACCGCCCGGGCCGACCGCGCCGTCGTTCAGATACGGGATGCCACCGCGGCGGGGACCGCCGGGAGCGGCGCCGGGACCGGGTGCCGGGGCGGGGCGGCGCTCAGGGGGGCCGGGCTGCGCCGGGATGTCCCCGAGCTGCATCGGCTGGGTGACCTCGGGAGCGGCGAACTCCTGCGTGGCCTCCGGCGCGGGCGCCGCGTCGGGCCTGGGCGCGGTCTTCCGCGGCGCGAACCAGTCGCTCGCGGGCTTCTCGCCCTTCGGTGCGGGAGCCGGCTCCGCGGCGGCCTCCGGCGCCGTCGCCGGGGCGCCCTGACCGGCCCCGGTGCCGCCGCCGACGGCCCATCCCGCGGGCAGCGGGGTCGACTCGGCGGCCGGGGCGGCCGGAGCGGACCCGGCGGGCGCCTCGCCCTCCGCGGCGCCCTCGACGGGCGTGCGGACGACGACCGGCGGGATCGGCCGGGACCCGGGGATGTTGATGCGCACCCGGGTGGTCAGCGTGGTCTCGGTTGTCTTGGGCTCTCCCCCGGCCTGAGGGCCGGCAGGCGCCCCCGCGGCGGGGGCGGCAGCCGCCTCCCCGTCGCCCGCGGCACCGTCCCGCGGGCCCTCCTGCGGATGCAGTGACGGAAACGGTCGGGTTCCGTACGGCGGGGTACCCGACGGGTACGCGGCTCCGCCCCGGCCCTGGGGGTCGGGGGACGGACGGTCAGTTTCACGACTCAAAGCAGGCTCTCCCGGTTCGCTTCGCCACCCGTCACGGCCTTCCGCGGGCGGCCCGGCGGCGCGCACCACCATACTGGGCGCCGCGTGGGAGCCGCCTGCCGCCGGGTGGAGACCGCCCTGATCAAAGGGGTTTATACGACGTCAACCGTCAAATCGGGCGACGTTCGCTCCGTAACGGACGCAACGTGGCGCCTATCGTGCCTCAAGTGATCCGTCAGTGGGAGGACGGGGTTGCACAAGCGTGGCCGACATCACGCCCGCCATGGCTCCGCCCAACAGGTAGACGTACGGGCTGAGTCCGTTGGCGAACAGGAAATCACCCTCCGGACGGGAGGAACTGAGCAGCATCACGGTGATCAGCCACACCGCGGCCGGCACCACGGCTCCCAGCCGCGTCCCGGTCAGCCTGGCGCCCCCGTGGAAGAGCGCCGCGCTGCCGGCGAGCGCGAGCAGCAACCCGCCCGGGAACCAGGCGGCCTGGACCAGCGATCCGGCGACGGCGACCAGCACGCCCAGGACCGCGAGCACGGGGTAGGCGGCGCGCCTCATGCCCCGGCCCCCGCGAACAGGTCGTCCTCCAGGCCCTCGGCCCGCCCGGACACGCCCTTGACCAGACGGTAGAACTCGGCGCCGAAGAGGGGCTGCCCGAGGTCGTTGGAGAGCGCGAAGAACGGGCCGTCCACAGCGATCTGGGTCGCGTGGGCCTTCATCGCGGCGGCCTTCTGCGCGGCATAGCGGGCCTCCTCGTCGATGGCCGCGGTCACCAGGGCGTCGTCCACCACGCCGGGGACGTCGTCGGCGGTCGCGATGCCCTCGAAGGGGATCTGGCCGCCCGCCGCGCGCAGCCGGGCGAAGCCCTCCTCGACCACCCGGCGCGGGATGCAGTTCCAGTAGATCTTGGCGATGGAGTGCGGGTCGCCGAGGTCGCGCCGGTAGGCCGGTTCCGCGGCCAGCTCGGCGGCGCGCATGGCGACCCGGTGCGCCTGGATGTGGTCGGGGTGGCCGTAGCCGCCGTCGGGGTCGTAGGTGACCAGGACCTGCGGACGCGTCTCGCGGATCACCTCCACGAGGTACGAGGCCGCGAGGTCGAGGTCGGCCCGCCAAAAGCTGCCTGGCCGGTCGTTCTGCGGCACGCCCATCATCCCCGAGTCCCGGAAGCGGCCGGGGCCGCCCAAGAAGCGGTGATCGGTGACGCCGAGCTGCTCCATGGCGTCGGCGAGTTCGCCGATCCGGTGCGTGCCGAGGGTGTCGTCACGGTCGGCGGCCAGGTGTGCCAGATCGGGCGGGATGACCTCGCCCTCCTCGCCGAGGGTGCACGTCACCAGGGTGACGAGGGCGCCCTCGGCGGCGTACTTGGCCATGGTGGCGCCGTTGTTGATCGACTCGTCGTCGGGATGCGCGTGGACGAGCAGCAGTCGGCGGGCGGGCGGTGCGGTCATGAGCAGAGCCTAAGGCTCACCAGGGGGGAGCCAGGGGCTCAGAACTTGAAGTCCCCGATCATGCCCGCGACATTGCTGGTGAGGTCCCGGATCGTCGGCGCGATGGACGAGCTCGCCAGATAGAACCCGAGCAGTATGCAGACCACCGCATGCCCCGCCTTCAAACCGGCCTTCCTGACCAGCAAGAACACGACGATCAGCAGCAGCAGCACCGCCGAAATCGAAAGTGCCACAGCGGCTCACCTCCAGGGCCTCAGGGTCGCGACAGCAATTGCCAACCGGTTGTTACCCACTCTCGGCAGTGGATCATAACTTTGTGGCGTACCGCATAGCTCGTCGCACGGGAGCACACGGGGGCGCATGGCCGGATCTCGCGGTTGGCGTGCGCGGGGCTCACTCGCGGGCGGTGGCACACTCCCCCCATGACGCAAGCGCTCTCGTTCCCGCGGCAGTACGCCCGCACGCAGCGGTTCTCGCTCGGCGCCCCGCGCGCCTTCACCGTGTCGCCGGACGGCGGCCGGATCACCTTCCTGCGCTCCCGTTCCGGTACCGACCGCTCGCACCTGCTGTGGGTGCTGGACCTGGAGTCCGGCGCCGAGCGGATCGCGGCGGATCCCGAGGTGCTGCTGTCCGGCGCCGCGGAGGAGCTGTCGCCGGAGGAGAGGGCGCGCCGGGAGCGCAGCCGGGAGGGCTCGGCCGGGATCGTCGGCTACGCGGCCGACGACGCGGTGGAGCTGGCCGCGTTCGCCTTGTCGGGACGGCTGTTCACGGCGGAGCTGCGGGCCGGCACGGCCCGGGAGATCGCCGTGCCGGGCCCCGTGGTGGACCCGCGCCCCTCGCCGGACGGCCGGCGGGTGGCCTACGTGGCGAACGGCGCGCTGCGGGTGGTGGACGCCGACGGAGGCGAGGACCGGGCGCTGGCCGAGCCCGAGGGCCCGGATGTCACGTACGGGCTGGCGGAGTTCATCGCCGCCGAGGAGATGTCGCGCAGCCGCGGCTACTGGTGGGCCCCGGACGGCGCCTCCCTGCTGGCGGCCCGGGTGGACGCGTCCCCGGTCCGCCGCTGGTGGATCGCCGACCCCGCGAACCCCGCGCAGCCGCCCGCCGAGGTGGCCTACCCGGCGGCGGGCACGCCGAACGCCGAGGTCAAGCTGGTGCTGCTGACACTGGACGGCGCGGCGACCCCCGTGGAGTGGGACCGCGAGCGCTACCCGTACCTCGCTCAGGCGCACTGGTCGGCGGCGGGCCCGCCGCTGCTGCTGGTCCAGACCCGGGACCAGCGCGAGCAGCTGTACCTGGCGGTGGACACCGCGACCGGCGGCACCCGGGAGGTGCACCGGGACCGCGACGAAATCTGGCTTGATCTTTTCCCCGGCGTGCCCGCCTGGATGTCCGGGGAGCGCCTCGTGCGGATCGCCGACGAGAACGGCTCGCGATCACTGTTCGTCGGCGAACAGCCTTGGACCGGACCGGAGTTGCACGTCCGCGCGGTGCTCGGTACGGACGGCGACGGCATCCTGCTGTCGGCGTCCGCGGGGCACGGCGCCAAGGATCCGGAGACCGGCGAGATCCATGTGTACCGCGCCGACGGCGACCCCGCGGGACCGGTCCGGCTGACCGGCAGGCCGGGCGTCCACTCGGCGGTGCGCGCCGGCGCGGTCACGGTGCTGTCGTCCGCGTCGCTGGAGTCGGCCGGCACGGCCGTACGGGTGCTGCGGGACGGCGAGCAGGTGGCGGAGGTCGCCTCGCACGCCGCGACCCCGGTCCTCACCGCGCGCCCCGAGCTCGTCACGGCGGGCGAGCGCGGCATCCCGGCGGCGGTGCTGCTCCCGTCGGGCCACCGGGAGGGGGACGGGCCGCTGCCTGTCCTGATGGACCCCTACGGCGGGCCGCACGGCCAGATGGTGGTGAGCGCCCAGCGCGGCTATCTGCAGGCGCAGTGGCTGGCCGACCAGGGCTTCGCGGTGGTCGTCGCGGACGGCCGGGGCACCCCCGGGCACTCCCCCGCCTGGGAGAAGGCGATCGCGGGCGACTTCGCGGGCGCCACGCTCGACGACCAGGTCCACGCGCTGCACGCGCTGGCCGGCCGGTACCCCCTGGACCTCACCCGGGTGGGCATCCGCGGCTGGTCGTACGGCGGCTACCTGGCGGCGCTCGCGGTGCTGCGCCGCCCGGACGTCTTCCACGCGGCCGTGGCCGGTGCGCCGGTCACCGACTGGCGGCTGTACGACACGCACTACACCGAGCGCTACCTCGGCCACCCCGAGGAGCGGCCCGCGGTGTACGCCGCCAACTCCCTGGTCACCGACGCGGGTCTGGCCGACCCGGCCGACCAGGTCAGGCCGTTGATGATCATCCACGGCCTCGCGGACGACAACGTGGTGGCCGCGCACACCCTGCGGTTGTCCTCCGCCCTGCTGGCCGCAGGCCGGCCGCACGAGGTGCTGCCGCTGTCCGGGGTCACGCACATGACGCCGCAGGAGGAGGTCGCCGAGAACCTGCTCCTGCTCCAGGTCGCCTTCCTGAAGCGCGCCCTGGGCGTCGCCGCCGGCTAGGGAACGCGGGGCGAGGTCCGGATTCCCTCGCCCGGCCCTCGGCTGGGCGAGGGAATCGCACGCCGCGTTGTCGAATCGTCCGAGTAGCCCACGGCGAGGACGGCTCTCCGCCCTGCGATGCACCGCACCCGGGGGGCACCCCCAGCGCAGCCGGGGGAGCCGCGGGACCCGCCCTCCGGGCGGTGGGGGCACCTCCCGGCAGAGCTGGGGGAGCCGACGCGACGACAGGCTCTAACCCGGCGGGTCCTGCAGGTACGCCGCCCGAGGCTCGGATGCGGGCCCGGGCGGCGGCTGCTCGTAGGCGCGCTCGTAGGCGCCGAAGACGGGGAGGACGGCGGTCTGTTCGTACAGCGGCATGGACAGGTTGTCGGCGGCCGCCGGGATCTCCGCGTCGGCGTACGGGTCACCGGACGGCCCGCCCCTGTCCGTCAGGTCGCCCGGGACGAGCAGCAGTGTCACCACCAGGGCGGCGCCCACCGCGAACGCGGCGGCGAAGTCGTCGGCGCCCGGGACGTCGATGCGGGAGGTGCCGATCACCGGGACCGCCGTCATGGCCAGCAGGCCGGCCACGGAGATGCCCAGCGGCCGGGCGAACGGGGCCCGCGCCAGCCCGGCGAGGCCGGCGGCGGCGGCCAGCCCGGCCGTCGCCCAGACCAGCCACTCGTAGGGCGCCCCCAGCTGGGAGTCGACCAGGTGACCGCCCTCGGCGGTACGCCAGAAGTACCCGGGCGGCAGGAGCGCCGCCGGGTCGGACTGCCGGGAGAACTCAAGGATCCCGGTGATGAGCGCGACGACGAGCAGCAGCAGCCCCGCCAGCGCGCCCGCCGCGGGCCGCGGTGGGGCGGGCGCGTCCTCCCCGGCGCGCCGTACGACGAAGAGCAGGACCAGAGCGCCCAGGACCTGCCCGCCGGCGGTCACCAGCAAACCCCCCTGCAGTCCCGGCGGGCTGCCGCCCGAGGCGGGAGCCAGCAGGTACGCCGCAGGGGTGCGCAGCGCCAGGGTGACCACCGCGGCCGCCCCGAGGACGCCGACGCCGCCCGGCCTGAAGGCCGCCACCACGCCGGCCGCGTACAGCCCGAGCAGCAGCAGGTCCACGGTGGAGGTGACCAGCGGGGCCCCGCCGACCGGCACCCCCAGCCCCGACCACACCCTGACGGCGCCCTCCACCCGGAACTGCACGAGGTCCTGGCCCAGCCAGACCGCCTCGGCGGCCCCCAGGACCGCACAGACCACTCCTCCGAGCCGATACGCCTGCCGCATGGCCACCTCCCCGGCCCCTCCGGCAGCACTGTCCTTGCCCTTCGCAGGGGATACGGGCCGGGCCGGGCGGCCGTTCAACGCGGGCGGGAGGGAATGACGGGGATTCCCGGCGGCCCCGGGAGCCGGGCCGCCCGCGGGCGCACGGCAGCCGGCCGGGATGACTTGCTGCCACCCCGGCCGGCTTACGGCACCCGCACGGCCGTACGCTGCTCAGCGTGGCGCGTCCGTATATCGGAGATGCGTCAGTCAAGTTGCCTGCGTGTTAAAGAGTTTCATCCTGAAACATCCGCTTTCGCCGGAGCGCCCGCGGATCTGTCAAGCACGCGTTCACGACAATATTCCAAACCTTTACCCAAGATAATCAAGATCGCGACATCTGATCGCTTCACCCCCTTGACTGGCCGCCAAATCCATTGCCCAATACCGGCTAGCTAGCCACGGGCGTCCACAGGCGCCACCAAAACTCCTTGGTGCGGGGGCAGATGAGCATGTCCAGTCCGAGCACGGCCGCGAACCGGCCGGAACCCGTTCCGGCCGAGGCTCCCGCGGGCATCGAGGGCACCGGGAAAGAACCCTCCGAACTCGTCGGACGATCTCCTGGCCAACTCGCCTGGCTGCGTTTCAAACGCGATCGTACGGGAATGCTGTGCGCCGGCGTCGTGATCTTCTACATCGTCATCGCCATGGCCGCGCCGCTGATATCCAAGTTCTACGGAAAGAACCCCTACGACCTGTACGGGCAGGACCGGGGCCTGCTCAACAGCTACGGGATCCCGCTCAAGCCCAACGGCGGAATCGACGGCGACTTCTGGTTCGGGCTCGAACCCCAGCTCGGCCGCGACGTGTTCACCCTGCTGATCTACGGGATCCGCACCTCACTGGGCATCGCCCTCGCCGTGACCACGGTCTCGGTCGTCGTCGGGGTGCTCATCGGGCTCGTCCAGGGGTATCTCGGCGGGCGCTCCGACTACTTCCTCGGCCGGTTCTCGGACCTGATGCTGTCCTTCCCTCAGCAGCTGTTCTTCATCGCCTTCACACCGGTGATCGTGGCGCTCTTCGTCTCGCCCCGCGACGAGGAGCCGACCTATGTGCGCATCGCGGCGCTGATCATCGTCCAGTTCGTCCTCGGCTGGATGAGTGTGGGCCGGCTGGTGCGGGCCCAGGTGCTGAGCCTGCGCGAGCGCGAGTTCATCGAGGCCGCGCGGATCAGCGGGGCCTCCTCGGCGCGGATCATCCGCAAGGAACTGCTGCCGAACATCTGGTCCACCATCCTCGTCCAGTCGACGCTGCTGCTCCCGGTGAACGTCACCACCGAAGCGGGCCTGTCCTATCTCGGCGTCGGAATCCTGCCGCCCACCCCGGACTGGGGGCTGATGTTCCAGCAGGCCGCGGCGTACTACGAATCCGACGTCACCTTCATGTTCTTCCCCGGCATCGCGATGGTGATCTTCGTGGTCGCCTTCAACCTGCTCGGGGATTCGGTCCGGGACGCACTCGATCCCAAGACCGTGCGTTAGGGCCCGCCTTCCGGGTCCCCGCGACGCCGCGGAGAGCCGGAGGACGGACCCTGGGCGTCCAAGCCGCCGGGCCGGGCCCCTGTGGGGGGAGACCGGGCACGTCGGTATCCGCAGTTCGGTTCACTGACAGGCAGGGATCAATGAGAATTCGCAAGGCGCGTTACGCCTCCGCGTTCCTGGCGTTGGGGGCTCTGACACTGTCCGCCGCGTGCAGCAGCGGTGGTGGTGGGGGGACGGGAACCGGCGGCGGCGAGGGCAAGCAGGCCACCGTCCAGAACTTCGGTCTCGGCACGGCCGCCGATTCCACGGGCCCCGCCCCGGCCGTACCCGGAGCCAAGAAGGGCGGGACGGCGTACGACCTCGACCAGGCGGGCTTCGACTACCTGGACCCCGGCCAGCAGTACGTCAGTGACCAGCTCTCGGTCCAGCTGCTCTACAACCGCTCGCTGACCGGTTACAAGATCGACGCGAAGACCGGCAAGACGATCCTCGTGGGCGACCTGGCCACCGACACCGGCAAGTCCTCCGACGGCGCGAAGACCTGGACCTTCACCCTCAAGGACGGCCTGAAGTTCGAGGACGGCACCCCCGTCACCTCCAAGGACGTCAAGTACGGCATCGAGCGGCTCTTCGCCGACTACCAGACGCAGGGCCCGCAGTACATCCAGAAGTGGCTCTTCGGCCCCGACTACCGCAAGGCCTACACGGGCCCGTACGAGGGCAAGGAGATCCCCTCCGACAAGATCGACACCCCGGACGACAAGACCATCGTCTTCCACTTCATGGAGGCGCACGCCGACGCGCCCTACGCGGCCGCGATGCCCAACATCTCGCCGGTGCCCAAGGCCAAGGACGACAAGCAGAAGTACAACAACCACCCGGTCGCCACCGGCCCGTACAAGATCGCCAGCTACAAGCCGGGCAAGGAACTCGTCTTCGAGCGGAACACCAACTGGGACCCGAAGACCGACCCGATCCGCAACGCCTACCCCGACAGCTGGAACTTCCAGCTCGGCATCGCCGAGCCGGGCCTGACCAACCGCCTCGCCGCCGAGGACGGCAACGACAAGTACGCGGTGAACATATCCGGTTCCTCCGACCCGTCGAAGATGCAGACCCTGACGACGGACGCGCAGTACAAGTCGCGGACGGTGAACCAGTACCAGCCGTACGTCGAGGTCATCAACATCAACACCAAGCGGATCACCGACCCCAAGATCCGCCAGGCGATCATGTACGCCTTCCCGATGACCCAGGTCCAGCAGGCCTTCGGCGGCGGCGCGCAGGGCGAGCTCGGCACCACCCTGCTCAGCCCGACCGTCGCCGGCTGGAAGAAGTACGACCCCTTCGGCAAGCTCGACAAGCCCGCCGGTGACATCGAGAAGGCCAAGCAGCTGCTGCAGGAGGCCGGCGTCAAGGGCAAGGTCAAGCTCTCCTACGCCTACGCCAACACCCCGCGCTGGCAGAACGTGTCGCTGACCCTCGAGAAGGCCCTGGAGAAGGCCGGCTTCGACGTCCAGCGCAAGGCCATCGACCCGACGTCGTACTACACGGTCGTCGGCAAGGTCGACACCCCGTACGACATCTACCGCACCGGCTGGGGCGCGGACTGGCCCAACGCCTCGACCGTGGTCCCGCCGACCCTGGACGGCCGCAACCTCGCCGACGGCACCAACAACTACTCGTTCCTCAACGACGAGCACGTCAACTCCGAGATCGACCGCATCCTGGCGATCACGGACGTCAAGAAGCAGAACGACGAGTGGCGCACCCTGTCCGAGTACGTGCTGAAGAACGACACGTCGCAGATCCCGTTCATCTTCGACAAGTACTTCAACATCTACGGCTCGGGCCTCGGCGGCGTCACCTACAACGAGGTCTACGGGACGATCAACCCCAACACGATCTTCGTCAAGCAGTAGCCACAGCGCACCCGCGCCGGTCCCGGCCTCTCCCCGGGCCGGGACCGGCGCCCCGACGGAACCGACGGAGAGCCTGACCCATGCTGCGTTTCCTGGTACGCCGTGTGCTGGGCGCGCTGGTCATCCTGCTGCTGATCAGCGCCATCACGTACTTCCTGTTCTTCTTCCTGCCGTCCGACCCGGCGCTGCTGTCCTGCGGCAAGAACTGCAATCCGCAGAACGTGGCCCTGATCCGCAAGAACCTCGGCCTGGACCTGCCGATCTGGACCCAGTACTGGCACTTCATGGTGGGCATCTTCGCCGGCCGCGACATGCCCATCGGCCACTGCCCGGCGCCGTGCTTCGGTTACTCATTCGCCGACCAGCAGCTGGTCTGGGACACCATCGCCGACCGGTACCCGACCACTTTGTCGCTGGCCGTCGGCGGGGCCTCCGCCTTCCTGGCCATCGGCGTCGGCCTCGGACTCATCTCCGCCTGGCAGCAGGGCAGGGCCTTCGACCGGATCGCCAGCGGCGTCTCGCTGGTCGGCAACTCGGTGCAGATCTACTTCCTCGGCCCGATCGCCATCGGCCTGTTCGCCACCAGCTGGCACGTGCTGGACCGCGGACACGACCCCGACTGGTCGCACGACCCGTGGGGTTCGGTGCAGGGGCTGATCCTGCCCTGCCTGGTGATGTCGGTGATCTTCTGGTCCAACTACAGCCGGCAGACCCGCTCGCTGATGGTGGAGCAGATGTCCGAGGACCACATCCGGGCCGCCCGCGCCAAGGGCATGTCGTCCCGGTACGTGTTCCTGCGGTACGCGCTGCGCGGCGCGGCCGCCTCCATCATCACCATCTTCGGCATCGACCTGAGCGCCGTCCTCGGCGGCGCGATCATCACCGAGGTCACCTTCGGACTGCACGGCCTCGGCCTGCTGTCGGTGCAGGCGGTGTTCCGCAGCGACCTGCCGCTGGAGATGGCCGTGATGCTGATCGGCGCCACGATCATCGTCGTCTGCAACATCGTCGTCGACGCCGCTTACGCCCTCATCGACCCGCGGATCAGGCTTTCGTGAGCCGGAACGCTTGCCGGCACGCAGAGGAGAACCACCCGTGAGCATCCTCACCAAGACCGAGGCGGGGCCGCCCGGACCCGAGAACCCCGCGCCGTCCGGGCCGTTCCTGTCGGTACGCGACCTGTACGTGCAGTTCGCCACCGAGGACGGTGTCGTCAAGGCCGTCGACGGGCTCTCCTTCGACGTGGAGCGCGGCAGAACCCTGGGCATCGTCGGCGAGTCCGGCTCCGGCAAGTCGGTCACCAATCTGGCGATCCTCGGTCTGCACAACCCCCGCAACACCACCACCCGCGGTGAGATCGTGCTGGACGGGCAGGAGCTCACGGGTGCCTCGGAGCGCACCCTTGAACGCCTGCGCGGCCGGAAGATGGCGATGATCTTCCAGGACTCGCTGACCGCGCTCTCCCCGTACTACTCGGTCGGCCGGCAGATCGCCGAGCCGTACATGAAGCACATGGGCGCCTCGAAGAAGGCCGCCCGCGAGCGGGCGATCGAGATGCTCGCCCGGGTGGGCATCCCCCAGCCGCGCCAGCGCGTGGACGACTTCCCGCACCAGTTCTCCGGCGGCATGCGGCAGCGCGCGATGATCGCGATGGCGCTGGTCTGCGACCCCGCGCTGGTCATCGCGGACGAGCCGACGACCGCCCTGGACGTGACCGTCCAGGCCCAGATCCTCGACCTGCTCAAGGACCTCCAGCGGGAGACGGGCACGGCGATCGTCATCATCACCCACGACCTCGGTGTGGTGGCCAACACCGCCGACGACGTCATGGTGATGTACGCGGGGCGCTGCGTGGAGCGCGGCACCGTGCGCGAGATCCTCAAGACGCCCGAACACCCTTACTCCTGGGGCCTGCTGGCGTCCATCCCCCGGCTGTCGGCGCCGGTGGACCTGCCGCTGTCCCCGATCGCCGGCACCCCGCCCAGCCTGCTCAACCCGCCCTCCGGCTGCCCCTTCCATCCGCGCTGCGGCTTCACCGCGGAGGTCGGCGGCGCCCGCTGCGCCACCGTGCGGCCGGACATACCCGAGAGCGAGCGGCGCGGCTCCGCCTGCCACCTGGGCCCGGAGCGGAAGCAGGAGATCTTCACCGGGCAGATCCAGCCGCGTCTTGCGGGCGGTGCCCGGTGAGCGTCCCGCAGCAGAACCACGCGCCGAGGGAGACCATGAGCACGCTGCTCGAAGTGACCGGTCTGCGGAAGTACTTCCCCGTACGGAGCGGCTTCCTGGTCAAGCGCCATGTGGCGGACGTGCGGGCCGTGGACGGCGTCGACTTCAGCATCGCCGAGGGCGAGAGCCTCGGGCTGGTCGGCGAGTCGGGCTGCGGCAAGTCCACCACCGGGCGGCTGGTGACCCGGCTGCTCGAGCCGACGGAGGGCCGGATCAGCTACCAGGGGCAGGACATCACCCACGCCTCGCGCAAGGAGCTGGCCCCGATCCGCTCCGAGATCCAGATGATCTTCCAGGACCCGTACGCTTCGCTGAACCCGCGCCAGACCGTTGGGCACATCGTGTCCGCGCCGCTGGAGATCAACGGGATCAACCCGCCGGGCGGCCGGGAGAAGCGGGTGCGCGAACTCCTGGAGACCGTGGGCCTCAACCCCGAGCACTACAACCGCTTCCCCCACGAGTTCTCCGGAGGTCAGCGGCAGCGCATCGGAGTGGCCCGGGCGCTGGCCCTGGAGCCGAAGCTCATCGTGGCGGACGAGCCGGTGTCG
The DNA here is from genome assembly GCF_053598835.1 of Streptomyces sp. NPDC001070. NCBI lineage: Bacteria > Bacillati > Actinomycetota > Actinomycetes > Kitasatosporales > Streptomycetaceae > Streptomyces > Streptomyces sp. NPDC001070. The sequence continues at coordinate 38,991 of NZ_JBSFLB010000038.1, forward strand.
GCGCTGGACGTGTCGATCCAGGCACAGGTGGTGAACCTGCTGCAGCGCCTCCAGCGGGAGCTGGGGATCGCCTTCCTCTTCATCGCCCATGACCTCGCGGTGGTACGGCACTTCTCGCAGCGGGTGGCGGTGATGTACCTCGGTCGGATCGTGGAGGTCGGCGAGCGCCAGGACATCTACGAGCGGCCCCGCCACCCGTACACCCACGCCCTGCTGTCCGCCTCTCCCGAGCCGGACCCGGACGAGCGGGACACCACCGAGCGGATCCGGCTCGCCGGCGACGTGCCCTCGCCGATCTCCCCGCCGTCCGGCTGCCGCTTCCGCACGCGCTGCTGGAAGGCGCAGGACAAGTGCGCGACCGAGGAGCCGCCCCTGGTCCGCATCGAGGGGAACCGGGAGGGGCACCTGAGCGCGTGCCACTTCCCCGAGGAGCCGACGACCGCGGCGCGGGGCGAGGACGTCATCCTCGACCCGGCCCTCGCCGCGATCGAGGAGACGCCCGCCGACAAGACCCCTTGACCCGGGCCGACAGACGTCTCCGTTCGGAGCCCGACCCGCGCCCACACCCCTGCCGCACCGGGCGCGGGCCGCGGCATGTCCTCCCGCGGCCGGGCCGCCTCCGGGACGCTGCGGCTCACCCGCCCGGGGGCTCGGGCGGCACCACCGTCTTCTCCTCCGCGAAGTGGCAGGCGCTGTCGTGCGCCGCCGGGGAGTCCAGCCCCCGGAACGCGGCGGGCACCGCCAGCTCCGGCACCTCCAGTGTGCAGCGCTCCTGTGCCTTCCAGCAGCGGGTGCGGAAGCGGCAGCCGGACGGCGGGTCGGCCGGGGAGGGCACATCGCCGGAGAGCAGCAGCCGTTCCCGGTGCTCGCGCGCGTCGGGGTCCGGTACCGGCACCGCCGACAGCAGGGCCTGGGTGTAGGGGTGCGTGGGGTGGTCGTAGATCTGCGTGTCGTCGCCGGTCTCGACGATCCGCCCGAGGTACATCACCGCCACCCGGTCCGAGATGTGCCGGACGATCGACAGGTCGTGCGCGATGAAGAGGTAGGAGAGGTCGAACTCGTCCTGCAGCCGCTCCATCAGGTTGACCACCTGCGCCTGCACGGAGACGTCCAGCGCCGACACCGGCTCGTCGGCGACGATGATCTCCGGGCGCAGCGCCAGGCCGCGCGCGATGCCGATGCGCTGCCGCTGACCGCCGGAGAACTGGTGCGGATAGCGGTTGACGTACTCGGGGTTCAGGCCGACGACGTCCAGCAGCTCCCGCACCCTTCGGCGCCGGTCGCCCTTCGGCGCGACCTCGGGGTGGATCTCGTACGGCTCGCCGATGATGTCGCCGACCGTCATACGCGGGTTGAGCGAGGTGTACGGGTCCTGGAACACCATCTGGATGTTCCGGCGCACGGCCTTGAGGGCGCGGCCGGACAGTTTGGTGATGTCCTCCCCCTTGTAGAGGATCTGGCCCTGCGTGGCCTGCTCCAGGTGCACCAGCAGCCGGGCCACGGTGGACTTGCCGCAGCCGGACTCGCCGACGATGCCGAGCGTCTCCCCCTTGCGCAGGTCCAGGTCCACGCCGTCGACCGCCTTGACCGCGCCGATCTGCCGCTTGAACAGGATCCCCTGGGTCAGCGGGAAGTGCTTGTACAGCCCGCGCACCTGGAGGACGGGCTCACCGCTGGTCCTCACCGAGGCACTCCCTCCAGAAGTGGCAGGCGCTGCCCCGCCGGGCGCTGATCCGGTAGAGCTCGGGCTCGTCGGTGGCGCACACCTCCCGGGCCAGCGGGCAGCGCGGGTGGAAGGCGCAGCCGGGCGGGATGTGCAGCAGGTTCGGGGGGAGGCCCTTGATCGCGTAGAGCTCCCGGCCCTTCTGGTCCAGGCGCGGGATCGACTCCAGCAGGCCCTTGGTGTACGGGTGCGCCGGGCGCTTGTAGATCTCGTGGACCGGCGCCGTCTCGACGATGCGCCCGGCGTACATCACCGCGATCGTGTCCGCCACGTCGGCGACCACGCCCAGGTCGTGCGTGATGAGGATCAGACCCATGCCGTACTCGCGCTGGAGTTCCGCCAGCAGGTCCATGACCTGGGCCTGGACGGTGACGTCGAGCGCGGTGGTCGGCTCGTCCGCGATGATCAGTTCCGGCTCCAGGGCGAGGGCCATCGCGATCATGATGCGCTGGCGCATGCCGCCGGAGAACTGGTGCGGGTACTGCCCGACCCGTTCGCGCGCCGCCGGGATCCGCACCCGGTCCATCAGCTCCACGGCGCTGGACCGGGCGTCCTTGCGGGACATCCCCCGGTGGACCCGGAACATCTCGCCGAGCTGGTCGCCCACGGTGAGGACGGGGTTGAGGGCGGACAGCGCGTCCTGGAAGATCATCGCCATCCTGGCGCCGCGCACCTTGCGGCGCTCCTCGGCGCCCATGGCCAGCAGGTCCTCGCCCCGGAAGAGGATCTCGCCGCGGGTGACGAACCCCGGCGGCGAGTCGAGGATGCCCATGACGGCCAGCGCGGTCACCGACTTGCCGGATCCGGACTCGCCGAGCACGGCGAGCGTCTGGTGGGAACGCACCGAGTAGGAGACCCCGTTGACGGCCTTGGCGATGCCGTCCCGGGTGCGGAACTCCACATGGAGGTCGCGGACGTCGAGCAGGGGCGGCTCGTCCTGGGCCGCGGTGGCCATCGCGTCTCCGTCCATCAGCGCAGCTTGGGGTCGAGGGCGTCGCGCACCGCGTCGCCGAGCATGATGAAGGCCAGCACGGTCAGGCTCAGCGCCCCGGCCGGCCAGAGCAGCATGTGCGGGGCGTTGCGGATCTGCGTGGAGGCCTGCGAGATGTCGATGCCCCAGGAGACGGTGGGCGGTTTCAGCCCGACGCCGAGATAGGACAGGGTGGCCTCCAGGGAGATGTACGTGCCGAGCGCGATGGTCGCGACGACGATGACGGGCGCGACGGCGTTGGGCGCGATGTGCCGCAGCAGCAGGCGGGCGTTGCCGGCGCCGAGGGCCCGGGCGGCCTGGACGTAGTCGTTCTGCTTGACGGTGATGACCGAGCCGCGGGCGATACGGCCGATCTGCGGCCAGCCGAGCAGCACGATGAAGCCGACCACCGGCCACACGGTCGTCCCGGTGACGACGGACAGGAAGACCAGGCCGCCGAGCACGATCGGGATGCCGAAGAAGATGTCGCTCACCCGGGAGAGCACCGCGTCCGCCCAGCCGCCGTGGTAGCCGGCGAGGCCGCCCAGCAGCCCGCCGAGCAGGGCGGCGCCGACGGTGGCGCAGATCCCGACGGTGACGGAGGCACGGGCCCCGTGGACGACCCGGGTGTAGACGTCGCAGCCCTGGGTGTCGAAGCCGAAGGGATGGCCGGGCGCGGAGCCCTTCTGGGAGTTGTCCAGGTTGCAGCTGAGCGGGTTGCCGGGCGCGATGAGCTGCGGCCAGACGGAGATGACGATCAGGAAGAGGATCACCAGCGCGGAGAGCACGAAGACCGGGTTGCGCCGCAGGTCCCGCCACGCGTCCGACCACAGGCTGCGCGGCTTCTCCCCGGCGGGGTACTCCACCGGGCCGCCCGGCGTCCCCCCGGGGCCCGGGGGCCTCTCCAGCGTGCGTGCCTCGTCCTGGCCCAGTCCCATGGAGGCCCCCGTCCCGCCGGCCGGCTCCATGGCCTCGTCGGGGTGATTGCGCGGCTCAGGCATAGCGGATCCTCGGGTCGAGGACGGCGTAGACCAGGTCGACCAGCAGGTTGGCGATGAGGAAGACGATCACCAGGATGGTCACGAAGCCGACGACGGTGGCCGAGTCCAGTCGCAGGATGCCCTGGTAGAGCTGGTAGCCGACGCCGTGGATGTTGAAGATGCGCTCGGTGACGATGGCCCCGCCCATGAGCGCCCCGATGTCGGTGCCGATGAAGGTGACCACTGGGATGAGGGAGTTGCGCAACAGGTGATGGGTGATCACCCGGCGGCGCGGCAGGCCCTTGGCGGTCGCGGTGCGGACGTAGTCGGCGCGGGCGTTCTCGACGATGGAGGTGCGGCTGAGCCGGGTGACGTACGCGAGCGAGGTCAGTGCCAGCACGAACCCCGGGACGATCAGCTCGTCGATGCGGGCCTCGGACGACACCGAGGGCGCGATGAGGTTCCACTTGACCCCGAGCAGATACTGCAGCACGTAGCCGGTGACGAAGGTCGGGACGGAGATGACGACGAGGGTGCCGAGCAGCGCCGCGGTGTCGACCGGACGGCCCCGGCGCAGCCCGGTGAGGACGCCGAGGGTGATGCCGATGACGATCTCGAAGAGGATCGCGATGATCGTCAGTCGCAGGGTGACGGGGAAGGCGCTCGCCATCAGCTGGGTGACCGGCTGCCCGTTCCACGCGATCCCGAAGTCGCCCCGGAAGATCTGCCCCATGTAGTGCAGGTACTGCTGCCACAGGGGGTGGTCCAGGTAGAGCTCGTGGCGGATCTGCGCGGCCGTCGCGGGATCGCAGGCGCGGTCCCCGCACCTGGCCTGGACCGGGTCGCCGAGCGCGAACACCATGATGAAGATCAGCATGGTGGTGCCGATGAACACCGGGATCATCTGCAGCAGACGGCGGATGACGTACCGTCCCATGGAGTCAGCTGACCTTGATCTGGTTGTAGACGGGGACGCTGAAGGGGTTGAGGGCGACATCGGAGAGCCGCTGCGACCAGCCCGCGCTGCCGTTCTGGTACCACAGGGCGATGGCCGGGACCTGCTGCGGCAGGATCCGCTCGGCCTGCTTGAAGGTGTCGACGGCCTTGGCGGTGTCGCTCTCGGCGTTGGCCTGGTCGACGAGCTTGTCGAACTGCGCGTTGCTGAAGTGCGCGTCGTTGGACGAGGCGTCGGTGTAGTAGAGCGGCTGCAGGAAGTTCTGGATCAGCGGGTAGTCCATCTGCCAGCCGGCCCGGAAGGGGTTCTTCATCTGCTGGTTGACGATCTGGTTGCGGAAGTCCGCGAAGGTGCCGACCGGGTTGCCGACGCAGGCGCTGTCGTTGTCCAGGGCGTTGTTGATGCTGTTGCAGACCGCGTCGACCCAGTCCTTGTGGGAGCCGCTGTCCGCGTTGTACGTGATCTTCATGGTGCCGCCGGGGATGCCGCCGCCCTCCTTGACCAGCTTCCTGGCCCGGGCGGGGTCGTAGTCGCAGACGTCCCCGCAGAGCGTGTCGTCGAAACCGCCGGCGGTGCCGAGCACGGGTGAGGTCCAGTCCCGGGCGGGGATGCGCGTGTTGTGGAAGATCTGCCGGGTGATCTGCTTGCGGTTGATCGCCATGGAGATGCCCTGGCGGAGCTTCTCGGAGTTCCTGCCCGACCAGGCCTTGTCGTAGAGCGGGAAGGCGATGGTCTGGATGATGCCGGCCGGGGTGTTGAGGTAGCGGCCGGCGAGGTCGGCCTTGACGTTCTTCAGCTGGGAGGCGGGAACGTCGTCGACGAGGTCGAGGTTGCCGGCCTGCAGGTCGGTGTAGGCGGTGGTGTTGTCGGTGTAGACCTTGAGGTCCACGCCGCCGTTGACGGCCGCGTCGGCCCCCTTGTACCCGTGCCACGTGCGCAGCTGCATGCCCTGGCCCCTGGTGTACGACTCCACCCGGTAGGGGCCGTTGCCGATGGGCTTCTTCAGCCAGGCGGCGTGGTTGGTGAAGAAGGCGCGCGGCAGCGGCATGAAGGCGGCGTAGCCGAGGGTGTCGGGCCAGGTGGAGAACTTCTGGTTGAGCTTGACGGTGAAGTTCAGGTCGTCCTGCTTGGTCAGCCCGGAGAGCTTCTCGGCGGTCGGGCCGCCGGACGCGGGGTGCACCTTGTCATAGCCGTCGACGTAGCGGAAGAAGGAAGCGTTGATCTGCTTGTTCGTGACGAGCGCCCCGTAGTTCCAGGCGTCGATGAACGAGTCGGAGGTGACCTTCTGGCCATTGCTGAAGGTCCAGCCGTCCTTGATCTTGATCTTGAAGGTCCGCTGGTCCGAGGTGGTGATCGAGTCGGCGATGACGTTCTCGGCGGCCGCGGTCTTCGGGTTGTACTTCTTCAGGCCGCGGAAGATCATGTCCAGCACCTTGCCGCCCTGCACCTCATTGGTGTTGGCCGGCTCCAGTGGATTCTGCGGGTCGGTCCACGAGGCGCTGAACACCCCGGACCCGTCCGCCGGACCGCCGCCCCCGTCCCCACCCCCGCAGCCCGTCGCCACCAGGGCGGCCGCGGCCGTGCAGACGGCCCACCTCGCCGCGCTCCGTCGCATCGGATGCCTCCTCGGGGAGCTCTACGCCATGAAGGACACGTGGCTCACCATGACATCGCAAACCCGGACATAATGCACAGCGGCTCACCGGCCCGGGGCAGCGCCGAGGGGAGCAGAGGGTTTTCCCTATGCCCGGGGCAGTCAATGAGGGTTATCCCGACAGTCGGGTTAAATTTCTACAAAGAAAATAAAGGATCCATCACGACGATCCGGCGCTCGTTGACGCGGCCATAATTCGGTTGCGAAAGTCCCATCAACCCTTCAAGCCGAGTTGGAATGCGCACGACCTGCGCAGACGACTCGGTCGCAAATGTTTCGGCCGTGCTACACAACTATGCCAGACGCGGCCGGCGAAGAAAGTTCAATCTTGTTATTCGTTCGAAACGAACCGACTGAGAGTGTGAGCCGTGGGCCGTTACCTGCTGCGCCGACTGATCAACCACATGGCGCTGGTTCTCATCGCGGCCTCCCTCACCTACTTCCTCGCGGCGATCAGCCTCAACCCGAGAGCCAACTTCGCCGGCCGGAACCCTCCGGTGGCGGCCTCCTCGGTGACGACCACCCTCAACGAGTACAACCTCAACCCCGACACCCCGGTCGTGGTCCGCTTCGCCCACTGGGCGAACGGCGTGGCCCACGGGGACCTCGGACGGACCGTCACCGGCGGTGAGGTGAATGACGAGTTCGGGCGCCGCGTCGGAGTGAGCACCCGTCTGCTGCTGCTCGCCACCATCCTGGGCTCCATCGGCGGTGTGCTGCTGGGCGCCTGGGGGGCCGTCAGACAGTACCGGGCGTCGGACCGGGTCGCCACACTGGGCTCGTTCTTCATCCTGGCCATGCCGGTGTTCGTGATCGCCGTGACCTTCAAGCTGTGGGCGATCGACCTGAACGACGCCGTCGGCTTCAAACTCATCAAGTACACCGGCGAGTACGACCCCGACCTGACCGGGACCGGTGAGATCCTCGCCAGCCGGCTGCAGCACCTGCTGCTGCCCAGCCTGACCCTGATCGTCATCCAGGTCGCGCTCTACAGCCGCTACCAGCGCAGCACCATGCTGGACGTCCTCGGCAGCGACTTTTTGCGCACCGCGCGGGCGAAGGGCCTGTCGCGGCGGGCGGCGCTGATGAAGCACGGTCTGCGCACCGCGGTCCTCCCGGTGGTCCCGCTGCTGGTCTACAACGTCGTCCTGCTCTTCACCGGCGCGACCTTCACCGAGAAGATCTTCGGCTGGCACGGCATGGGCGAGTGGCTGGTCAACTCCATCAGCACCAACGACGTCAACGCGGTCGCCGCGGTGGGCATGTTCACCGCTCTCGTGGTGCTGATCGCCGGCCTGCTCTCCGATCTGCTCTACGCGGCGCTCGATCCCCGCGTACGGGTGCGCTGAGACCCACCGCACCCCTCCGCCGCCCCGATCCCGCGTTCCCAGGAGCCCTCACCCATGGCCGTCCAGACCCCCTCCGTACAGCCTCCCGCGCAGGTGCCCACCGCGCCGGGCGACCGGCCCGCACGGCGCCGCGCGAGCGGCCGGCTCCGGCTCACCGCCGTCCGCTTCACGCGCAACCGCCTGGCCCTGTTCGGGCTGGTCATGCTGGTCCTGCTCTTCCTGATGGCGTACGTATCGCCGCTGTTCTACAAGTGGGACTACACCGAGCTCGACTTCACCGCCTTCCAGAAGCCGCCGTCGGCCGGGCACTGGTTCGGCACCGACCAGACCGGCTCCGACCTGTTCGCGCTCACCGCGCGAGGCATGCAGAAGTCCCTGGTCATCGGCATCCTGACCGGCGTCATCTGCACCTTCGTCGCCGCGGTGGTCGGCGCGAGCGCCGGCTACTTCGGCGGCTGGACCGACCGCTCCCTGATGTGGGTGGTCGACCTGCTGCTGGTCATGCCCAACTTCCTGATCATCGCGGTGCTCTCGCCCCTCTTCCAGGGCACGACCTGGCTGCTGTTCGTGGTGCTGCTGGCGCTGTTCAGCTGGATGATCACCGGCCGGGTCGTCCGCAGCATGACGCTCACCCTGAAGGACCGTGAATTCGTCAAGGCCGCGAAGTACATGGGGGTTCCGGCCCCGGTCATCATCTTCCGGCACATCCTGCCGTCGATGGCCTCGATGCTGATCATCGACGGGACGATCCAGGTCGGCGCGGCGATCATCGGCGAGACCAGCCTGTCGTACTTCGGCTTCGGCGTGCAGTCCCCCGACGTCTCGCTCGGCACGGTGATCGCCACCGGAACCCCGGCCGCCCCGTCCTTCCCGTGGCTGTTCTACTTCCCGGCCGGCTGCCTGGTGCTGATCTGCCTGTCCATCGCCTTCATCGGCGACGGTCTGCGGGACGCCCTCGACCCCAACTCCAGCGGCGCCAAGGCCCGCGCCCCCCGCAAGTCCAAGAGCACGTCCACGGAAGGACGCACGTCGTGAGCGAGACCCCCGCCCTCGAGGTCACCGACCTCCACGTCTCCTTCCCGAGCGAGGCCGGGCCGGTCAGCGCCGTACGCGGCGTGTCCTTCTCCGTGCGGCCCGGCGAGGTCCTCGGCATCGTCGGCGAGTCGGGTTCGGGCAAGTCCGTCTCCTCGCTCGCCGTCCTCGGCCTGCTGCCGGATACCGCCTCCATCAAGGGCTCGGTGAAGCTCCACGGCCGTGAGCTGCTGGATCTGGACGACCGGGAGATGACGGAGATCCGCGGCAAGGAGATCGCGATGGTCTTCCAGGACCCGCTCTCCGCGCTGACCCCGGTCTACTCGGTCGGCGACCAGATCGTCGAGGCGCTGCGGATCCACCAGGACCTGGACAAGGAAGCCGCCCGCAAGCGCGCGATCGAACTGCTGGACCTGGTCGGCATCCCGGACCCGGCTCGGCGCGCCGACGCCTTCCCGCACGAGTTCTCCGGCGGCATGCGCCAGCGGGCGATGATCGCCATGGCGATCGCCAACGACCCCGAGGTGATCATCGCCGACGAGCCGACGACCGCCCTGGACGTGACCATCCAGGCGCAGATCCTGGAGGTCCTGAAGAAGGCCCAGGAGGTCACCGGCGCCGCCATCGTCATGATCACCCACGACCTGGGCGTGGTGGCCGGCTTCGCCGACCGGGTCCAGGTGATGTACGCGGGCCGTCCGGTGGAGACCGGCACCGTGGACGACGTCTACTACACCCCGCGCATGCCGTACACCATCGGCCTGCTCGGCTCGATCCCGCGGCTCGACGACGGCCGGCGCCACGCGCTGACCCCGATCGACGGCAACCCGCCCTCGCTGGTGGACCTGCCGACAGGCTGTCCCTTCGCGGCCCGCTGCCCCATCGCGATCGACGTGTGCCGGCGCGTCGAGCCCGAGCTGACGGTACGGGACGGCGGCAACCACCCCACCGCCTGCCACCGCAGCCACGAGCTGGTGAAGGGCGGCTCCCTCGACCCCGAGACCATCTACCCGGTTCCGGCGCTGCCCGAGGCCCCGGCCGAAACCGCCCGGCCGCGTGACGACCGCGCCCCGGTGCTGGAGGTCAAGGGGCTGGTCAAGCACTTCCCGCTGATGCACGGCGCGGTCATCAAGCGCAAGGTGGGCGAGGTGCGCGCGGTCGACGGCATCAGCTTCGACATCCGCGAGGGCGAGACGCTCGGCCTGGTGGGCGAGTCCGGCTGCGGCAAGACGACCACGCTGCTGGAGATCCTCGACCTGCCCTCCGGCCAGTCCGGCACGGTCACCGTCTTCGGCAAGGACATCCGGGGGCTGAAGGGCGCCGACCGCAAGGCGCTCCGCCGCGACCTGCAGGTGGTCTTCCAGGACCCGATGGCCGCGCTCGACCCGCGGATGCCGGTCGGCGACATCCTGGCCGAGCCCATGAGGACCCACGGCTGGTCCCGCGACCGCGTCGCCGCCCGGGTGCCGGAGCTGCTGAGCCAGGTCGGCCTCGACCCGGACCACGTCGACCGCTTCCCGGCGGAGTTCTCCGGCGGGCAGCGGCAGCGCATCAGCATCGCCCGCGCCCTGGCCCTGGAGCCCAAGCTGGTCGTCCTGGACGAGCCGGTCTCGGCTCTGGACGTCTCCATCCAGGCCGGTGTCCTCAACCTGCTCGACGAGCTCAAGGCCCGGATGGGCCTGAGCTACCTCTTCGTGGCGCACGACCTGTCCGTCGTACGGCACATCGCCGACCGGATCGCGGTGATGTACCTCGGCCGGATCGTCGAACTCGGCTCCGCCGAGGCCGTCTTCGGGGCACCCTCCCACCCGTACACCCAGGCGCTGCTCTCCGCGGTGCCGCTGCCCGATCCCCGCAAGGAGCGCGATCGCAGGCGCATCCTGCTCACCGGCGACCTTCCCAGCCCCGCGGACGTGCCGACCGGCTGCCGATTCCGCAACCGCTGCCCGAAGTTCGCCTCCCTCGACGAGTCCGACCGCGGCCGGTGCCGCGAGGAGGACCCGGCACCGACCGGACTGGCGGGCGACCACACCGCGGCCTGCCACTTTGCCGCCGCCGTCACCGTCGTGTGATTTCCCACCCCGTAAGAGGAGAGAGAGTCCGTTGAACAGAACACGTATGTCCGTCGCCGTGGTGGCGCTGGCCACGGCGAGCGCGCTGACCCTGACCGCGTGCGGCGGCGGGGACGGGAAGAGCGACGCCGCGGCGAAGAAGAACTCGGTGCCGAAGTCCAGCGTCAACAACATCAAGGCGACCGACCGCGACCAGCTGAAGGCGGGCGGCACCCTCAACTTCCCGCTGGGCGAGATCGCCGAGAACTTCAACTACAACGAGATCGACGGCACCCTCTCCGACGGCTACGACGTCGAGCGCGCGCTGATGCCGATCGTCATGATGTCGGACGCGACGGGCACCGTGACCCCGAACCCCGACTACCTGAGCTCCGCCAAGGTCGACGACAGCTCGGGCACGCAGGTCGTCACCTACGAGATCAACCCCAAGGCCAAGTGGTCCGACGGCACCCCGCTGTCCTGGAAGGACTTCGAGGCCAGCTGGAAGGCCGGCAACGGCAAGGACTCCAAGTACAAGGTCTCCTCCACCACCGGCTACGAGCTCATCAAGAGCGTCGCCAAGGGCAAGAGCGACCAGGAGGTCGTGGTCACCTTCGCCAGCCCCTTCGGTGACTGGAAGAGCCTGTTCAGCCCGCTCTACCCGGCCAAGATCGTCGGCACTCCCGAGGGCTTCAACACCGGCTACCTCGGGAAGATCCCGGTCACCGCCGGCCCCTTCAAGTTCCAGGGCATCGACAAGACCGCCAAGACCCTCACCGTCGTCCGAGACGACAACTGGTGGGGCAACAAGGCGATCCTGGACAAGATCATCTTCCGTGCCCTGGACGCCGACGCCACCGCCGGCGCCTTCGCCAACGGCGAGGTCGACTTCTTCAGCGTGGGCCCCGACTCGGCCGCCTACAAGCAGGCCAAGACCGTCAAGGGCGCCGAGATCCGCAAGGCGGCCGGTCCCAACTACCGTCACATCACCATAAGCGGCACCCACGGTCCCCTGAAGGACGTCAAGGTCCGCCAGGCGGTCACCTCCGCCGTCAACCGGCAGGCCATCGGCGACTCCGACCTCCAGGGCCTGGACTGGGAGGCGAAGCCGCTGAACAACCACTTCTTCGTCACCAACCAGAAGGGCTACAAGGACAACTCCGGCGAGTTCGCCTCATACGACCCGGCCAAGGCGAACAAGCTGCTGGACGAGGCCGGCTGGAAGAAGAGCGGCGAGTTCCGCAAGAAGGACGGCAAGGTCCTCGAGGTCAACTTCACCATCCCGGCGAACTACGTCACCGCCGCCAACGAGGGCAAGCTGCTGCAGGCCATGCTGAAGCAGGTCGGCATCAAGCTGACGGTGAAGTCCGTGCCGCTGCAGGAGTTCTTCGACAAGTACGTCACCCCCGGCAACTTCGACCTGACGGCCTTCTCGTGGCTGGGCACCGCCTTCCCGGTCTCGTCCACCAAGTCGATCTACGCCAACCCCAAGGGCAGCAACGTCCAGCAGAACTACACCGGTGTCGGCAGCCAGGCGCTCGACGACGCCATGAACAAGGCCGCGGCCGACACCGACCCGGCCAAGGCCATCGACGACGCCAACGCCGCGGACCAGCTCATCTGGACCCAGGCCAACGTCCTGACGCTCTACCAGCGTCCCGACATCTACGCGGTCAAGAAGAACCTGGCCAACATCGGCGCCTACGGCTTCCAGGACCTGCGCTACGAGAACATCGGCTTCCTCAAGTAAGCCGCGCCGGCTACCGGCACCGCGTCCGCCCCGTCACCGCCAGGTGACGGGGCGGACCGCTTTGTATACGTGGCCGAAGTCGCCGTCGCGATGGACCCGTTGCCGGGCCCGCACGCACCGGCCAGGTCCCCGGCAGGGCAGGGTCCCCCGCCATGCCCCTCGCGCCCTCCCGGCCCTTCGCCGACGTCTTCGCCCACTTCGGGGTGGCCGAGGGCGACCGTCCCGCCTGCTCGGTCCACCCGCACTCGCCGGTCTTCCGCTGCCGCGTGGCCGGTACGGAAGCGGCGCTGAAGAAGGCCGCCTCGCCGGAGCCCGCGGCGGCGGCCGTCGCCGGCTGGACGCGCGCCCTGGCGGCGCGGGGCGTCGCGGTGGTCACCCCGCTCGACGGGCCGGCCGCGAACCCGGCCCGGATCGGCAAGCAGTCCTGGGTGGCCTACCCCTGGGCTCCTGGACGCCACGGAGAACGACGACTGGGCCGACCCGCACCAGCGGGCCTTCCTCACCGCACTCGCGAGCGCCGGGCCGGACGGCCGTCCCCTACGCCCGGGAACGCCCGAGGGGTGCCCGTGCGATGCTCGCGCGGGCACCCCTCATGGGTGGTGCGGATGGTGCTCAGTTCACCGCGTGGACGACGTCCTTCTCCTCGGCGAAGTGGCACGCCGAGTCGTGCGCGGCCGGGGTGTCCGTCTCCTTGAAGCGCTGCGGGATGGCCAGCAGCGGCTCCTCGGTGGCGCACTTGTCCTGCGCCTTCCAGCAACGGGTGCGGAAGCGGCAGCCGGACGGCGGGTTGGCCGGCGACGGGACGTCACCGGTCAGGATGATGCGCTCGCGGTGCTCGCGCGCGTCGGGGTCCGGCACCGGCACCGCCGACAGCAGGGCCTGGGTGTACGGGTGGGTGGGGTGGTCGTAGATCTCGGTGTCGGAACCGATCTCGGCCATCTTGCCCAGGTACATCACGCCGACGCGGTCGGAGATGTGGCGGACGATCGACAGGTCGTGCGCGATGAAGATGTAGGAGAGGTTGAACTCGTCCTGCAGCTTCTCCATCAGGTTGATGACCTGCGCCTGCACGGAGACGTCCAGCGCCGAGACCGGCTCGTCGCAGATGATGATCTCCGGGTTGAGCGCCAGGCCGCGGGCGATGCCGATGCGCTGCCGCTGGCCGCCGGAGAACTGGTGCGGGTACCGGTTGATGTACTCCGGGTTGAGGCCGACGACGTCCAGCAGCTCCTGCACCTTGCGGCGCCGGTCGCCCTTCGGGGCGACCTCGGGGTGGATGTCGTACGGCTCGCCGATGATGTCGCCGACCGTCATACGCGGGTTGAGCGAGGTGTACGGGTCCTGGAACACCATCTGGATGTTCCGGCGGACCGCCTTCTGCGCGCGGCCGGACAGCTTGGTGATGTCCTGGCCCTTGTAGAAGACCTCGCCCGCGGTCGCCCGCTCCAGGTTCATCAGCAGCTTGGCGACGGTGGACTTGCCGCAGCCGGACTCGCCGACGATGCCCAGGGTCTCGCCCTGGTACAGGTCGAAGGAGACACCGTCGACGGCCTTGACCGCGCCGATCTGCTTCTTGAACAGGATGCCCTGGGTCAGCGGGAAGTGCTTGACCAGGTTGCGCACCTGCAGGATCGGCTCACCGCGCTCGACCGGCTTGGCGAAGGCCGCCTCGACGGCCGCCACCTCGTCCTGGACGTCCAACGGCGCGGCCTCGTCGTTCTTGAGCTCAGCCATGGATCGTCTCCTTCCAGAAGTGGCACGCGCTGCCGCGGCCGGGCAGCTCGCCGCCGTCCCGCTCGGTCACCGGGACCAGCTTGGGCACCTCGGTGCGGCAGATGTCCTGCGCCATCTCGCAACGCGGGTTGAACGCGCAGCCGCTGGGCGTGTGCAGCAGGTTCGGGGGGAGGCCCTTGATCGCGTAGAGCTCCTGGCCCTTCTGGTCCAGGCGCGGGATCGAGGCGAGCAGGCCCTTGGTGTACGGGTGCGCCGGGCGCTTGTAGATCTCGTGGACCGGCGCGGTCTCCACGATCCGGCCCGCGTACATCACGGCGATCTTGTCGGCCACGTCGGCGACGACGCCGAGGTCGTGGGTGATCAGGATCAGACCCATGTTGAACTCGCGCTGGAGCTCCGCCAGCAGGTCCATGACCTGGGCCTGGACGGTCACGTCGAGCGCGGTGGTGGGCTCGTCGGCGATGATCAGGTCCGGCTCGAGGGCCAGAGCCATGGCGATCATGATGCGCTGGCGCATACCGCCGGAGAACTGGTGCGGGTAGTCGTTGACCCGCTGCTTCGCCGCGGGGATGCGGACCCGGTCCATCAGCTCGATGGCCTTGGCCTTGGCTTCCTTCTTGGACAGGCCCTGGTGGACGCGGAACATCTCACCGAGCTGGTAGCCCACGGACAGCACCGGGTTCAGCGAGGAGAGCGCGTCCTGGAAGATCATCGCGATCTTCCGGCCGCGGATCTTCCGGCGCTCCTCCGCCGACATCTTGAGCATGTCCTGGCCCTGGAAGAGGATCTCGCCCTGGGGGATCTTGCCCGGAGGCATGTCCAGGATGCCCATGATCGCCTGCGCGGTCACGGACTTGCCGGAGCCGGACTCGCCCAGCACGGCGAGGGTCTCGCCGGCGTTGACCGAGTAGTTGACACCGTTGACGGCCTTGGCAACACCGTCACGGGTGTGGAACTCCACGTGCAGGTCGCGCACTTCGAGCAGCGGGGTGCCGTCGGCCCCGGCCTCACGTGGGGCCGGGACACTGCTGGTCTGGTCGATGATGGTCACTTGACGACGCCCCTCTCAGCGAAGCTTGGGGTCGAGGGCGTCGCGCACTGCGTCGCCGAGCATGATGAACGCCAGGACCGTGATCGACAGCATCGCGCTGGGGAAGAACAGCACGTGCGGTGCGGTACGGAGTACGTCCTTGGCGGAGGAGATGTCATTGCCCCACGACACGGTCGACGGCGGCAGGCCGATGCCGAGGTACGAGAGCGTCGCCTCGGTCGAGATGTAACCGCCGAGGGCAATGGTGGCGACCACGATCACCGGTGCGACCGCGTTCGGCAGGATGTGGCGCATGAGGATCCGGCGGGTGCCGGCCCCGAGGGCCTTGGCGGCGTGGACGTAGTCCGCCTCCTTCACCGTGATCACCGATCCGCGCATGACGCGGGCGCTCTGGGTCCAGCCCAGCACGCCGAGCGCGACCACGACGGTCCACACGTTGCGGTGGGTGAACGCGTTCAGCAGCACCAGGGCGCCCAGGAGCAGCGGGATGCCGAAGAAGATGTCGGTGATCCGGGAGATCAGGGAGTCCATCCAGCCGCCGAAGTAGCCGGCGAGCATGCCCGCGATACCGCCCGTGACGGTCACGAACAGGGTCACGGCGACACCGACGATGATCGAGGCCTTGGCGCCGTACAGGACGCGGGAGTAGATGCTCCGGCCCTGCACGTCGTAGCCGAACCAGTCCTCGCGGAAGAAGTGGGTGTAGTTCGGCTTCCCGAGGTAGTGCTTGGCCAGGTCGGCGTGGCCCGGGTCGACGGAGGTGAACAGGCCCGGCGCGAAGGCGATCAGCAGCAGCAGGACGATGAGCAGCGCGGAGATCACGAACACCGGGTTGCGGCGCAGGTCCCGCCAGGCGTCGGTCCACAGGCTGCGGGCCTTCTCCCGCGTGGTCTCGGTGGCAAGGAGTTCGACCGCGTCCGTCATCGGGTCGAAGCCGGTCTTGACGGCGTCAGGCATAACGAATCCTCGGGTCCAGGACCGCGTACAGCAGGTCGACGAGCAGGCTGGTCACGAGGTAGACGATGACCAGCACGGTGACGATGCCGACGACCGTGGCATTGTCCGACTGGTTGATGGAGCGGTAGAGCTCGTTGCCGATGCCGTGGACATTGAAGATGCCCTCGGTGACGATCGCGCCACCCATCAGCGCGCCGAGGTCGGTGCCGAGGAACGTGACCACCGGGATGAGCGAGTTGCGCAGCAGGTGGATGCCGATGACACGGCGCTTGGGCAGGCCCTTCGCCACCGCGGTGCGGATGTAGTCCGCCCGCGAGTTCTCGACGATCGAGGTACGCGTCAGCCGCGCCACGTAGGCGAAGGAGAGCGAACCGAGCACGACGCCGGGAAGGATCAGCTGCGCGTAGTCCGTGGAGTCCTGGACGGTCGGGGTGACCCAGCCCAGGTTGTTGCCGAAGACCGTCTGGAACACGTAGCCCAGAACGAAGATCGGCACGGAGATGAGCAGGAGGGTGATGACCAGGACCAGCTTGTCCGCGATCTTGTCGCGGCGCAGGCCGGCGAGGAGGCCGAGGGCGAGGCCGATGACGATCTCGATGGCGAAGGCCACGAAGGCCAGGCGGATCGTCACCGGGAACGCGTCCCCGAGGATGTCGCTCACCTGTCGACCGGTGACGAAGCTCCGTCCGAAGTCGCCGGTGAATATGTTGCTCAAGTAGTGCCAGTACTGGAGCATGACCGGGCGGTCGAACCAGAACTCGTGCTTGATCGCGGCCATGGCCACGGGATCAGCAGGTCTGTCTCCCCACAGGGCCCGGACCGGGTCGCCGGGCAGTGAGTAGACCATCAGGAAGATGAGCAGAGTGGTCCCGAGGAAAACCGGGATCATCTGGAGCAGTCGCCTCGCGACGTAGCGCCCCATCGTGCCTCCATGTCAACGCCGCACGAGCAGCCGGCGAGCCCTCCGCCTTGTGGGAGGGGGGCCCGCCGGCTGCCGCCTGCACGGTGGATGCCATCAGACGCGGATGGCATCGGGGGGGATGACCTAAACGGCCTGATTACTTCTTGAGGACCTCGACGTCCGTGAACGCCGGCTTGCCGAAGGTGTCGTAGGACACGTTCTTGACGTTCTTGGAGTAGCCCGCGTTGGTCTTGTAGTACCAGAGCGGGATCGCCGGCATCTTCTCGAAGAGGGCCTTCTCGGCCTCCTGGTAGAGCTTGACCGACTCGTCCAGCGTCGCGGCCTTGTCAGCCTTGGCGGTGAGCTTGTCGAACG
The DNA here is from genome assembly GCF_053598835.1 of Streptomyces sp. NPDC001070. NCBI lineage: Bacteria > Bacillati > Actinomycetota > Actinomycetes > Kitasatosporales > Streptomycetaceae > Streptomyces > Streptomyces sp. NPDC001070. Next base: position 56,473 of record NZ_JBSFLB010000038.1, read on the forward strand.
CCTTGTTGGAGTAGCCACCCTCGTTGCCCGCGGCGGTGGTGCCGTACAGGTCCTTCAGGAAGTTGGCGTTCAGCGGGTAGTCCTGCACCCAGCCGGCCCGGTAGAAGCTCTGGACCTTCTTGTTGGTGCGGACGTCCAGGACGGTCTTGAAGTCCGCCTTGGCGTCGGGCTCACAGGTGACGCCGGTGGCCTGCTTGATGTTGTTGCAGACCGCGGTCACCCACTCCTTGTGGCCACCGTCGGCGTTGAAGAGGATCGAGACCTTGCCGTTGGCGCCGCCGGCCTCGGTGATCAGCTGCTTGGCCTTGGCGGGGTTGTAGGTGCAGGCCTCGCCACAGGCGTCCTTCTGGTAGCCCTTGACCTCGGGGGACACGTAGCTGTCCGCCGGGGTACGGGAGCCCTGGAGGGTCGTCTTGGTGATCGTGTCGCGGTCGATCGCCATCGAGATGCCCTTGATGAACTTGTAAGGGTCCTTGAGCTTCTTGATGGTGGGCGAGTAGAACGCCACGGCGATGCTCTGGATGGCACCCTGCGGGGAGTCCACGGCGCGGTCGCCGAGGTCCTGGTGGTAGGTGCCCATGCCGCTCGGCGCCACCTGGTCGAGCACGTCCAGGTTGTTGGAGACGGCGTCGGTGTAGGCGGCCTCAGAGGTCGTGTAGAACTTGAAGTCGACACCACCGTTCTTCGGCTTCGACGGGCCCGCGTACTTGGCGTACGTCTTGACCTGGAAGTCCTTGTTGTGGTCCCACTTCACGAACTCGTACGGGCCGTTGCCGACCGGGGCCTCACCGTACTTCTTCGGGTCGGTGAAGAAGGCCTTCGGCAGCGGGGAGAACGCGCTGTAACCGAGCTTGTACTCGAAGTACGGCACCGGGTTGGCGAGCTCCACCTTGATGGTGTAGTCGTCCGGGGTCGACAGGCCGGACATGGTCTCGGCCTTCGGGGAACCCTTCTCCGGGTGGACATCGGCGTAGCCCTTGATGTCCGAGAACCAGGAGGCGTTCTCCTGCGCGTTCTTCGCGTTGGCGCCCCAGTTCCAGGCGTCGACGAAGGAGTGCGCGGTGACCGGCTCGCCGTTGTGGAACGTCCAGCCCTTCTTCACCTTGATGGTGTAGTGGCTGGCGTCGTCCTGCGTGATGGAGTCCGCGACCAGGTCGTAGAGGGCGCCGGTCTTGTTGTCGAAGTCGACCAGACCGTCGAAGAGAACGTCGGTGATACGGCCGCCGCCGGTCTCCATCACGTTCGCAGGCTGGATCGGGTGCTGGGGCTCACTGCTCTGGTAGCTGAAGACACCCTTGGGGTCCACAGCAGCCTTGCTGCCACCGCTGCCGCTGTCCTTGCCGCCGCCGCAGGCGGTGGCAGCCATGGCAACGACGATCGCACCAACGACCCACTTGGCGCTCTTGGCACCGCGCATGGGTTTGCCTCCTCAGGAGTCACTATCCGTACGTGAAAGGCAGCGGCGATCACTGACACCCCTGACAGTGATACCGGCTGCCTGTGCTCGTGAGTCGGCGCTCCCCATAAGCGCTTGGACCCATTGACCCGAGCTCAACGGCTCCAACTATCGGTCACATTGGGCCGGGGAACCACACACTTGCGATCTCGTTTTGGTCACAACCGGCCCAAAACAATCCCGCAATTCGGACATTTGGATTGTAGACAGACACCGACGAAACGGACTTGTAACACAAGTACCGGTGAACGTCGTCCGCTATCCGGACGTCGGCGAACTGAAAACCAGTTGCCCTCAAAGCGCGTGGATTCCACGCGAATCTACGTCCCTGACGGGCCGCCAGGGAACGAGCTGTCGCGCCCGCGCCAGTGGCGCAACCGCGACACATCGACACCCCAAGGGCCGAATCGCCCACCCGGGACGCTCCGCCGGTGAGTTCGGTCACAACGCGCCGAAAAGCGCCGGTATATGTGACCTGATTCACGGAAATGCAAGCCGCATCGGGATTGATCGGCGCGCATTTCCCGTCATGCCATAAACAGCCACTCGGACATCACGGGAATTCCCGCCCGAACGGCTTCGGCCGCCCCCGGAGGACCGGGGACGTCCGGATCGGCGCCGGGCAGGGCCGGCGGGTGCCCACGAGCCGCGTCACAGGGAACGCGCGAGGGCAACGGCCGGCCGCCGGTACGGCGGGCCGGTCCGTTGCCCTCGGCGGACCTCAGCGCTTGGCGCGGGAGGCGGCGCGGCCGCGCTCCTTCTGGTCCAGGACGACCTTGCGGATGCGGACGGTCTCCGGGGTCACCTCGACGCACTCGTCGTCACGGCAGAACTCCAGGGACTGCTCCAGGGAGAGCTTGCGCGGCGGCACGATGGACTCCGCCACGTCCGCGGTCGAGGACCGCATGTTGGTGAGCTTCTTCTCCTTGGTGATGTTGACGTCCATGTCGTCGGCGCGGGAGTTCTCGCCGACGATCATGCCCTCGTACACCTCGGTGCCCGGCTCGGTGAAGAGCACGCCGCGCTCCTGCAGGTTGGTCATCGCGAAGGCGGTGACCGCACCGGCCCGGTCCGCGACCAGGGAGCCGTTGTTACGGGTGACCAGGGTGCCGAACCAGGGCTCGTGCCCCTCGTGGATGGAGTGGGCGATGCCCGTGCCACGGGTGTTGGTCAGGAACTCGGTGCGGAAGCCGATGAGGCCGCGGGACGGCACGACGAACTCCATGCGGACCCAGCCGGAGCCGTGGTTCGACATGTTGTCCATCCGGCCCTTGCGGGTGCCCATGAGCTGCGTCACGGCGCCCATGTGCTCCTCGGGCACGTCGATGGTGATCCGCTCGACCGGCTCGTGGAGCTTGCCCTCGATCTCCCGGGTGACCACCTGGGGCTTGCCGACGGTCAGCTCGAAGCCCTCCCGACGCATGGTCTCGACGAGGATGGCCAGCGCCAGCTCGCCGCGGCCCTGCACCTCCCACGTGTCGGGACGCTCGGTGGGCAGCACGCGGAGCGAGACGTTGCCGATCAGCTCGCGGTCCAGGCGGTCCTTGACCAGGCGGGCGGTGACCTTGCGGTCCTTGACCGCCGACTTGTCGGCGCCCTTGCCGCCGGGGCCGCGCCCGACCAGCGGGGAGGTGTTGGTGCCGATGGTCATGGAGATCGCCGGCTCGTCCACCGTGATCAGCGGGAGCGCGATCGGGTTCTCCGGGTCGGCCAGCGTCTCGCCGATGGTGATGTCGGGGATGCCCGCGACGGCGCAGATGTCGCCGGGGCCGGCCTTCTCGGCGGGCTTGCGGGTGAGCGCCTCGGTCATCATCAGCTCGGTGATGCGGACGTTCTGGATCGAGCCGTCGCGCTTGATCCACGCGACCGTCTGGCCCTTCTTGAGCTCGCCCTGCTCGACGCGGAGCAGCGCGATACGGCCGAGGAAGTTGTCGGCGTCGAGGTTGGTGACGTGCGCCTGCAGCGGGGCGCTCTCGTCGTACGACGGGGCCGGGACGTGCTCCAGCAGGGTGGAGAAGAAGGGCTCCAGGCTGTCGCTGTCGGCCGGGACGGTGCCGTCCTCCGGCTTGGTGAGCGAGGCCACACCGTCACGCGCGCAGGCGTAGACGATCGGGAACTCGATCTGCTCCTCGGTCGCGTCCAGGTCCAGGAACAGGTCGTACGCCTCGTTGACGACCTCGTCGATCCGGGAGTCCGGGCGGTCCGTCTTGTTGATGCAGAGGATGACCGGCAGCTTCGCGGCCAGCGCCTTGCGCAGCACGAAACGGGTCTGCGGCAGCGGGCCCTCGGAGGCGTCCACCAGCAGCACGACCGCGTCGACCATCGACAGACCGCGCTCGACCTCGCCGCCGAAGTCGGCGTGGCCGGGGGTGTCGATGATGTTGATCGTGATCGGCTCGCCGCCGCTCTTGGGGTGGTACTTCACCGCCGTGTTCTTGGCGAGAATGGTGATGCCCTTCTCGCGCTCCAGGTCGTTGGAGTCCATCACGCGGTCGTCCACGTGCTGGTGCGCGGCGAAGGCTCCCGCCTGCTTGAGCATGGCGTCCACCAGCGTCGTCTTGCCGTGGTCGACGTGGGCGACGATGGCGACATTACGAATGTCGTTGCGCGTGGGCATACTGCGGCGCTTCTCCCGGGTTGGTGGGTGTGGCGGCATACCCTCGTCGGCACACCCGCCGCCGGGCGAGTCAAGCCACGGCCTCACCCCATGGTACGGGGCCCGGACGGCAAAGGCCGCCCGGGCATGATCGTCCGCACCGGGGCCGGGCCCGGGTGACCGGCCCCGGTGAACGGCGGGTTGCCGGGCGTCGTCGCCCTGATACCGCCTCGCCGGTGCGGCGCGCGAGGAGAGCGCGGACCCCGCCGCGGTGACGGACGTCACGGGCGTGAGCGGCCACTCCGGCGGATCGCGCGGCGCGGCCGTGCCGCGACGACCGGCGTCGCGGCCCCGGCGCCCGGCCGACGTGAGCGACCTCCGGGGCGGCCGCTTCCCCTACTTCCTGAAGCCGATGTCCTGGAAGCGCGGCGTCGCGAAGCCGAACGCGCCCGCGTTGAGGACGTCCTTGCGCAGCGCGACCAGCTCGGGACGCTGGTAGAGGGGGATGGCGCCGGCGACCGCCCAGATGCGGGCGTCTGCACGGGCGGCGAAGTCGCGGGCCTTGGCGGGGTCGAGCTCTGCGGCGGCCTGGTCGAAGAGCTGGTCGATGCGGTCGGTGCCGAGCCGGGGGTAGTTCTGCTCGACGATCAGCGACCCGTCCGGCGCGGGTTCGGGCTTGGCGAAGATGGGGCGGGTGTCGGTCGCGGGGTAGGCGGTGCCGGGCCAGCCGTAGAGGGCGAGGTCGAAGTCGCCGGCCGCGACGTGGTCGCGGAAGAAGCTGTCGTCGGCGACCCGCTGCAGCTCCGTGCGCACGCCGATGCCGGAGAGCATCGCGGCGATGCGGTCACCGACCGCGTTCAGGGTCGGCGAGGACCGGGGCAGGACGAAGCGGAGCGTGAGCGCCTTGCCGTCCTTGCGCAGCACCGTCTTGGCGGGCTCGACGACGCTGACCTCGACCTTGTGCACGGGCGCCGCCTGGTTGGGCTCGGCGACCCCGGCCCCGGCGCCCCCGCCCACCCCGGGGGCGAGCGCGGTGCGGCGCCAGCCCGCGTCGGCGAGCAGCGCGCGGGCGGCCTTCGTGTCGGACGTGCCCAGGGCGGAGCTGTGGTCGGCGTACCCGGCCTGCGACAGCAGCAGCAGGTGGTTGCCGAGCGGCTCGTCGGGAAGGCCGAGCGGCGCGAGCACGGACTTGGCGATGGCCCGGCGGTCGATCGCGCGGGCCACGGCGTGCCGCACCCGCTCGTCGGCGAGGGGGCCCGTGGAGCCGTTGAGGGCGAGCTGGGTGTACGAGGCGGCGCGCGTCCGGTAGACCGCCACGTGCTTGCCGGTGACGTCGCGATCGACCTCGGCGACGTCCAGCGCGCCGGAGGCGAGGTCGGCCGCCCGCTGGTGCGCGGGGGTGGCGGTGAACACCAGCTCGGTGAGTTTGGGCCGGTCGCCCCACCACTTGGCGTTGCGGACCAGGGTGACGGACTTCTCGTCCGCGCTGCGGACGGTGAAGGGTCCGCCGGCCACCGGGAGGGCGCGGCGCGCGCTCTCGTTGAACGCCTCGGCGGTGCCGGTGACGGACTTGGGATAGAGGGGGGCGAACAGCGACTGCCAGTCGCCGTAGGACTTGCTGAAGGTGACCCTCACCTCGTGGGCGTCCTTGCCGCTCTTGACGGAGGCGATCCGCTCGTAGCCGGCGTTGCGGGCGGTCCAGTACGCGTCGTCGGTGCCGCGCAGCGCCTTCCACTGGGCGGCGAAGTCGGCGGCCGCGATCGGGCGGCCGTCGCTCCACACCGCCTTGGGATTGAGCCGGTACGACACGACCTGCTGGGGCCGGCTCCGCACGACCTTCGCCGAGCGCAGCAGATCGGTGTCCAGCTGCGGGCGGCCCTTGCCGTCCAGCCGGAACGCGGCCGGAAGCACGGCCCCGGCGACCAGGGAGGTGGCCTGGTTCGCCCCGGCCTGGAAGGTGTTCAGGGTGCCGGGGGCCGCGTCCACGGCCCAGCGCAGGGTGCCTCCGTCGCGTACCCCGTCCCGGGGGGCCGAGGCGAGGTCGGTCCCGGCGAGGGGGTCGTCCTTGCCGGCGGAGCACCCGGCGAGTGCGGCGACCGCGGCGGCGAGTGCCACAGCGGTCGCGGAGCGGATCAGAGTGGCGCTGCGGGCCATGCGTGCGTACCTCCGCCAGGGGGCCATGATCACAGGGCGGTCTATTTGCCGCTTATCGCACCTACTGAAAGCCATTCCGCGACCCGGACAGGGTCAACACGACGCGCGCCCCTCGCCCTCCCACCCACCCGGCGCAACGCGGCTCCGCCCCTGGTCCCGCCCCGCAACGGAGCCCCCCGCACGGGTGCGCTGCCTTCGGGGGAATCGCGCGCCCACGGCGCGTTTGAACGGGGCGCGCGCCACCCATAGGTGGGAGAATCACTGCAGATCTCTTCCCAAGCGCGACTGTGACGCGCGACACTCGCTTGGCGCTAGCGTCGTGCACCCGCAACGTGGCGGAGGTGAGGACAGCCATGTCCCTGCAGGACGATCTTTCATCGGTACAGCGCCGGCTGGACGAACTGGGCCGGGCCGTGTCCAAGCTGGAGCAGCATGTCGGCGACAGCGTGGACATGAGGCGCGTGCGTACCGACACCAAGCACCTCAGCGACGACCTCGCGCTGCTGCGCGACAGCGTCGGCACCACCCCGGCCGGTCAGAAGCCGCGCCAGGAGATGGTGACGATCCCGGATACGCCGTACGACCCCAGTCTCTGGTCCGGCGCGGAAGACGAAGGGCTGGGGGCGCCGGACCGCCGAGCGCCCTAGGGAGTAGTCCTTGGCCACCGACACACAACCGCCCGCTCCACCGACTCCACCCGCTCCACCCGCGCGCCACGGCGTACTTTCCGCCGGGCGCGCGGCCATTCCGGCGCGACATCTGCGCACCGACCGCTGGTGGCTGCAGCCGCTGCTGACCGCGCTCGGCCTGGGCGCCTTCGTCGTCTACTCGACCTGGCGCGCCTTCGCGAACGCGCACTACTACGCGGAGCCGTACGTCTCGCCGTTCTACTCGCCCTGCCTGGGCTCCAACTGCGTGGACATGCCGCTCGGCGCCCGCTGGCCGATCTTCGGCGACTGGTGGGGGCTGTCCCCCGCCCTGCTCGTGCTGATCTTCCCGCTGGGCTTCCGGCTGACCTGCTACTACTACCGCAAGGCGTACTACCGGGGCTTCTGGGCCTCGCCGCCCGCCTGCGCGGTGGCCGAGCCGCACGAGAAGTACACCGGTGAGACGCGGTTCCCGCTGATCCTGCAGAACATCCACCGGTACTTCTTCTACTTCGCGCTCCCGGTCGCCGGGATCCTGACCTACGACGTCGTGCTCGCCTTCCGGGACGGGGACGGGGCGTGGGGCCACATGGGCCTGGGCACCCTGGTGCTGCTGGTGAACATCGCCCTGATCTGGGCGTACACCGTCTCCTGCCACTCCTGCCGGCACATCGTCGGCGGCCGGCTGCGGCACTTCTCGAAGCACCCGGTGCGGTACCGCATGTGGACCGGGGTGGGGAAGCTCAACCGCCACCACATGGGGCTGGCCTGGGCCTCGCTGGTCAGCGTGGCGGTGTCCGATCTCTATGTCTATCTCGTCGCCAGTGGGGCGTTCGACGATCCGAGGTTCTTCTGATGGCACAAGTCGAACGGCACGCGTACGACGTCGTCGTGGTCGGCGCGGGCGGGGCGGGGCTGCGCGCCGCCATCGCGGCCCGCGAGCAGGGCATGCGTACGGCCGTGATCTGCAAGTCGCTCTTCGGCAAGGCGCACACGGTGATGGCGGAGGGCGGCATCGCCGCGAGCATGGCCAACGTCAATCCGCACGACAACTGGCAGGTCCACTTCCGCGACACGATGCGCGGCGGGAAGTTCCTCAACCAGTGGCGGATGGCCGAGCTGCACGCCCGCGAGGCGCCGGACCGGGTGTGGGAGCTGGAGACCTGGGGCGCGCTCTTCGACCGCACGAAGGACGGGAGGATCTCCCAGCGCAACTTCGGCGGCCACGAGTACCCCCGCCTGGCGCACGTCGGCGACCGCACCGGCCTGGAGCTGATCCGCACCCTCCAGCAGAAGATCGTCTCGCTGCAGCAGGAGGACCACCGGGAGCACGGGGACCACGAGGCCCGGCTGAAGGTCCTCCAGGAGTGCACCGTCACCCGGGTCCTCAAGGAGGACGGCCGTGTGTCGGGGGTCTTCGGCTACGTCCGCGAGTCGGGGCGCTTCTTCGTCATCGAGGCGCCCGCCGTGGTGCTGGCGACCGGCGGCATCGGCAAGTCCTTCAAGGTGACGTCGAACTCCTGGGAGTACACCGGTGACGGGCACGCGCTGGCGCTGCTGGCCGGGGCGCCGCTGATCAACATGGAGTTCGTGCAGTTCCACCCGACCGGCATGGTCTGGCCGCCGTCGGTGAAGGGCATCCTGGTCACCGAGTCGGTCCGCGGCGACGGCGGGGTGCTGCGCAACTCCGAGGGCAAGCGGTTCATGTTCGACTACATCCCGGACGTCTTCAAGGAGAAGTACGCCCAGAGCGAGGACGAGGGCGACCGCTGGTACGAGGACCCGGACAACAACCGCCGCCCGCCCGAGCTGCTTCCCCGCGACGAGGTGGCCCGCGCCATCAACTCCGAGGTCAAGGCCGGTCGCGGCACCCCGCACGGCGGCGTGTTCCTGGACGTCTCGACCCGGCTGCCCGCCGAGGTCATCCGGCGCAAGCTGCCCTCGATGCACCACCAGTTCAAGGAACTGGCGGACGTCGACATCACCGCCGAGGCCATGGAGGTCGGCCCCACCTGCCACTACGTGATGGGCGGTGTGGACGTGGACCCGGACACGGCGGCGGCCACCGGGGTGCCGGGGCTGTTCGCGGCCGGCGAGGTGGCGGGCGGCATGCACGGCTCCAACCGGCTGGGCGGCAACTCCCTGTCCGACCTGCTGGTCTTCGGCCGCCGGGCGGGCCTGCACGCGGCCGAGTACACGACCGGGCTCGGCGGCGCGCGTCCCGTCGTCGCGGAGTGGCAGGTCGACGCGGCGGCGGCCGAGGCGCTGCGGCCGTTCAGCGCGGAGGCCGAGACCGTGCCGGACGGCGTGCCGGAGAACCCGTACACCCTCCACCAGGAACTGCAGCAGACGATGAACGACCTGGTCGGCATCATCCGGCGGCAGAGCGAGATGGAGGAGGCGCTGACCCGGCTGGACGCCCTGCGGGTGCGGGCCCGGCGGGCCGGCGTCGAGGGGCACCGGCAGTTCAACCCGGGCTGGCACCTGGCCATCGACCTGCGGAACATGCTGCTGGTCAGCGAGTGCGTGGCCCGGGCGGCGCTGGAGCGCACCGAGTCGCGCGGCGGGCACACCCGGGACGACCACCCCGAGATGGACCGGCGCTGGCGCAAGCTCAATCTGGTCTGCGAACTCGCCGATCCCGAGGACGCGTTCGGCGAGGTGTCGGTCAGGCGGCGCGAGATGGCCCCGATCCGCCCCGATCTGCTCGCGCTCTTCGACAAGGACGAGCTGCTGAAGTACCTGACGGACGAGGAGCTGGACCGGTGAGCACGTACACGGCGCACTTCAGGGTCTGGCGCGGCGACGCCGACGGCGGCGGACTCAGGGACTACCAGGTCGAGGTCAACGACGGCGAGGTAGTCCTCGACATCATCCACCGGCTGCAGGCCACCCAGGCCGGCGACCTGGCCGTGCGGTGGAACTGCAAGGCGGGCAAGTGCGGCTCGTGCAGCGCGGAGGTCAACGGCAGGCCGCGGCTGATGTGCATGACCCGCATGTCGGTCTTCACGCGCGAGGAGACCATCACGGTCACCCCGATGCGGACCTTCCCCGTGGTGCGGGACCTGGTGACGGACGTGTCCTTCAACTACGAGAAGGCGCGCGAGGTGCCGTCGTTCGCCCCGCCCGAGGGGCTGGCGCCGGGCGAGTACCGGATGTTCCAGGAGGACGTGGAGCGCTCGCAGGAGTTCCGCAAGTGCATCGAGTGCTTCCTGTGCCAGAACACCTGCCACGTGGTGCGTGACCACGAGGAGAACAAGAAGGCGTTCGCCGGACCCCGCTTCCTGATGCGGGTGGCCGAGCTGGACATGCATCCGCTGGACGCGGCCGAAGAGCAGGGCATCGACCGCAAGCGCTCCGCCCAGGAGGAGCACGGACTCGGCTACTGCAACATCACCAAGTGCTGCACGGAGGTCTGCCCCGAGCACATCAAGATCACCGACAACGCGCTCATCCCGCTCAAGGAGCGCGCGGTGGACCGCAAGTACGACCCGCTGGTCTGGCTGGGCGACAAGATCCGCCGCCGGTCCTGATCCTCCCCCACGGTCGAGGCGCTGCTCAGAAGAGGCTGAGCAGCGCCTCTATCGTGTCCTCGCCCGTGGTGCCCCCGCCGTTCGCGGGCAGGTCCAGCTCAAACCAGACCGTCTTCCCGCGGTGGGTGCGGCGGGAGCCCCAGCGCGTGCTGAGCAGCGAGACCAGTTGCAGGCCGCGGCCGCCCTCGTCGGTGGCGCGGGCACGCCGGCGGCGCGGCTGGACCAGGGCGTCGTCCCAGACCTCGCAGACCAGCGTGCGGTCGCGCAGCAGGCGCAGCCGGATGTCGCCCTGGCCGTGCCGCAGGGCGTTGGTGACCAGTTCGCTGACGAGCAGCTCCGTGGTGTCGACCAGGGCGGCCAGGTCCCAGGAGATCAGGCAGTCGCGGGCGAGCTCCCGCGCGCGGGCGACCGAGCGCGGGGTGGGCTCCAGCGTCCAGTCGCCGACGGAGTCCGCGGGCAGACCGTGGACGCGGGCCATGAGCAGGGCGATGTCGTCCTCGCCGTGGGCGGTGTCGAGCCGGGCGAGTATGTGGTCGCAGACGTCCTCCAGCGGGCGCTGGGGTTCGTCGAGCGCGGCGCGGAAGGCCCGCAGGCCCTCGTCCAGGGGATGGTTGCGGGACTCCACGAGGCCGTCGGTGTAGAGGGCGAGGAGGGCGCCGTCGGGGAGGTCGACCTCCACTTCCTCGAAGGGCTCTCCGCCGACGCCCAGCGGCATGCCGGTGGGCACCTCCAGCATCATCGCCTGCTCGCCGGGCTCGACGAGGACCGGCGGGAGATGGCCGGCGTTGGCGATGGTGACCCGGCGGGTGATGGCGTCGTACACGGCGTAGACGCAGGTGGCGAGGTACACCTCGGACAGGTCCGAGCCGTCGGACTCCTTGCCGCGCCGGTTGCTGCGGCCGTCGCCGCTGCCGCCGAGGCCGCGGGCGACCTCGTCGAGGGCGGTGAGCACGTCGGCGGGCTCGATGTCGAGCAGGGCCAGGGTGCGTACGGCGGTGCGCAGTTCGCCCATGGCGACGGCGGCGCGCAGACCGCGGCCCATGACGTCGCCGACGACCAGCGCGGTGCGGTGGCCGGGGAGCTCGATGACGTCGAACCAGTCGCCGCCGACCTCGGTCTCCATGTTGCCGGGCAGGTAGCGGCAGGCGATGTCGAGGCCGGCGGCCTCGGGGTTGCCGGGCGGGAGCAGGCTGCGCTGCAGGATCAGGGCGCGCTCGTGCTCGCGCCGGTAGAGCCGGGCGTTGTCGATGAAGATCGCGGCGCGGGCGGCGAGCTCCTCGGCGAGCATCCGGTCGCGCTCGGAGAACGGCTCGCTGCCCTTGGCGCGGGCGAACTGCACCAGGCCCAGCACGGTGTCGCGGGCGACGACGGGCACCGCGAGGGTGGACTGGACGAGGCCGCCGCCGAGTTCGCCGAGCTCCACGTCCGGATCGCCGCCGTCGGCGCCTATGACCTGGGTCTGCGCGGTGCGCAGCGCGCCCGCCCAGGGGGAGTTGAACGGGTAGCGGTGCACGGCGCCCACCGACACCGGGCCGCCGGCGTGACCGCCGTCCAGGGGGGCCACGGGCGCGTCGGAGACGGCGCTGGCGAAGGCGACCCGGCGCACCTCGCCGCTGCCGTCGGCGGTGCCGACCGGGCCCTCCTCGCCGGCCAGCAGCGCCTGGTAGAGGTCGACCGAGGCCAGGTCGCAGAAGTGCGGCACGGCGACGTCGAGCAGCTCGCGCGCGGTGGTCTCCAGGTCGAGGGAGCTGCCGATGCGCCGGCTCGCCTCGTTCAGCAGGGCCAGGTTGCGGCGGGTGTGCGCGGCCTCCCGCTCGGCGCGCTGGCGCCCGGTGACGTCCTGGGCGAGTCCGGCGACTCCGATGGGACGGCCGCTGCCGCTGTGCAGCCGGTAGAGGGAGATCGCCCAGCGCCTGCGGTTGTTGGTGCCGGATCCCGAGGGGACGGTGCCGACGATCGTCATGTCCAGGACCGGGTCGCCGCTGTCGAGCACCTGCTTCAGCGCGGCGGTGAGCCGGTCGGCCTCGACCCGGGAGAGGAAGTCGTGCGGGCCGCGGCCGTGGTGGTCGCCGGGGGTGCGCCCGAAGACGGTGGCGAAGCGCTGGTTGACGCGGAGCAGCTTCAGGTTGGTGTCGAAGAGGATGAAACCCATCGGCGACTGCCCGAACACCGCCTGGGAGGAGGCGAGATCGGTCTCGATCTGGCGGAGGACGCGGACGTCGACGGCGATGCACACCGCCCCGCGCCCGCCGGTCTCGCTCCGTGAGGGCATCACGTAGACCTCGGCCAGGCCCTCCTGGCCGGCCTTGTCGCGGTAGGGGACGGTGCCGATCCACTCGCGCCCGTCGAGGATCTCCGCGATCCGCTCGTGCGCCCGGGTGCGCCGGTCCTCGGGGACGAAGGCGGTGATCGGGTCCTGGCCGAGCGCCTCCGCGGCGGGTACGCCGAAGAACTCCTCCGCGCGCTCGCTCCACTGCTCGATCCGCCCGTCGGGACCGAGGGAGAACGAGGCGACCCGGATGTAGTCGTAGAGGGAGCCGGGCGGACTGGACTGCCAGGCGCTCCGCATCATGGCCTCAGGGTTCCGGGGCCCAACGACCCCCGACGGCTCATCGCTCACGCCCGACCCCTCCAGCTCACACATACGGACCGGCTGGTGCCGAGTATTCAGCATTACCCCCGTTCCGCACATGCACTTGTCGATCACAGCATCATCTCGAGGCGTACGAATTCCGCCGACGCCCCACTTCAACTACCCTGCTCCGGCGCGCCGAACCGTGCGTGACCGGTCATCCCGAGGGGACGCCTCCGGCGGTGGCCTGGGCGGGCAGCGGCAGCTCGAACCAGACCGTTTTGCCCAGCGGCCCGTGGCGGGTGCCCCACCGCCGGGAGGCGCGGGCGACCAGCTGAAGTCCGCGGCCCCCCTCGTCCTCCGCGCCCGCGGAGCGCTCCCGGGGCGGATCGGGCAACGGGTCGGAGACCTCGACCAGCAGCGAACTGCCGCGGACCATGCGCACGCCGATGGGCCCGTGGGCGTGCCGCAGGGAGTTGGTGACCAGTTCGCTGACGAGCAGCGCGGTGACGTCGGTCAGCTCCCGCAGCCCCCAGTCCGCCAGCGTCTCGCCCACGCGCCGCCGTGCCCGGCGCACCGCGCTCGGCTCGGCGGTGAACGTCCAGAAGGCGGTGCTGCCCTCGGGGAGTCCGCCGAGCCGGGCCACCAGCAGGGCCACGTCATCGGGTTCGCGGCCCTGGGCGGGGGTGGCCAGCAGGTCGTCGCAGGCCTCCTCCAGGGAGCGCAGCGGCCGCCGGCTCAGCACCGAGCACAGCCGGTCCATGCCGGTCCCGATGTCCTCCCCGCGGGCCTCGACCAGGCCGTCGGTGTAGAGCACCAGCACGGCGGAGTCGGGCACCTCCAGCTCGACCGACTCGAATTCCACTCCGCCGACGCCGAGCGGCACCCCGGCCGGGGACTCCAGCAGCCGTGCCTCGCACACCCCGCGGGGGCCGGGTTCCACCAGGACCGGCGGCAGGTGACCTGCCCGGGCCACGACGAGCCGCCGCGTGGAGGGGTCGTAGACGGCGTACACGCAGGTCGCCGTCCAGCCCTCGGCCGTACCGGCGGCGAGGTCGTCGCCGAGGTCGTCGATCCGGCGCAGCAGTTCCTCCGGGGCCATCTCCAGCGCGGCCAGGGTCCGTACGGCGGTGCGCAGCCGTCCCATCGTGGCGGCCGCGCGCAGCCCGTGCCCGATGACGTCCCCCACGACCAGCGCGACCCGGCCGCCCGCGAGCGGGATGACGTCGAACCAGTCGCCGCCCGCGGCCGCGCCGGTACTGCCGGGCACATAGCGGAAGGCGAGGTCGACGCCCGGCGGCTCGGGCACGCTCTGCGGCAGCAGGCTGCGCTGCAGCATCAGGGCGCCCTCGCGTTCGCGGATGTAGAGGCGGGCGTTGTCCAGGGCGGCGGCGGAACGGTCGCAGAGCTCCATGGCGAGGGCGACGTCGTCCTGGTCGAAGGGTTCACGCCCGCCGGCCCGGCTGACCACCAGCAGGCCGAGGACGATGCCGCGGGCCCGCAGGGGGGCCACCATCAGCGAGTGGATGTCCAGGTCGAGGGCGGCCTGCACCTTGGGGTCGCCGGGGAAGGTGGCGACGGTGTCGCGCAGTTCGTCCGCGCTGCGCACCAGAGCGGGCCGGGCGCTGTGCAGCACCGAGCCGAAGACCGAGGCCCGGTCGACCTGGATGACCTTGCCGATGCCGAGCATCCGGTCGACCTGCGGGCCCTCCTTGATCGCCCCGATGCCGAGCTGACGCATCTCGGTGCGCTCCCCGTACGGCGCGCCGGGCAGTTCCCCGCCGTCCGGCACGGCCGCGTGCAGGATCACCCCGCTGTAGTCGCTGAACCGCGGCACCACCGTGCGGGCCAGCTCTTCGGCGATCCGGCGCACGTCCAGCAGGTCGGCCAGGCGCGAGCCGACGTCGTTGAGCAGCGCCAGCCGGCGCCGGGTGCGCTCGATCTTCTCGGCGCTCTGCTGACGCTCCGTCACATCCATCACGGTGCAGCTGATGCCGAGTACGCGGCCCGCGCGGTCCTCCAGCCGGTGGTACGACACCGAGCGCCATCCGCCGGCCGGGCCGGGCACCACCACGTCGATGACCGGGCGCCCGGTGGCCAGTACGTGCCGCTGCAGGGTGGCGAGCTCCTCGGCGGCCTCCGCGGCCACGATCTCCTCGACGCGGTGGCCGAGTGTGTCCTCGGCGGGGACCTCGTTCATCCGGGTCAGGGCCTCGTTGACGCGCACGTAGCGGAGTTCGGTGTCGAAGATCGCGACGCCGAGGGGCGAGGAGTCGAAGAGCGAGTCCAGTGCCGCCAGATCGTGCTCCATACTGCGGATCCGGCTGGTCTCGGCGATCGACACCAGGACGAAGGGCCGGCCGTCGCCGTCCACCAGCAGCGACGCCCTCGCCTCGACCTGCACCCGGTGGCCGTCACGGTGCCGGACGGAGAGGATGCCGTCCCAGCGGCCCGAACGGAGCAGCTCGGCGAGGATCCGCTCGGCGGGGCCGGGCCGGGGCACCGAGGCCATCCGGCGGGCGGCGGGCCGGGCCGCCCGGGACGCGCCCTCCCCGGGGTCGATCAGGGCGGAGACCCGGCGGCCCACGATGTGCTCGCCGGCCCAGCCGAGCATCTCCTCCGCGAGGGGGCTCCACAGCAGCACGCGGCCGGAGGTGTCGAGCATGACGACGGCCAGCCGCAGCGTGTCGAGGAGCGTCCCCGAGGCCGTCGGGCCGCCCGCCGGCGGATCCGCCCGTCCGGGCTGGAGCCCTGCGTGGGCGCGCACGTGCGCGACCGAGGACTCGGGGTGTCCCGGGTCCTCGCCCTTCCCGGTGCCGTCCTCGCTCCCGCTCACGTGTGGGGACCCCAGACCAATGCAGGGCCACCGGCTCCCGGCCGGCGGACCGTCGGCGGATCAATCCCCACATACCCGATATTCCGCACCGCGTATCCCGCCCCGGGGCGCTCGGGGACTCCCGCGGGACGGTCAGGCCCCGGCGCGTCCCTCGGCCGCCCGGGCCGCGGCCCAGGCGGCGGCGGGGCGGTCCTGGTCGAGCCAGTCGACGTCGTGGAGGCGGTCGGGGGTGAGCCAGCGCAGCTCGTCGTGGTCCTCCAGCGGCCGGGGCACTCCCGACACGATGCGGGCGGTCCACACCTGCAGGACGTAACCGGGTTTGAGCGGCCACTCGCCCGGGACCCGCTCCAGCGCCTCTGCCTCCACGCCCAGTTCCTCGCGGAGCTCGCGCACCAGCGCCTGCGGCGCCGTCTCCCCCGGCTCCAGCTTGCCGCCGGGCAGCTCCCAGCGTCCCGCCAGCTCGGGCGGCGCGCTGCGCCGCGCCGCGAGCAGCCTGCCCCGGTCGAGCACGGCCGCGCCGACCACCACCGTCACATCGCGCGTCGTCATACGCGGCACCCTATCCGTGACGTGCGGTTACGAGGCGCGCCGGTCGATCCGCTCGACGAGGTAGAGCTGCTTGTGCCCGCGCGCGTCCAGGGTGTCGGCGACCCGTTCGGCCTCCTGCCGGGTGGCGTAGCGGCCCACCCGGTAGCGGTTGCCGTTGTCGTCCTGGCGTATGACGACCCAGACCAGCTCGCTCATCGGATCTCCTCCAGGTGCGCGACATTGGCCCGGTCGTCGTCCGCGCCGCTCGGGGCTCCGGCGAGCCAGGCGTCGAGGATCTCCTTGAGCAGGGGCTCACTGGTCAGGCGCAGGCTCAGGGCGAGGGCGTTGGCGTCGTTCCACTTGCGGGCGCCGTCCGCGGAGTACGCGTCGACGCACAGGGCGGCACGGACCCCGGGCACCTTGTTGGCGGCGATGGAGGCGCCCGTGCCCGTCCAGCAGCACACGACGGCCTGGTCGGCCCGGCCCTCCGCGAGGTCCCGGGCGGCGTTCTCGGCGCTCCAGGCCCAGTCCTTGCGGTCGCCGGCGCGGAGCGCGCCGTAGGCGATGACGGTGTGGCCGCGGCGGCGCAGTTCGTCGACGACCAGCCGCGCAACCGGCTCGTCCATGTCCGAGGAAACGGCGATGCGCATATGCCGGAGCCTACGCCCGAACGTGACGCGCCGGACACGTTCGGGCGGTATTCGACTCGATCGGGCCATGTTCGATTGGCAGTTGACTCAGAAGGGACTCTCGCCCGAGCCCCCGTGCCTCCGTGCGCGCCCCGGCGCCGCCCCTACGACCCGCGCACCGTCGGCATCGGCAGGACGACCGGCTCACCAGCGGGCTTGCGGGTGCAGGCGCCGTGACATCCGGCGTCCAGGCTGCAGCACAGCGAGCACACCGGACCGGAGTGGACCGGGCAGTCGGCGATGTCGGGCAGGTCGTACGCCGTCTCGCAGACCGCGCAGGTGTGCGTGGCGGTGGCGTCCGCGGCGCCGACGGCCGCCGGGCCGGCCGCTGCGCTTCGGCGCCCGGCCGGGCGTGGCCGCGTCCGTCATCGATGATTCCTGTCATCCGATCGGAATTCCGCTTCGGACGAGGAAGGTATGAGCGGGACATGACGAACCGTCACCGACCGGGGCCGCCGGACGGTGACGGCTGATGACCGTGGGTTACGCCGGGGTCACTTGACCGGCATCCGGTACGACACCCGGTAGCGGTCGGCCGGGACGACGATGTCCGCGGTCTCGACGGGCAGCCCGGAGGCGTAGTACGTACGGCGGATCTCGATGACCACGTGTCCCGGCACGCCGCCCAGGACCGCGGTCTCCTCCGCGAGGCCGGGCCGGGCACCGACGTCCTCGGCGACGTTGTCCACCACGATGTCGAGCGCGGCCATGCGCTCCACCACGCCCTGACCGGCCAGCGGGCCCTCCTCCGGGAGCAGCACGGGCGAGCGGCCGGTCACCGACAGCGGCTCCCAGGAGGTGGCGAGCATCATCGGCTCGCCCTCCGCCCGGTAGAGGTAGCGCGTGCGCATCACCCGGTCACCGGGCTTGATGCCCAGCCGCTCGGCGATCCGCGCGTTCGCGGAGTCCTGGAAGCTGTTCGACTCCCAGGTCCCCTTGAAGCCCTCGTCGGCCTGCTCCTGCCGGAACGGCGTCGCCTGCCCGCTGCCCGGCCGGTAGCCCGTGCGCACGATCAGCCGCGGGTCCGGACGCTCGCGCACATACGTCCCCGAGCCGGACCGCCCCTCCACGAAGCCCTCGGCCATCAGGACCTTGCGGGCCTCCAGGGCGACGGTGTCCGAGACCCCGTACTCCGCGCGGATACGCGCCTGCGACGGCAGGCGGGTGTGCGGAGGGAGGCTGCCGTCGAGGATCTTCCGGCGGAGATCCTCGGCGACGCGCAGATACGCGGGCTGCTCACCGAAAGGCACGTGGCCCCTCCCTCGGTTTGACTGTGTGCAACAGCTTGACAACTCAGGGTTGCCACCCGCAAGCCTTACCCAAGGCTTTACTCGTGTCGCGTCACCCGGGCAGCAGATCGAAAGCCGCCAGCACCACCCGGGCGTGTTGCTCCGCCTGGTGGCGCACCGGTATCCAGCGGGCCCGGTGCGCGGTCCCGTACGCCAGGCACCAGTCCGCGACCAGCCGCTCCAGCAGCTCGCGCACGGCCACCGCCGCGGCCGGCGCCGGGTCCACGGTACGGGCCACCCGCAGCAGCATCGCGGCGGCGCGCAGAGGCAGTCGCTGCGCGTAGATCTCGACGCTGCTGACCCGGGCCCGGGTCATCGGGGGCAGCGGTGGCGCGGCCGCCGTGCGCAGCGCCGGGTCCCAGTCGACGGCCAGCGCCGGGCCGACCGCGACGATCTCCTGCGCGGCGCGCAGCAACGGCCCGCCGTCACCGGGCAGGTAGGGGCGCACGTCGCCGATGAGCCCGCCGACCAGGAGGCTGGCGCGGCGCAGCGCCTCCCCCGCGGTGCGCAGGGCGACGTCGGCACCGGGGTGCGGGGAGGTGTCCGCGGCACGGTCGCACGCCCACATGGGCACCTCGGCGATCGCGGTGACACCTCCGTACCGGTGGGCGTACGTCCAGGTCGAGTTGGAGGCGTCCTCGCGCGGGCCGCCCGGCGGCGGCAGCACGTACACCCCGGGGCCGGGGCTCGGCCAGTGGAAGGCGTCGGAGGATCCGGCCTCCAGCGGGATGTCGAACTCGGCGGCGGACTTGGCGATCCGCTCCGCGAGCCGCGGGATGTCCCGGGTCACCTGGATGAAGCTGCCGCCGACGTCGATGCCGTGCAGCGAGCACTGCAGCACCGGCCGCAGCTCGTCGATGACCGAGATCAGCGCACGGGTCTCGGGCAGCGCCCCTTCCAGCGTGCCGTCGTCCGGGAGCCACTCGGGCTGCTCGGCGGCACGCGGACGGAAGAAGTGCCGGTAGTGGCCGAGCATGGTGAACCGGCCGTCGGGGACCGCCTCGTTGAGCCGGGCGCCGTCCGGATCCGCGCAGAGCAGGAAGTGCCAGGCCGCGTCGGCTCCGTCGCGCAGCACGGGGTCGGCGGTGACCCGCCGGGCCAGGAGCAGCACGGTGGCGCCGCCGACCATCTCGTTGGCGTGCGGGCCGGCGACCACCAGGACGTTGCGCGATCCGTGGCCGACGGAGAGCAGCAGCAGCGGCTCCCCGGCCCGGGAGACGCCCACCGTCCGCAGCCGGCACACGTCGGGCCGGCGAAGGGCCAGGGCCCGGGCCGCCGCGGCGACCTCGTCCACGGTCGGGTAGCGGTCGCCGACAGCGGTCTCCCCCGGAGATGTCATGCAGCCCCCCGCATCGGTCCCTACGTTCAGGTTCGGATTGTTCCAATCCGAACTGACCCGGGGCTAGAGCGCGTAAGGGGGCTGTCCGACCGGACACGGAGGAGGGGCGAGTTCGAGCATGCCGGGGGACAGGTCGATGCCGACGACGTCGAAGGCCGCGTCGCTCAGCTGCCGGGCGGTGGGAAGGCC
>NZ_JBSFLB010000039.1:0-76263 GCF_053598835.1 Streptomyces sp. NPDC001070
AAGGTCCTCGCGGAGATCCAGGACGGCTCCTTCGCCAACAACTGGATCGCCGAGTACAACGCCGGCCTGCCGAAGTACAACGAGTACAAGAAGGCTGACGAGAACCACCTGCTGGAGACCACCGGCAAGAAGCTGCGCAAGCTCATGAGCTGGGTCGAGACCGGTGACTGACGTCCCGTCCGGCCAGCCGCCGTACGCAGCCGCCGGGCAGGCCGATCCCCGCAGGGACCCCTGGTTCTCCGCACTCCTCCTCGACAGCTACCGACGCCTGGTCGGGGTCAGCCTGTGCCCGCCGGTGTGGGCGTCGCCCTCCGAAGCCGCCACATGGCTCTACGAGGACGCGCCGTTCGGACTGCTGGCCCACGACACCTCGGCCGACCCGCTGTTCGTCTACGCCAACCGCACCGCACAACGGTGCTTCGGCTACACGTGGGAGGAGTTCATCGGCCTCCCGTCACGGCTGTCCGCCGGGCCGGACGCCCAGCACGACCGCGAGACGCTGCTGGCGGCGGTGAACGAGCGCGGCTACGCCGACGGGTACCAGGGTCTGCGGCGGCGCAAGGACGGACGGATCTTCCGCATCGAGGACGTCTGCATGTGGAATCTCACGGACACCGGTGGAGCACACCACGGGCAAGCCGCCGTGTTCCGCACGTGTTCATCCGCCGATGCGTGAGAGGTCCGTCGGATCCGGACTGCCCGTCAGATGACCGGGCGCGGCGTACGACTGTGCCCATCGGGGCCGCCCGGTGGGCACAGTCCCGACCGTCACTTACCGGGGGTTCCGGGGTGGCGCAGCATCGAGAACGCGGCCCGGAGTTCCCTGGTGAAGATGTCCGGCACCTCCCAGGCCGCGAAGTGACCGCCGCGAGGAGCCTTGTTGTAGTAGATGAGGTCGTGGTAGGCGCGTTCGGCCCAGCTGAGCGGCGCCTGGTAGATCTCGCCGGGGAACACCGTGATGGCGGCGGGGATGGAAACCGACACGGCGTTGAAGTTGTTGGCGTTGTTCTCCCAGTAGAGGCGGGAGGAGGAGACGGCGGTGTTGGTGAGCCAGTAGAGGCTGATGTCGTTGAGGATCTCGTCCTTGGTGAGCACCCGCTGCGGGTCGCCGTCGCTGTCGGTCCAGGCGGCGATCTTGTCGTACATCCAGGCGGCCAGCCCGGCGGGGGAGTCCGTCAGCCCGTATCCCTCGGTCTGCGGGCGGGTGACCATCATCGCGGAGTAGCCGGAGCCGGTCTTGTAGAAGGCGTTCAGCTTGTCGTAGGCGGCCTTCTCGTCGGGGGACAGGCCGGGCGGGGTCGGGTCGCCGCAGGCGAGCTTCTTCGCGATGTCCGGCGGCACGGTGGCCGGCATGTTGACGTGGATGCCGATCAGCCCGGGGGGCTTCTGCGCCGCCATCTTGTCCGACACGACCGCTCCCCAGTCGCCGCCCTGTGAGACATAGCGCGTGTACCCCAGACGCTGCATCAGCACGGCCCAGGCGCGCGCGATGCGGCTGGGGTTCCAGCCGGTGGTCGTCGGCCTCTCCGAGAAGCCGTAACCGGGCATCGAGGGGATGACGAGGTGGAACGCGTCCTGGGCGCGGCCGCCGTGCGCCGTGGGGTTGGTGAGCGGGTCGATCACCTTGAGGAATTCCAGGACCGAGCCCGGCCAGCCGTGGGTCAGGATCATCGGCAGCGCGTCCGCGTGGCGGGAGCGGACATGGATGAAGTGGATGTCGAGCCCGTCGATCCTGGTCTTGAACTGCGGCAGGGAATTGAGCTTCGTCTCGATCTT
Organism: Streptomyces sp. NPDC001070; assembly: GCF_053598835.1. Classification (NCBI taxonomy): domain Bacteria; kingdom Bacillati; phylum Actinomycetota; class Actinomycetes; order Kitasatosporales; family Streptomycetaceae; genus Streptomyces; species Streptomyces sp. NPDC001070. Next base: position 1,777 of record NZ_JBSFLB010000039.1, read on the forward strand.
CCGCCAGTCGTAGTCGCTCCCCCAGTAGCGGGTGAGCGCCTGCATCGTCGCCAGTTGGACGCCCTGGGACTGGTCGGGGACGGTCTCTCGGTCGGGCCACCGCGTCGCGTTGACGCGTCGGCGGAGTTCGGCGAGATCCCCTTCCGGGATGTCGACACGGAAGGGCCGGATGCCCGTGGCCTCCTGCGCCCCCGTCTTCGGCGACTCCGGCTTCCGGGAGATCATGCTGAAGGCCCCCGTGGTCGCCGCGGTCATCGCGGCGGCGGAGGTGAGGAGGAGCTTTCGCCGAGAAAGCAGACTGGAAATGTCGGGCATGGCAGATCTCCGGTCGTCCCGTGTTTCCCGGTAGGGAAGCCTCGTTCGCGTACGCGCCCCTCATCGGCGACGTCCCGAAATGCAGCACGAGATTTCCGCGGCCCAGGGGTGCGGGGCGACACAGCGGAGCCGATGTCCATTGCGAGGGCTTTGTGACGATACGAGACGCTATGTGCGGTCCTGTCACCCTGCAACCCGGGATCCGGGCCCGGGACTCAGTCCGGGTTCACGAGACCTTCCGAATCACGGACAGGGCGAGGTAGAGGAAGGTCCCGTCACCGAAGAACGACGTGGCGCTGACCGGCTTCGAGGACTCGCGGTTCGTGCGGCCACCACTCCGCCACTGACCGGCCGAGGGCGGCAGACGCTGGAGATGTGCCGCACGCCGGCGTGTGCACCGTTCGAAGGAGATCGCCGCGCACCCGACGGCATGTGGTGCCGGCGGCAGAACTGATTCGGTGGGACTGTGCGCAGGGCGAGCCTCGTACGGGCTCGGCCGGGCGATGTCGTACCCCCGGTGTAGCGTCCGGGCCGTAGTCAGGTTCATGTTCTGCGGTTGACGGAGGCGCGTGGATGGTGATTACCACAGGCGAACCCGTGGTGGCGGTGTCCCGGCGCATCAAGGCCCCGGCGGGGGACATCTTCCGGATCCTGGCCGACCCTGGACGGCACCCGCACCTCGACGGCTCGGGGATGCTGCGAGGCTGCGTCCGCGACGCCGTGATCTCGGGCGTCGGGGACGTCTTCGTGATGCGGATGCACTATGAGCGCTACGGCGACTACGAGATGAACAACCACGTCGTCGAGTACGAGCCGGACCGCCGCATCGGCTGGGAGCCGAGGCCCGGCCGCGGGCACCCGGACGCCACCGCGCCCGGGGCCGCATGGGGCCACCGGTGGATCTTCGACCTGCTCCCGGACGGGGCCGGGGCGACGGTCGTGACCGAGATCTTCGACGGTTCGCGCATGCCGGAGGGCAAACGCGCGGAAGTGGACAGCGGGCGCGCCTGGTGGCAGACGCAGATGGCGAGCACCCTGGAACGCCTCGCCGAATCGTGCGCCGCCCGGTGAGCGCCGAACTCGGCGTCCTCAAGGGCGCTTTGGACCGCCAGCGCGAGCACGTCGTCGGGATCCTCGAAGGGCTCTCGGATGAGGATTTGCGGCAGCCGGTGCTGTCCAGCGGCTGGAGCTGTCTGGCATTGGTGCGCCATCTCACCGTGGATGTCGAACGCTTCTGGTTCCCGGGGGTGATCGCGGGTGAGCCGGATGTGGCGGGACAGCTCGCGGCGGGCGCGGAGGCGCACTGGTACGTACCCGAGGGGATGAGCGCCGAGGAGGTCTTCGCCGACTACCGGGCGGCCATAGCGCGCTCGAACGCTGTACTCGACGCCGCCGCGCCCGAACAGGAGCCCGCCGCCTGGCCCGTGGAGATCTGGCCGACCTGGCGGCTGCCTGACGTGCGGCACATCCTGATCCACGTGCTTACCGAAGTCGCCTGCCACAGCGGCCACTTGGACGCGGCGCGCGAACTGATCGACGGCACCACCTGGCTCGGCGGCAACCCCTACGCCGGCTGATTCTGTGACCGGATGAGTTTCGCCGGGTTCCTCAGGCCCCGGTGGCGAGGGGGCGTCCGCCGCAGCGGATGCCTTTCTCGCTGCGGATGCGGGCGCGTTCGCGGCGCCGGGCGGCGAGGACGCCGGGGTGGCGGCCGTTGGCCTTGCGCCGGCGCAGGTAGGCGTGCAGAGCGCGGGTCTGTGTGGTCACGGACAGGCCCAGCCACCACACCCCCAGCAGTCGGATCGGACGACACGCCATATCCAACAACCGCTCCGACCACCAACTCGGTTGGCCTTCCTGGTCAGAGCACTATTCGACGGCGACTCCATGGGCACGGGCCAGCGCGTCGAGGCCGTCGGCCCAGCCCTGGCCGATGGCGCGCAGCTTCCAGACAGGCCGGCCGCCGCTGGTGTGCCGGTACAGTTCGGCGACGACCATGGCCCGGATGCCGGGGTCGGCGGGTGGCTGGAAGGTCCAGGCTTGGCCGGTCGCGCAGTCCATGTACAGGGCGGCGTGGGTGAGGGCGCCGCAGGTGAGGCCGGTGTCGACGTCCATGTTGACGGCGATGGTGACGCGCTGGATGTGCGGGGGCAGGGCGGCGGGGTGGAGGGCCGCGCGCTCCACCGTGTGGGGGCCTTCGGCCTGCTTGCCCAGGAGGCGGGCCGCGCCCTGCGCGCCGGATGGCTGGTTGTAGAAGACGAAGTCGTCATCGCGGGTGACCCGGCCGTCCGCGTCGGTGAGGAAGAGGGTGAGATCGGCGTCGGCCCCCGCGAAGCTGAACGCGATGAGCATTCCCTGCCAGGCCTCTTCGGGCAGGACCAGGTTCTGTCCCGGGGTGAGCGCGGTCGCCGGGGCGTGGACCGGCGCGGCGGGAGCATGGGCGGGTGTCGGGGGAGCGGTGGCCGGCGCCAGGGGTGTGGTGGTCTGGTTCCTCCACTCGGCGAAGGGCCGGATCCGGTAGGGGTCCGGCGGGGGAGCGGCGTGCCCGCCGGGCACGTTGGCGCGGAGGTCTGTGTCCAGGTCGGCCAGGGTCGCGTCAGCGGAGGCGGCGTCGTCCTGGGCGTGGTCGAGAAGGCTCTGCAGGCCGGGCAGCCGACTGGTGTCCAGCGGCTTGATGCTGCTGGACAGGTTGCCGGAGGCGGTGGTGGTGACCGAGCAGGCGACGTCCTGGCCGATGTCGAGGAACCGCAGAGCGTCGTTCGTCTCCCGCCAGGGGCCGGCTTCGACGGCCTGGCGGGTCCAGCGGCCGTAGGCCACGAACCCGAGCCGCTGGGTGTCCGGCAGGCGGGTGAGGACGGCCAGGTCGACGGCGGTGATCCCGGGTGCGGTGGCGAAGGCTTCCTTGAGTGTGGCGACGATGTTCGACCCCATGGAGGTGAGCCACCACAGGGTGCGTTCCCGCTTGCCGAGCGCCTTGAGGGTGGGGCGCCCGCCGGAGGTGACGCCGGCCGTCTGGTCCGGCAGCGAGTCGATGTCCTGCTGCCGGATCACCACGGACAGGACCGACCCGTCGACGCCCACCGCGCAGCCCGCGGCGGGGTTGTCGGCGAAGGCGTAGTTGACCACCTCGCACACGGTCTCCTCGTCGTTGCCGGTCAGGGCCCGCCACCACTGATCCGCCTCGGCGATCAGCCGGCCGTGGACGGCGTGCAGGCGAGCCTCCTCCGCGGCGAGGTAGCACGGGGCGTCCTCCTCGGCCTTGCGCTTGGCCACCGCCCGTTCGGCGCGGGCGAAGACCCCCAGTCCGGCAAGGTGGTGGGCCTGGGCTTCGGCGAGGGCCCAGGCCAGTCCCAGCTGCGGCGGCCCCGGCACCACCGGCGGCTGCACCGGCGTGAAGGACTGCAGGTGGACACTGGTCGTCTGCCGCCGTAGCTCCCGCAACTGTGCGATCGCCGCGTCACGTTCCGCCTCCTGCTGCGCCCGCTCGGCCTGCCGGCGGGCACGGTCCAGCTGCGCCGGCGAGGGGGCGACAGCCCGCGAGCGGGTCGTGCGGCTCGTACTGGTGCGCCGGCGTCCCCCGCCGAGCGAGCTGGAGGCGTAGAACGGGCCGACCCCGGAGGAGAGCCGCGTGCCCCCGCCGCCCACTGTGATGCGCGCCGCCCGGGGCCCCACGGACGTGCGCACGCCCCGGGTCGAGACCCGTACGCTCATCCCCGGCACGCCCACACGAAAGCCGAAAGCCATGGTTCCATTCCGTCCTTGATGCGACCGGGGTCCGCCGGCTCCGCTCCTGCTACCGGTAGAAGACCGCGACGCCGTGGTGGTGGGAGCACGCGCCCTGATGGTGGGCGGCGTAGCTGTACGTGCCGTCGTTGCACAGAGCGGTGGCCCCGGCAGGGTGGGACGTACCGCCGCCGGAACTCGAGGAGCCGCCTGAAGACGAGCCGCCGCTGCTACCACCCGCGGAGCCGGAACCCGATGTATGGCTCGCCTTCGAGACGGGCTTGGCCTTCTTGGTCACGGTGACCGTCGGATGCGGCGTGGCCGTCCTGGTCACGGTTACGGTGGGAGCCGGAGCGGCCGTCTTCGTCGCGGTCGCCGTCACGGTGACCGCAGGGCGCGGAGGGGAACCGGCGGCGCTGGAACCCCCGCTGCCGAACGCGGCGCCCACCACAAGCAGCGCGACACCGCCGGCCCACACGCGCTTGCGCTGGTACAGCGGGCGGATATCGGGCATGCGGACAGGCTCGGGCGGACGGACCGACCACTGCGGTCCCGGCTGGTACTGGCTCACGTGACGACCCCCACGACGTACACCGGACCCCCTTGTCCGGACAGTTGAGGACTTTACAATTTCTCCCCACCTAGCACGCAACTCCGTTACGAAATCGGGATCGCTCATCGGCTTGGACAGCGGCCTGCCTGACGAGTTCGGCCGGCGCAGCGAGCCGCGTCAGCTCCGCCGTGTTCCTGACGACGGCGCGCCAAGGTGCGCGCGCGATCGAGTGCCGCCGGGTGCACGTCCCGCACCCCGGTCCCGCGCGTCAACGTCACGCCCGACGACGGGAGTCGCGAGCCGTGACCGTCACCGCGACCACGGCGGTCGGCGCCACGAAGACCCCGAAGGCGGTGAACGCCCCTCTCGGGCCGAGCCACGACTGCGCCGCGCCGACCGCCACGATGGGAACGCTCACCGCGACATAGGCGGGGGCATCGCTCCTGGTAGAGGCCGTAGAGCAGGGAGGGTGGGCTGCTCGCCGCCATGGCCGCGAACACGATCGTGGTGATCGTCGCGAACCCCCGTGCGCTCCCCGGAGCCACCGCCTGCCCCGTCTGCGCCGTCTGCGGCGGCTTCAGGTCCTCCGTTGTCCGTGTCGTGTCTCGGGAGGCGTTTGTACACGTGGTCCTCGGTGATCGTGGTGTGCCGTCGGGCGCGCCGTACGGCGTCGGGCCGGGGCGCCGGGTCTGCTCCCAGGCCGCGGCGCCCCGGGGGCTGCTTCCAGGGCAGGCTCTTCCTGGTACCGGCGTTACCAGGTACGACGCACTCCCGGGCGGGCGCCCCGGGCTACGCTCCGAGGGGTGACAACCGGATCCGGTGAGATGAACAGCCCCCAGCGACTGCAGCCACTGCGCCTTGAGCGCGCCTCGGTCCACGACGACGCGTGCCCGAGTTTCCAGGGTGCCCTCGAACTGGTCGGACGCCGATGGACGGGGTCGATCCTCTTCGCGGCGTCCCAGGGCGCGCGCCGCTTCGGTGAGTACCGCGCCGTCATCATCGGCATCTCCGACCGGTTGCTGGCCCAGCGGCTGAAGGAGCTCGAGGCCGAGGGCCTCATGGAGCGCTCCGTCATTCCGAGCACCCCCGTGCAGATCCGCTACGGGCTCGCCCCGGACGGCCAGGCGCTCCTGGCCGCCCTGCAGCCGCTGGTGCACTGGAGCGCCCGGCGCTCAACCCGCCGCGCCGGATAGCGGGCGGGCGGCCGCTCAGGCGGCCGCGGCCCGCTCGTGCCCCTCCCGCTCCGTGGACGGGTCCGGGTCGGAGGGGCCGAGAGTCGAGACGTCGATGACGAACCGGTAGCGCACGTCGCCCCGGTCCAGGCGCTCGAGAGCGTTGTTGACCTGATCCGCGGGCACGGTCTCGATGTCCGCGACGATGCCGTGCCGAGCGCAGAAGTCGAGCATCTCCTGGCTCTCGCGGATGCTGCCGTTCTTCGTGGAGGTGATGATCCGCCGCGGGTTTCCGAGCAGTATGCCCTGGAAGCCGGCGGGCTCCGCGGTGACGCCCGCGTTGACCAGCACGCCGTCCAGGCCCAGGAGCGTCAGGAAGGCGTTGGTGTCGATGCCGCCCGACACCGTGTTGACGATCAGGTCGAAGCTCTGCTCGTGAGCCCGGATGTAGGAACCGTCCTTGGTGGAGACGTAGTTGTCGGCTCCGAACCGCAGTCCGTCCTCACGCTTGGACAGGCTCCGGCTGAGCACGGTGACCTCCGCGCCCATCGCGTGTGCCATCTTGACGCCTATGTGCCCCAGACCGCCCATGCCGACGACGGCGACCTTCCTGCCCGGTCCCGCGCCCCACCGGCGCAGTGGCGCGTACATGGTCACCCCCGCGCAGAGCAGCGGCGCGGCGACGTCCAGTGCGAGCCCGTCGGGAATGCGCAGGACGTAGTTCTCGTCCACGACGATCCTGCGGCTGTAGCCGCCGAAGGTGGGCTGCTTGTCGTAGTCGAGCCCGCCGAACGTGAGGACCTCGCCCTTCAGGCAGTGCTGCTCCTCGCCCGCGAGGCAGTTCACGCACTCGCGGCAGGAGTCGACGTAGCAGCCGACACCCACCCGGTCGCCGACCGTGTGCCGGGTGACCTCGGGGCCGGTCGCGCTGACCGTCCCGGTGATCTCGTGGCCCGGCACCATGGGGAAGACACCCTCCATCCAGTGGTTGCGCAGGAGGGCGATGTCGGTGTGGCAGATGCCGGTGTAGGCGATGTCGATGACGACGTCGTGAGGTCCCGGCTCACGGCGCTCGATGGTGGCGGGCGCCAGGGGCGCGTCGGGTCCGGCCGCGGCGAGGGCGGGAACGAGGAAGGGCATGGGGGTCTCCTGGTGGGGGGAAATCGCGGATCGACGGGAACTTCCGTCTCCGACTCCACCAGGCGCGGGGCCGCCGGCGAAGAGGCATCGTGGCCGCGCTGAGGGTGCTACTCGCAGAGCCACCTTCGGCGCCCCGGGGCGGCGGGTCTGGGCTATACCTGGGGGTATGGACGCTGAGAGGGCCTTGCGGGACTTCCTCGTCTCCCGCCGGGCGGCCGTCGACCCCGGGCAGACGGGGCTGCCCGTCGGCTACGGCAGCCGCAGGGTGCCGGGGCTCAGGCGTGAGGAGGTCGCGGCACTCGCGGGCGTGAGCGTGGCCTACTACACGAAGCTGGAACAGGGGCGGATCGGCCGTATATCCGAGGAGGTCCTCGCCGCGGTGGAGAGGGCCCTGCAGCTCGACCAACTCGAGTCCGCACATCTTCGAACGCTGGTTCGAAACGCCGGGAGCCGGCCCACCCCCTCGACACCGCCCCCGGTGAAGGCCAGGCCGGGCGTCGTCGCCATGGTGCACGCCCTCGATCTGCCGGCGATGGTCTACGGGCCGCGTCTGGAAGTGCTGGCGGTGAACCACACGGCCAAGCTCCTCGTCGACGACTTCGACGCCATGCCGGTCCAGGAGCGCAACCTCGCCCGGTGGACGTTCCTCAATCCCCGGGCCAGGACCGTCTACCCCGAGTGGTCCAAGATCGCGCCGCAGGTCGCCGCGGCGCTGCGCCAGGTCGCCGCCGACCGGGCGGCGGACCCCGTCCTGGAGCAGCTCGTGGGGGAAATCGCGGTGGCGTCACCGGACTTCGCGCGGTTCTGGGCGGAGTACCGGCTGTACGAGCACTCGTACGGGGTGAAGCGGTTCTTCAACGAGACCGTCGGTGAGATGACCTTGCACTACGAGACGATGGCCTTGCCCGGGGGAAAAGGTCAGAGCGTCGTCGTCTTCAGAGCCGACCGCGGCTCCCCGTCGGAGGAGAAGCTGCGCATCCTGGCCAGCTGGAACGTGCCCTCGGACGAGGACGCCGATCGTCACGTCCGCCCGTAGCCGACGATCCGGTGGCCCCCGCTCGGGGAGGACGCCTACGGCGTGCCGGGAAGCCTGACCGTGACGAGTAGACCGCCGGCGGGGCGGGGGACGAGGTCGAGGGTCCCGCCGTGGGCGCGGACCACGCTGTGCACGATGGCCAGGCCGAGACCGACGCCGGCGTGCTCGTCGGTGCGTACGCGTTCCGTTCCGCGCCGGAAGGGTTCGGTGAGGGTCGGTACCAGTTCCGGTGGGAGCCGACGACCCGTGTTCTCGACCCGCAGCACGCCCGTGTCGCCGTGCGCCTCGGTGTGGACCGTCACAGTGCCGCCGGCGGGGAGGTTGTGGACGACGGCGTTCTGGACGAGGTTCGTCACCATCCGCAGCAGGAGCTCCGTCGAGCCGCTGGTCCGGGCCGCCCCGCCGGTGACGTCGAGCGTGATCCGGCGCTGTTCGGCGAGGGGCAGCAGCGTTTCGGCGGCTTCTTCGGCGATGAGGGAGAGGTCGACGCTCTCGCGGGTGAAGGTACCGCTGTCGCCGCGGCTGAGCAGCAGGAGGGCCTCGGTGAGGTCGATCGCCCGGGTGTTGACAGCGTGCAGGCGCTCGACGAGTTCACCCCGGTCCCGCGTGGGGTCCTTGCGGGCGACGTCGAGGAGCGTCCGCGAGATCGCCAGCGGGGTGCGCAGTTCGTGGGAGGCGTTCGCGGCGAACCGCTGCTGCTCGGCGACGTGGGACTCGAGTTGTTCCAGCATCGAGTCGAACGCGTCGGAGAGTTCGCGGAATTCGTCCCGGCGGCCCTTCATGCGGATCCGGTGGGACAGCGACCCGTTCCCGGCCGTCCGTGCCGCATCCGTGATCTGTGTGAGTGGTGCGAGCATCCGGCCGGCGAGGATCCATCCCCCCAGGAGGCCGAACACGAGCAGGAAGACCATCGCCACGGCCGCGGCGGGGGCGAAGGTGTGCACCAGGAGGTAGCGGTTGGGCGAGATCCCGAGAAGGCCCCGCGAGTTGTCGGGCACGTAGCGCAGCAGGAAGCCCCACACCACGGCCAGCAGGAGAGCGCCGGCGACGGCGAGGAATCCGGCATAGCTGAGGGTGAGTTTCAGCCGGGCGCTGAGCCCGGGGCGTCTACGCATGCGTACCGCCGGGGGTGCTGGTGCCCGTACCGGTGTCGATCCGGTAGCCGACGCCGGGCACCGTGGCGATGACCCATGGTTCGCCGAGCCGTTTGCGCAGTGCGGAGACGGTGATCCGCACGGCGTTGGTGAGGGGGTCGGCGTTCTCGTCCCAGGCCCGTTGCAGCAGCTCTTCGGCGCTGACGACCCCGCCCTCGGCGGCGACGAGGACTTCCAGCACGGCGAACTGTTTGCGGGTGAGCGCGACGTGGCGTCCGTCGCGGAAGACCTCCCGTCGGAACGGGTCGAGCCGCAGGCCCGCGATCTCGCGGACCGGGGGCCGGGCGTACGCGCGTCTGCGGTCGAGCGCCCTCAGCCGCAGGACGAGCTCCCGCAGCTCGAACGGTTTGGTGAGGTAGTCGTCGGCGCCGAGCCCGAACCCGGAAGCCTTGTCGTCGATCCGGTCGGCAGCGGTGAGCATGAGGATCGGGATGCCGCTGCCGGAGGCGACGATGCGCCGGGCGACCTCGTCGCCGGAAGGGCCGGGGATGTCGCGGTCGAGGACCGCGAGGTCGTAGGAGTTGACGCTGAGCAGTTCCAGGGCGGAGTCACCGTCGCCGGCGATGTCGGCGGCGATCGCCTCCAGCCGCAGACCGTCACGGACGGCTTCGGCCAGGTAGGGCTCGTCCTCCACGATCAGTACGCGCATGCCGGAAGCCTAGGCAGCGCAACATATCGTCCGCGTATGCGCGGCTCAGCCTACCGGTGCCGGCGCGGGGTGAGGCCGGTCCGACGGCGCTTCCGCCGTAGTGCGCCACCAGCGGCGGGACGCCAGCCCGGCCAGCACGGCGCCTGCGGCGTTGACCAGTACGTCGTCCACGGACGACACCCGGTCCAGCCGCAGGACGTACTGCGCGGTTTCGACCAGGACCGAGCAGCCCGCCCCGAGCGCCAGGATCCGCGGCACGGACGCCAGCGCCGGGAACCGCACCGGGGCGAAGAACCCCAGCGCCGCGAAAACCAGCAGGTTGCCGACGATCCCGAGCGGCCCCATCGTGACCAGGTCCCGCAGCGGTACCAGGCTCACCCGGGCTGGGACGGTGCCGGCCCCGCCGCCCGGCATCATGGTCATCCACAGGAACGGCAGCGTCCCGTGGACCATGCCCACCTCGGCCAGCGACTTGCGCCACGCCCACGCCGATGTGACGCCGGCGGCACGCCGACGGCGCGCCAGAGCCCACACCACCAGCGCGGCCAACGGCAGCGCGACCAGCGTCATGAGCACCACACCGTTGAACGTGTCGAAGCAGCCGTGCCACCGCCCCGCCATGCACATCGGAGCGGACATCATCAGCGGCCCCCGCGCGACGAACGCGGCGCTCGCCACGCCGAGGATCACCAGACCGAGGAGCACGATCCTGCGCGTGCGGCGGGGCGGTGCCGCCAGGGATGCGTCGTGGTTCATGCCCCCATTGGAGACGCAGGGCCGTTGCCGTGGCGTATGCGATTTTCGATACGCCCGCGATACGCGGATCCCCGGAATCGAGGAACCGGCTCAGCCGGCAGTCAGATGGTCCCGCCGCCGGTGATCGCGCCGGCCCGGTCACCGCAGGTGCTGGACGACTCGTCCGTGAACATCGCGCTGCCCAGCATCCGGGACGAGCTCGCCGTCACGCCCGCACCTCTGCCCTGGACCGTGAACGCCTCAAGGCTGACAGGCTGTACGCCCACGTCGAAGCGGAAGCGGCGGGACGGCAGTATCGAGGCCGGTGCGGCGCTGAGCACCTGCGCCGCGGAGTCGCGCACCCCACATCGCGGACGCGCTGCTGGAGCGCCTGCCGAAACCGTCTCAGGACTCCTTCAACAGCGCCTGGCTGGCGGAGCGGGTGATCCAGGTCTGGGTGCGGTCGAACGGCCAGCCGCGCTCGCCGACGAGCGTCATCCAGGCGTGCGGGCCGAGGTGGAACCAGAGCAGGTCGACGGCCTCGGCGCGACTCACATCGGCGCGGAGCGCGTCCAGCGCCACGAGGCGGTCGGCCACCCGGGTCAGCGCCTGGACGTAGTCGTCCGCCCCCTTGTCCAGCACGGCCTTGACGGCCGGTTCCCCGGGCGGGTTGCGGTAGAAGAGCCCGTACACGAGCTCCCAGTGGCGTTCGTGCGTGAGCCGTGTGCCCTCGGCGGTCAGCTCGATCACGGCCCGTGGGTCGTCCCGGGACTCGACCGCGGCAAGGGACTCGGCGATGGCGGGGTCCGTCAGGGCCGGCTCCAGCAGGGCCGTCAGGATCTTCGGCTTGTTCCCCACGCTGCTGTACACCGTGGGCACGGCGACCTTCGCCGCGTCCGCGATCTCCCCGATGGTCACCCCGGCGTACCCGTGGGCCAGGAAGAGCGCGTGGGCGCTGCTCAGGATGGAGTCGCGAGTGGCGGCCGCCGAGGTGGCGCGGAGGGGTGAGTGGTATTTCCGGCTGGTCACGGGCGCAGTGTACCCCTTCACGGTAAGTCATTATATTGACAATAAGTGCTTCTAATGAATATGTTGCGATGCATGAACCATTTCGACCATGAGCCAGTGGCAGTCATCGAGACCCGTCTTGCCCATGAGGTCCACCGCGTGGCCACCGCCCTGCTGGCAGAGGCGGCCGTCAGCCCCTCCGCGCCCCTGAGCGCGCTGGCGCAGCTGCGTGACTTCCTCGTGGTGAACCTGCGCCACCACCACGAGACCGAGGACGAGGACCTGTGGCCGCAGATCGTCGCGGCGGCGCCGGCCACCGCGGACGCGCTCAAGGAGCTGAGCAAGGAGCACGAGCGACTGGACGAGGCACTCGACCGGCTCGCCGCCGTCGAGCTGGGAGACGGCGGGACCGACGGAGTCCGGGGCACGCTCCACGATGCGGCGGTCGCGGTACGCGACACGGTCCACAGCCATCTGGCCCACGAAGAGCCCGTCCTTTTCCCCGCACTGCGCGAGCACATCAGCCCCGAGTACTGGGCGGCCTTCTCGCAGCGCGTGATCACCACCACGCCGCCCGTGGCCGGACACCTCATGATCGGTTTCCTGGACGAGGTGGGCACGGCCGAGGAGGTCCAGCTCATGCTCGCTGTCCTGCCCGAGCCCGTGCAGGCGGTCCTGCCCGCCATGCGCCGGCAGGCCGCGGACGATCTCTGGAGCCTGCGCGGCGTCGGGGCGTGACCTCGCTCCCGCCGGATCGGGCCGGGTGGCCGTACGCCGCGTGAGCCTTCGCGCAGGCGGGCGGCCTGGCCGCCGGGCTTCTCCAGGAGGGGTGCGCCGGGTGTCCCGGTGGCGCTCGGCGACCGCGCGCCCGGGACGTGAGCCGCGGCCGCCCGGCCGCGGTCTCAGCCCACCCGGTACGGCTCCGCCCGCTCGTCTCGGAACACCAACCCCAGGCCGGGTGCCCCGTCGGTGCCGGGAGCGATGGTGCCGCCGCCGGGGTCCAGGGTGCCGTCGAAGAACATCTCCTCGATCCGCACGTGGTCGTGGAACCATTCCAGGTGCCGCAGATTCGGTGCCGCCGCGGCCGCGTGCGCGTGGACGTGCGGGGCGCAGTGCCCGGAGAGGTCCACGCCGAAGGCGTGCGCCAGGGCGGACACACGCAGCCAGGCAGTCAGGCCGCCGCAGCGGGTGGCGTCGGCCTGCAGGCAGTCCACCGCCGCGGCCCGGAGCATGTGCCCGAAGTACGGCAACGTGTAGCCGTACTCGCCCGCGGCCACCTCCGGCACGATCTGAGACCGCACCTGCGCGAGGGCCGTGAGGTGGTCGGAGGAGACGGGCTCCTCGAACCAGGTGACTCCCAGATCGTGCAGAAAACGCGCCACCTCGACGGCCTGTTTGACGCCGTAGGCGCCGTTGGCGTCGACGAACAGCGCCGCCGCGTCGCCGATGCTGCGCCGCGCCCGGACCAGGCGGTCGCGGTCACGGTCCTCTGCCGTGCCCCAGGACTGGCCGATCTTGATCTTGACGCGGGGGATGCCCTGTTCCTCGACCCAGCCGCGCAGCTGCCGGTCCTGCCGTGCGTCGGCGTACGTGGTGAACCCGCCGCTGCCGTAGACCGGGACCTCGCTCCTCACCTGCCCGAAGAGCCGCGCGAGGGGCAGGTCCAGGAGCCGGGCCTTGAGGTCCCACAAGCGACGTCCACCGCAGAGACGGCGCCGGCGACCAGGCCGGGCAGGCCCACGTTGCGCACCGCCCGGCACATGGCCTCGTTGGCCGCGGGCACGTCCCAGGCGCTGGTACCGGTCACCAGCGGTGCGAGCTGCCCGGTGACGACCTGGGCGGTGGAGGGAGCGCCGTACGTCCAGCCGATCCCGGTGGCGCCGCCGGAGCGTACCCGGACGAGGACGAGGGTGGTGGCAGCCCAGGTCAGGGTGCCGTCGCCCTCGGGCGCGTCGGTGGGCACCGTGTACGCCGCCGCCTCCACGGCGTCCACCGGCGGCGCGCCGCCCGAAGCGGTTGGGTTCACTGCTCGCCAGGGCCGTGGCCGTGGCGACCCCGGCCGGGCAGCATTTCCTGCACCTTGGCCTTGAAGCCCTGCCGGACCATGGCGGCGCGGTCGGTGTCCCCCTTGAGGACGGACGCGGCCGCGGCCTCGATCTGGTCCAGCGTGGCGTGCGGCGGGATCGGCGGAACGGCGGGGTCGGTGCGGAAGTCCAGAACGAAGGGCCGGTCCGCGGCCAGTGCGCGCTGCCAGGCGTCCTCGACCTCGCCGGGCTTCTCGACCCGGAGGCCGTCCAGGCCGATCGAGCGGGCGAAGTCCGCGTAGGCGACGTCCGGCAGGGACTGCGAGGGCAGGAACTGCGGGGCTCCGGACATGGCGCGCATCTCCCAGGTGACCTGGTTGAGGTCGCCGTTGTTGAGGACGGCGACGACCATCCGCGGATCGGACCAGTCCCGGTAGTACTTGGCGGCGGTGATGAGTTCGGCCATGCCGTTCATCTGCATCGCGCCGTCGCCGACCAGGGCGATCGCGGGCCGGTCCGGGTGGGCGAACTTGGCGCCGATCGCGTACGGCACGCCGGGTCCCATGGTGGCGAGCGTCCCCGACAGGGAACCGCGCATGCCGCCGCGCATCCGCAGGTGCCGGGCATACCAGTTGGCCGCGGAGCCGGAGTCGGCGGCCAGGATGACGTCGTCGGGCAGCAGCGCGTCCAGGGCGTGCACGACGTGCTCGGGGTTGATGGGGTCGGCCTCGACTCCGGCGCGGCGCTCCATCACCTCCCACCAGCGGGCGGTGTCCTTCTCGATCTTCTTGCGCCAGCTGCCGTGCTTCTTGCGTTCCAGCTTCGGCAGCAGCCGCGCCAGTGTGGTCCTGGCGTCGCCGACGAGGTTCACCTCGAAGGGGTAGCGCAGGCCGACCATGAACGGGTCGATGTCGATCTGGACCGCGCGGGCCTTGCCGAACTCCGGCAGGAACTGGGTGTAGGGGAAGCTGGAGCCGATGACCAGCAGGGTGTCGCAGTCCTGCATCAGCTCGTAGCTGGGGCGCGTGCCCAGCAACCCGATCGCCCCGGTGACGTACGGCAGTTCGTCCGACAGCGCGTCCTTGCCGAGCAGCGCCTTGGCGACGCCGGCGCCGAGGGTGTCGGCCAGCTGCTCCACCTCCGGCCGTGCGCCGCGCGCCCCTTGGCCGATGAGTACGGCCACCTTCTCGCCCGCGTTGAGCACCTCGGCCGCCCTGGCGAGGTCGGCGTCGTCGGGGACGGGGGCGAAGGAGGGCATGCCCAGACTTGAGGGCACCATCTTGAACGCGTGCTGCGGCGGGGAGTACTCGAGCTCCTGGACGTCCGCCGGGATGATCACCGCGGTGACGGTGCGCTTCGCCGCCGCCACCCGCACGGCCCGGTCGATGACGTTGGGCAGCTGCTCGGGGACGGTCACCATCTCCACGTACTCCGAGGCGACGTCCTTGAACAGGCTCAGCAGATCCACTTCCTGCTGGTAAGAGCCGCCCATGGCGCTGCGGTTGGTCTGCCCGACGATCGCCACCACCGGTACGTGGTCGAGCTTGGCGTCGTACAGGCCGTTGAGCAGATGGATGGCGCCGGGGCCCGAGGTGGCCGCGCAGACGCCGACCCGGCCGGAGAACTTGGCGTAGCCCACCGCCTGGAAGGCGGCCATCTCCTCGTGCCGGGCCTGGACGAACTTCGGCTTGTTGCCCGCCCGGCCCCAGGCGGCCAGCAGCCCGTTGATGCCGTCACCGGGATAGGCGAAGACGTGGTCGACGTCCCAGTCCCGCAGCCGCTGCAGAACGTGGTCGGACACCTTGATCGACACGGGGGAGTCCCCTTCCTGTTCTCGGCTTCAACGTTGTCGGTTGCTCCGCACCGCGACGGCGGCCGCGGCCGCGAGTACGACGGTGCACACGGCGGTGGCCAGCAGCCGGCCGTCCCGGGGCGAGGCGGCGGGACGGTCGAGGAGCCCCTCCGGCCGCCTGTCGGGGAGCGTCCCGTCCAGGCCGAGCGCCGGCGCTTCTGCCAGGTGCATGGCACGCCGGCCCGTGCCGCCCTGCTCGATCTGGGTGCGGCAGCTGAACCCGTCGGCGAGGACCAGTTCCAGCTCGGCGCGCAGCACCGTGACCAGGGTGCCCTCACTGCCGACCAGGGCACGGGCCACGTCGAAGCCGTTCTCCGGCAGGAGTGAGTCGAGGTTGTAGCCGGACATCCGGCGCTGGAGCTTCGGGAAGCCCGTGCGGATGTCTGCCAGGTGGCGGTCCGTCAGCTCGCGCAGGTCCCGGTGGAGCTCAGCCTTGCGGCCTCCGGCGGCCATGACGGCCTCGTACTCCTCCGGCGATGTGGGCCCCACCCGGCAGCGCAGCCCGCCGTAGGTGAGGATCTCCAGACGGCGTACGTTGTCCACGGTCTTGCCGTACGCCTGGGCCGACGCGCCGCAGGAGTTGTTGCCGATCATCCCGCCCAGCGAGCAGTGGCTGTGCGTCGAGGGCTTCGGCCCGAACGTGAGCCCGTAGCCGGACAGCTGCCGGTTCAGCTCGTCCGGCACGATGCCCGGCTCCACCACGCACGTCCTGCTCTCGGCGTCGACCGATACCAGGCGGTGGCAGTACTTGGTCCAGTCGATGACCACCGCGGTGTTCGTGCACTGGCCTCCCAGGCTCGTACCGCCGCCGCGGGAGAGCACCGGCGCGCCGAACCGCGCGCACACCTCCACCGCCGTGGCTCCGGCATCCAGGTTCCGGGGCACCACCACGCCCAGCGGCACCTGGCGGTAGTTCGATCCGTCAGTGGCGTAGGCGCCCCGGCTGCCCGCGTCGAAGCGCACCTCGCCGTCCACCCGCTCGCGCAGGGCGCGCTCCAGTCCGGCCAGGTCCAGTCCGGCCGCTTCGTCCTCGGCGATGTCCGCGTCGCGAGCCATCTGCGTCGTCCGCCTCCTGGTGGTCGGTGAACCGCCTCGGCGCCCCAGTCACGCGTTCCCGAACCGGACGTTCCCTAACGCCCCCCGAGCACGGATCGGCCGGATGACGCACCTCCGGGGCGGGCGGTTCACCGGCGTGTCCACGGGTACCCGATGGTCCTGCCGTGAAGACAACCGCGAGGAAGTGATCGATCATGCGGGCCACCGTGTGGCACGGCAAGCACGACGTACGGGTCGACACCGTGCCCGACCCCCGGATCGAAGAGCCCACCGACGCGGTGGTGCGCATGACGTCCACCGGACTGTGCGGCTCGGACCTGCACCTGTACGAGGTGCTGGCCCCGTTCATGACTCCGGGCGACATCCTCGGTCACGAACCGATGGGCATCGTCGAGGAGACCGGCTCCGAGGTGGACAACCTCTCTCCCGGCGACCGCGTGGTGGTGCCCTTCCAGATCGCCTGCGGAACCTGCTACATGTGCCGGGAAGGGCTTCCGACGCAGTGCGAGACGACCCAGGTCACGGAGTACGGGTGCGGGGCGGAGCTTTTCGGTTACACCAAGCTGTACGGGCGCGTGCCCGGCGCGCAGGCCGAGTACCTGCGCGTTCCGCAGGCCCAGTTCGGGCCGATCAAGGTTCCGGACGGGCCGCCCGACGACCGGTACGTGTACCTGTCCGACGTACTTCCCACGGCCTGGCAGGCGGTGAAGTACGCCGACGTTCCCCAGGGCGGCGCCCTGGCCGTACTGGGCCTGGGCCCGATCGGCGACATGTGCTGCCGGGTCGCCCGCCACCTGGGCGCCGGACGGGTCATCGGCATCGATCACGTACCCGAGCGGCTGACCCGGGCACGTCATGACGGAGCCCAGGTCTTCAGCCTGGACGAGTACGACCACCAGGACGACCTGGTGAGAGCGGTCCAGGACGCCACCGATGGCCGCGGCCCGGACTCCGTGATCGACGCCGTGGGCACCGAGGCGCACGGCAGTACGCTGGGCAAGCTGGCCCAGCAGTCCGCGGGCCTGCTCCCGCGCGCCTGGGCGGCCAAGCTGATGCAGACCGCCGGCGTCGACCGTCTCGGAGCCCTGCACCTGGCGATCGCCCTGGTCCGGCGGGGCGGCACTATCTCGGTGAGCGGCGTGTACGGCGGCATGACCGACCCCATGCCGATGATGACGATGTTCGACAAGCAGATCCAGCTGCGCATGGGCCAGGCCAACGTCCGGCGCTGGAGCGACGAGATCCTCCCCCTCCTGACCGACGAGGACCCGCTGGGCGTGGACGACTTCGCCACGCACCACGTACCGCTGGAGCAGGCGCCGCAGGCGTACGAGATGTTCCAGAAGAAGACCGACGGCGCCATCAAGGTCCTCATGCACCCCTGAGAGCGCGCAGCGTGACGGCGTCCGCCCGATTACCGTGTGCCCCGGGCTGATCACTCGGTGCCCCGCCCCGTCGGACCGTCGGCCGAACCCGCTGAAGTCCTGGTGCGACGGCGATGACTGGTGTCGCACCAGGGGTAGCTGCGGCTGCGGCGGCACGCGCAGATTGCCACGACGAAGCGATCGGAGCGCACGACTCGGCCGTCGTCCAGGACGACCTCGACCGGGCCCTCTATCAGGATCGGCCCCTCGGCGGTGAGCGTCACGCGCGTCGGGGCGGACTCGTCATTCGCGTTGGGCACGGATCACCACCAGCTCTTCTTTTTCCTCTCCCGGTGCTATCAGCCCCTGCGACTCCAGCCAGGTGGCGCGGCGGCGCAGCACAGGGCCGAACGGGACGTACCGGCGTTCGGTGACGTTGGCTCGCAGTCCCGCGCGGTGCAAGCGCATCAGGGTGCGCTCGACGCCGCACAGCGCCGAGTGGACCAGCAGCAGGACTCCTCCCGGCGCCAGCATCGGCGGTGCGTCGGCGCAGACCCGGTCGAGCAGCGCACGCCCGTCGGGTCCCGCATCCCAGGCGACAGCGGGGCCCCGGCTCGGCAGGCGAGGCCGCGGTGAGGGCACGTACGGCGGATTGGCCATGATCAGGTCGAACCGGCGACCGGTGACCGGCGCGGTGAGATCGCCTCGCAGGACCCGGATGCGCAGGCCGTTGAGGCGTGCGTTCAGCCATGCCGTGCACACCGCACCCATCGAAGCGTCGACGGCGGTCACCTGAGCGGCGCCGAGCCTGGCAGCAGCCAGGGCGAGTGCCCCGGAACCGGTGCCCAGGTCGAGCACATCGCCACCGGCCGGGAGGGACTCCTGCTGCAAGGCGTCCTCCAGCAGAAGGGTGTCGTCCTGCGGTCGGTAGACGCCCGGAGGGCGCAAAAGCCACATAGGGCGTGGCTACCCATGAGCCGGTGGCCAAACGTGCGGCCCGCCGATGCGAGGGTCACCGCCACACAGGGCTGCTGTCGAGGGAGGCCAGCATGTCCCGGGGGTCCCGGTGCACGGCGACGGCACCCGCCTCTTCCAGCGCCGAACGGCTGATGCCGCCGGAGAGCAGCGCCACACAGGGCACCCCGACCTTTCCGGCGGCCTCGACGTCCCACACCGTGTCGCCCACGAAGACCGCCCGGTCGGCGGGTACCGCGGCACGCTCCAAGGCCTGCGCCACGAGGTCGGGAGCCGGTTTGCTGGCCGAGACGTCGTCCTTGCTCGTGGCGTCCGCGATCACGTCGTCCGCAGCGAGAGCGGCGCGCATGACCGTGAGCTCCCTGGCATCGGCCGACGTCGCCAGCACGATCCGGAAACCCCGGGCGGCCACCGCGCGCAGCAGGTCCGCGGCACCGTCCAGCGGGGTCAGCGCGGGGGCGTACGTGCCGTACAGGGCCTTGTGGGCCGCGCTGATCCCGTCGTCGCCGCTCCGGTCGCGAGCGTCGCCCAGCAGACGCTCCACGAGGTGGTCGGAGCCCATGCCGATGCAGCGGTGGACATCGGCCATCGGCACGCTGTACCCGGCCTGCCGGAAGGCCTCCCACCACGCGACGACATGGAGGTAATTCGTGTCGACGAGGGTGCCGTCCATGTCGAACAGGGCGGCACGGTCATGCTCGTCGTTCATGATGCCCGCTCCTTCCGCTCGGGTACCGGAGTGGTTCACCCCGGGCGGCTACCCGCCGCGAAGCCGGATAGGCGCCGCCTGATCCGGGCGAGGCCTCCGGCATGGAGCGAGCGGCCTCGGGCAGGCGCTCCGTGATGCGCCCCGACCCGACCCCTCGGAGGGAGGGGGAGCACGTCATGACCATCGTTCCCGACCTGGGCCTTGAGCCCGCGGCCCCCGCGGCACGCGGGCCGCTGTCCGCGGCCATTCTGGACGCGCTGGCGGGCGGGTCACCCGTCACCCCGCTGCCCGGGGCCGGCTCCGCGTGGGAGAAGGCGTCGGAGCGGGCGGATCCGTACGGGGAGGATCTGCAGCTGGCCCTGCACGTCTGCTACGAACTGCACTATCGCGGGTTCGCCGGCGTCGACCCCGCCTGGGAGTGGGATCCCGGACTTCTGCGGCTCCGCGCCGGACTGGAGGCCGCCTTCGAAGCGGCGTTGCGGGCGGACACCGGCGGAGGTGGCAGCCGCTCCGAGCTGGACAGGGAACTGGCAGCGCTCCTGACCGAGCCCACGGACGCCCGCGGTGTCTCGCACCACCTGTGTGACGACGGTACGTGGGAGCAGATGCGCGAATACTTCGTCCACCGGTCGGTGTACCAGCTCAAGGAGGCGGATCCGCAGGCCTGGGTCATCCCGCGACTGACCGGCCGGGCCAAGGCCGCGCTGGTCGCCGTCGAGTACGACGAGTTCGGCGCGGGCCGCGCCGAGCGCGTACACGCCCGGCTGTTCGCCGACCTCATGCAGGACGCGGACCTGGACCCGTCGTACGGCTACTACGTCGACGTCGTGCCGGCGGTCACCTTGGCCACCGTGAACCTCATGTCCCACCTGGGCCTGCACCGCCGCCTGCGCGGCGCACTCGTCGGGCACTTCGCCGCGGGGGAGATCGCCACCGCCCCGGCTGCGCGCCGCATGGTGCAGGCGGTGGACCGCCTCGGCGGCGGCCCGGCGTGCCGGTACTTCTACAGTGAGCACATCGAGGCCGACGCCGTGCACGAGCAGGTCATGCGCCGCGAGGTCGTAGGCGGCCTGCTGGAGCGCGAACCCGCGCTCACCCCCGACGTCGTGTTCGGGGTGCGCGCGACCTGCCTGCTGGAACAGCGCCTGGAGGAGCACCTGCTGGGCGCATGGCGCAGCGGTCGCTCCTCGCTGCGCGATCCGCTGTCAGGCCCGTCACGAACCACACAGAAAGGTGGCTCCCCATGAGGCTGACCCCATTGGCCACCACAACGAAACACGCCCCGAGCGGCGCGTTCACGGACGCACTGGACGTCCTCGAAAGGCAGGAATGGCTGGACGGCCCGGCCGGGACCGTCCGCAACGCCGTGCGGGCCCTGCCGCTGGGCCGGGGCCGGGATGCGCTGCGCGGCCTGTGGCTCGGCCACCCCCTCCACCCGGTGCTGGTACAGCTGCCCATCGGCGCCTGGACCAGCGCCGGCATACTCGACCTGCTTCCCGGCCAGGGCAAGGCCGCCCGCCAGTTGGTGGCGGTGGGCCTCGTCTCGGCCGTACCGGCGGCCCTCGCCGGATGGGTGGACTGGGCGGAGCAGCGCCCCCGGCAGGCCCGGGTGGGCGTGGTTCACGCGGCGGCCAACATCGCCGCCGTCACCGCGTACGCGGGTTCACTGGCGGCCCGGATGAAGGGCCGCCCCGTACTGGGCCGGGCCCTGGGCTACGGGGGCATGGCCATCGCGACCGTGGGCGGGGTACTCGGCGGCCACCTCGCCTACCGGCAGGGCGCGGGCGTCAACCACGCGGAGTCGGTGCCCGTACTGGTGGAGCCGGGCTGGCATCGCATCGGGGTGCCGGCGGACTTCCCGGTCGGTGAGCCGATGCGGCGGATGGCCGACGAGGTGGCGGTGGTGGTGGTCCGAGAGGACGACGGGCGGCTGTACGCCCTGGCCGATCGCTGCAGCCACATGGACGGCCCCCTCCACGAGGGCAAAGTCCTCGAGGGGTGCCTCGAATGCCCCTGGCACGGCAGTCAGTTCCGGCTCTCGGACGGCGTGAACGTCCAAGGACCGGCGACCGCGCCGCAACCCCGTTTCGACTGCCGGATTTCCGCGGACGGGCAGGTCGAAATCCGCCTCGCACAGAGCTGAGCCACGAGAAGGAGCCGCCATGAGTCAGGAAGCTCTCGGGATCTACATGAACGATCATCTGGCGGGTTCCACCACCGGGCAGTTGATCTCACGCCACCTTGCCGATCACCACCGCTCCTCGCCCCACGGTGGCGAACTGGCCCGTGTGGCGGACGAGATCGCGGAGGACCGTCAGACCCTCCTCGACCTGATGGCCGCACTCGACGTACCCGCACGGCGCCACAAGGTGTACGCAGGATGGCTCGCCGAGAAGGCGCGCCTGGTCAAGCTCAACGGACGGGTCACGCGTCGCTCCGGACTGAGCACGGTCATCGAACTCGAAATGCTGCGACTGGGTATCGAGGGCAAGAGCCTGCTGTGGCAGACGCTCCTGTCACTCCCCCCGTCGAAGGAACTCGACGAGGCGCGGCTGCAGAACCTCCTGGCCCGCGCGCGGGAGCAGATCGACACGGTGGAGACCGTACGCCGGGAAGCGGCCAGCGCCGGCCTGCGCTGACCGCGGCGGCACCGCGATGGACGGCGCGCCCGGGGCCCGCGGAGAGGTTCGCGACGAGCTCACGCGGGACGCGGTGTTCTTGCCCGCCGTATGCGCGTCCACGGTGTGCCGCACGAGGGGCGTCCGGTCGGCCGGGGTGGGCTGCCGCCGACGGTGGATCGCGAGCTCCACGGCCATGACTGTGACAGCTCCCGCCGCGAGGCCGCTGGAGTGAAACCGGTGATGATTCGACGGTTCGGGGTAGCCGTTCCTCCAGAGACCAACAGGAGCAAATGGGGTGAATCGCATGCCCGCAGGATCGAACCGCAAGCGTGAGCGGCAGTACGAGCACATCAAGGAGAGCGTGCAGGACCGGGGCGAGAGCGAGAAGAGGGCCGAGGAGATCGCGGCCCGCACGGTCAACAAGGAGCGAGCCCGTGCGGGTGAGTCCAAGACCGCAAGCCGGAGCTCGACCGAGGACATCTCCTCCGGGAAGCGCGGCGGTCAGCGTTCGCACAAGGGATCTCAGGGCCCGACCCGTGACCAGCTGTACGCGGAGGCCAAGCGCCGCAACATCGACGGCCGTTCCCACATGAACAAGGAAGAGCTGCAACGTGCTCTGGGGGACGGCTGATCGGGGCTCACCGGGCGCAGCAGGCCCTGAAACGGCCGCGTCCGCCGTCGCGTGTCAGCGCACGCGTGCACAGCATGCGGGGGTTCAAGGCCGACCAACGGAGGGCATCATGGTCATCCTCGGCATCATCCTGCTGATCATCGGCTTCCTTGCCGGGTTCTCGATTCTGTGGACCATCGGGATCATCCTGGTGGTCATCGGCCTCGTGCTCTGGGTGCTGGGCGCCGTGGGGCACGGTGTGGGCGGTCGACGGCACTACTGGTAGACAACCGCGCCCCCCGGCGTCGGGGTGTACGGTCAGCTGCCACGCCGGAGGCCGCGCGCGACGGCCGCCGCGGCCGCGGCAGCCAGTCCCGTGCGTTCCCGGGCCGGCAACGCGACCCGGTCACCCCGGGCCGCGAAGGCGCGGGCCGCGGCCCTGCCGACACCGCCACTCGCCCCGGTCACCACGACCGTCCCGTTGTGCCCCTGCTTCGTCATGGACCTCGGGTGCCCCGTCGGGCGCTTTGTATCGGCGAGCCCGGGTAGGCGCGACGACATGGCGGAATACGACGCCACGCCCTATGTCCCGGACCGTGCCGACCTCGAGGCCCTGAGCCGGGCGGCGGCCGACTGCCGGGGGTGCCCGCTGTACGCGGATGCCACGCAGACCGTCTTCGGCCGGGGGGAGCCGTCGGCGCGCCTCGTGCTGGTGGGGGAGCAGCCCGGTGACCAGGAGGACCGGCAGGGGCGGCCTTTCGTCGGGCCGGCCGGAAAGGTGCTGCACAGAGCGCTGGAGGAGGCCGGGCTCGATCCGGACGAGGTCTATGTGACCAACGCCGTCAAGCACTTCAAGTTCACCGTCCCCGAGCGAGGGAAGCGGCGCATCCACAAGCAGCCCACGCTTCGTGAGGTCGCGGCCTGCAAACCGTGGCTGGAGGCGGAGCTGGAACGGGTGGCCCCGCGGATCGTGGTCGCGCTCGGCGCGACCGCGGCCAAGGCCCTGATGGGGCCGGAGTTCCGGGTGACCCGGCAGCGGGGGAAACTCCAGATGCCGGGCGTGCCGATCGACGGAGCGCACGTCCTCGCCACCGTTCACCCCTCCGCCGTGCTGCGCGCCGGAGAGAACCGTGAGGCGATGTACGCGGGGCTGGTCGCGGATCTGCGCGTGGTCGCGGACGCACTCGCATGACGCCGTCCGGAGCGTTGCACCAGTTTTGGGGACGGACCTCGGGAAGGCGAACCGATGTCAGAATTCGCGTCCCTCGCGTGCAGGAAACGCGGTCGCAACCGTCGTGATCCTGGCGTTCCGTGCGGCGGCCCGGCTGTTCGGGCGGCGCGGGAAGCACGGCCCACAGCCGGAACCGATGTCTCGCGCAGCGGGGGGCACCCCACCGAAGGGGGGCACGACCGAGGGCGCCGGGCTGATCGCGATGACGGCGGAGCCATCCCCGTCACGAGGCCGCGAGGCTCGTCGCGGGAGAGAAGACGTCCGGCGCGTGCTGCCACCCTCGGGCACCACGCGCCGGACGCTGTGGTTCCCCGAACGGGGAGAGGCGGAGAACAGGTCTTCAGGACCGGCCGCGGCCGGTGACGAAGTCGCGGACACGATCCACGAGCCCCGCCCCGGGGGCCAGCAGCTTGTTGCCGGGAGGGGTGTCCGGCGCGGAGGGGTGGGGGCGCGTCGGCGCGACCTTCTTGGCGCGGCGGACACTGTCGCCGAGGCCGTTGAGTTGTTCGGGAGTGCAGACCTGCGCAAGCGCCGGGAACAGCTCGAGTTCTTCCTCCCGCACGTGTTCCGTGACGTCCGTGATCAGCTTCTGGACCCGGACGTCGAACTCGGGATCGTCCACCTCCAGGTTCTCCAGGTCCTTGAGGACGCGCTCGACCTCGGCGTGGTCCTCGATCTCCTTGTTGGTCAGCGCGGCTCCACCTGCGATGTGCTCGCGCACGGCGGGGTAGAGGTACATCTCCTCGGCCACCGAATGCCGGACCAGTTCGATGGTGACCTCGTCCACCACGTTCCTGCGCTCCTTGTCGCCCGCCGGGAGTCCCCTCAGGCGGGCGAAGAACTCCTCCACCTCCCGGTGGTCCGCTGTCAGCTCCGAGATGATGTTGCCACCGTGTCCCATCACGCACCTCTTTCCAGAGTGTGGGGTTGCGTCGGTGTACTTCCTCGCGGCTTCCCGGTCCTGCCCGGGTCACGCGCCCGAATCGGCAGAACGTGAATGCCCACGGTGAGCGGCATGGTGCCGACGAGGTACTCATGGGGGACGGCCCATTGCATCCGTTCCATTCGCATGGAACGCGGTCATCCCTCACCTGCGGGTCAACGCGCCGCTCCAGGAGGCCGGTTGCATGGGCATCCCAGGCGGCGCCCGGCCCGGGCCCGGGCCGAACCTCCGGCAGAGCCTGGCCTCGGGTGCCGCTTCACCCCCGCGACCGGGGACCGCCACTGACACCGCACCCGCCGATCGCGTCGGCGCGGCCGCCGGCGCCGAGGAGGCCGGTGTCGGTGATGTCGGGGCGCTGTTCCAGAGCCCCCAGCGCGCGCCGGGCCCGCCAGGTGACGAGGCCGGGCAGGAGGACTCTGACCGCTTGGACGCCGCGAAGCCAGGGCTGCGCGTAGACCGCCGGCGCGCGGCGTTCGATGCCCCGGGCCAGGCGTTCCGCGGTGGCTTCGACGGAATAGGTGCGGCTCGCCGGCCAGGGCATGAGGGCCCGCAGTTCGCGCAGAGTCGCGTGGCGCTGTGCGTCGCGGATCATCTCGGTGTCCGTCCAGCTCAGGTAGGCGACACCCACGTCGACACCTCGGTGTGCCACCTCAGCGCGCAACGAGTGGGCGAAGGACTCGACACCGGCCTTGGAGGCGCAATAGCCCGACATCAAGGGAGCGGCGCCCATCGCCGCGAGTGAGGAGATCTGCAGGTAGTAGCCGCAGGTGGTGATCAGTGCCGGAAGGAAGGCGTGGGCGGTCAGGGCGCTGCCGACGAGGTTGACCTCCACGATCCTGCGCCAGGTCCCCATGTCGGAGTCGACGAAAGGCGCTCCTCCGGCGACGCCCGCGTTGGACACCACCACGGACGCCGGGCCCAGGCCACGCGTCACGCGGTCCGCGGCGTCGCGCAGGGCGGCCTCGTCCGTGACGTCGACGCACCACGCCAGGGCGGCACCGGGTAGGTCCGCCGCCGCGGCCTCGAGCTCCTCCTGCTCCAGTCCGAGCAGGGCGACGCGTGCTCCTCGGGCCGCCAGCGCCCGTGCCACGCCCCGCCCGATCCCGCGGGCGGCCCCGGTCACCACGGCGGTGTGGTCCTTCAGCGGGGAAGTACCGGCCATGAGCACCACCCGACATTCGCGACAAGATGGCCAAAGCTGTCATAACGACCGTAACCGAGGGCAGGAGACCAGGCGTCCGGAGCGACCAGCGACGGCAACCGGGTGGGTCTGGAGGAGCGCATGGCGGTGCGGCACCGGCTGGTCGGAGGTACTCCCGAGGAGGTGTGGGCCGTTCTCGCGGACGGCAGCGGCTATGGCGACTGGGTCGTCGGGCCCTCCACATCCAGGCATGGTGACGGCGACTGGCCGCAGGTCGGCTCCAGCATCGTGTACACCGTGAGCATCGGCCCGATGAACCTGACCGGGGAAACCGTGGTGCGGATCTGCCGACCGCCGCAGCAACTGGAACTCGAGGCGTTCAGCGGATGGCTCGGATCCGCGCGGATCGCCATCGAGCTGCGGCCCTGGGGCGAGGACACCCTGGTGATCGTCGACGAACACCCATTGCGCGGTCCCGGCGGATCGCTGCACAACGCGGCACTGGACGCCCTGCTGCAGCTGCGCCACCGCAGCATGCTCGGACGGCTGGCGAGAACCGTGGAACAGCTTGGACGACACCGCGGGCGGGACGGCTGAGCGAAGCCGAGGACGGGAGGCGACCACATGCCGGACGCGGTGGTGATCGGTGCAGGTCCCAACGGACTTGTCGCCGCGAATCTGCTGGCCGACGCCGGATGGAGCGTCGAGGTACTGGAGGCCCAGGGCGAGCCCGGCGGCGGAGTCCGTTCGGATCGCGGTGTTCACGCGGACTTCGTCCACGACCTGTTCAGCTCCTTCTATCCCCTGGCCGCTGCCTCCCCGGTCATACGCGGCCTCGATCTGTACCGCGAGGGCCTGCGATGGAGCCACGCGCCGGCCGTGGTCGCCCACCCGCTGCTCGACGGACGCTGCGCGGTGCTGCATCGGCGCGCCGGGGACACCGCCGCGGTCCTGGAGGGGGAGGCAGCCGGGGACGGCGCCGCCTGGCTACGGCTGTGCGCGGCCTGGGACCGCGTCGGCGACGGCATCCTGGATGCGCTGTTCACCCCCTTCCCACCCGTACGGGCAGGGCTGCGGCTTGCCTCACGGCTTCGTACATCGGGAGGGCTGCGTCTGGCACGCACCCTGGTGCTTCCCGTTCGTCGCCTGGGAGAGGAGGAGTTCCGCGGCGAACTGGGCGCGCTGTTGCTGGCCGGAAACGCCCTCCACGCGGATCTCGCCCCCGAGGCCGCCGGCAGCGGGGGCTTCGGCTGGCTGATGGCCATGCTGGGGCAGACCTACGGCTTCCCCGTGCCCGTCGGCGGTGCCCGCTCCCTCACCACCGCCCTGGTCAGCCGATTGCGGCGGAACGGCGGGATCCTGACGTGCGGTGCCAGGGTCACGTCGATTCGCGTGCGCTCCGGCCGGGCCGTCGGCGTGCGCACGGCGGACGGCCGCACGGTGCCCGCCGACCGCGCCGTGCTGGCCGATGTCTCCGTGCCTGCCCTGTACGGAGAACTCATCGACGCCAGGGACCTTCCCCACCGCGTTCTGGACGACCTCCGTCGCTTCCAGTGGGACTTCGCCACCTTCAAGGTCGACTGGGCCCTGAGCGGTCCGGCGCCGTGGGCCACGCCCGCGGCCGCCCAAGCGGGCACCGTACACCTCGCCGAGGGCATCGACGGACTGACCCGGTTCGCGGCACAGATCTCCATGGGGCAGGTGCCCGACCGGCCGTTCCTGCTGTTCGGCCAGATGACCACCGCCGACGGCTCCCGTTCGCCGTCCGGGTCGGAGTCGGCATGGGCGTACACCCACGTTCCGCATCGCATCCGGGGGGACGCCGGGGACGCGGGCATCACCGAGGCGTGGCATCGCACCGATCAGGAGCGAATGGCCGACCGTGTGGAGGCACAGGTCGAGCGGTACGCACCCGGCTTCCGCTCACTGGTCCAGGCCCGCCGCATCCTGGCTCCGCCGGCCCTGGAGGCGAACGACGCCAACCTCCGAGGCGGCGCGATCAACGGCGGCACCGCCGCGATGCACCAGCAACTGGTCTTCCGCCCGCTCCCCGGCACCGGCCGTCCCGAGACACCCATCGCCGGGCTCTTCCTGGCGTCCGCCGGTGCCCACCCCGGAGGCGGTGTCCATGGCGCACCCGGCGCCAACGCCGCTCGCGCCGCCCTGCGTTTCCGCTCCCCGAGCAGGCTGCTCAGCGGTGCACAACGGGCCCTCACCCGCCGCGATCGGAAGGGCGACCGCGACTGATGCGCGCCCCCACATCCATCACGGTGCGATGTGGTCCTCTCTAGTCCCGCTCCATCACCTCGTCGGCGAGGCAGAGGCGGGTGCCCATGTTGCGCTCCATCATGCGCAGCCCGGCATCGGCCAGGTCGCGATGGATGTGGGCGACGGCGTCGCTCGCGACGGTCGTCGGCACGTGGCGGATGTGCGCGTCGAGAGCCGAGTACAGCACGCATTGCTCGGTGACCTGGCCGCACAGTACGAGATGGCCGATGTTCTGCTCGTCCAGCAGGTATTCCAGCGGGGTCTGGAAGAAGATCGAGTGCCGGGCTTTGACGACGAACAGCGAGTCGGCGTCCGGTTTGACCGGTTCCACCAGATCGGCGTGCGGGCCGGCGAGGGCGATGTCCAGGATCTCGTCGTGGTGAGAGCGCCAGCGGCCGAAGTTGTCGTTGACGTAGATGACGTCCATACCGGTGTCGCGTGCCCGCGCGATCAACCGCCGCACGCCGGGCAGCGCCTCACGAACCGAGGGGAGCAGCAGCTCGGCGTCCTGGTGTTCATAGGTGTTGATCATGTCGATCACCACGAGAGCGGTGGCCTTGCTGTCACGCATGCGTGGACGTCCTTGGTGGTGCCGTTGGAGAGGGGGGTCACCTGCGCCGGTGGCCCGCAAAGCGAAGCCGTGCCCAGTAGGGCACGGCGAACCAGCACAGCAGGTACCAGGCCAGGATTCCGCCGACCAGGTACGGAACGCAGGGGTTGTTTGTGGCCACACGCAGCACCAGGAGAAGTGCCGCCACCATGGTGGCCAGCAGCAACAGCAGACCGACGAAGGTCAGGCGGGATGCCCAGCGTACGGTCTGGGGCTTGATCCGCAGCCCCGACACCAGACGGTGGAAGGACACCGGCCCGATGAGGGCGCCGGTGGCCGCGGCCCCCAGCACCACGGTGACGATGTAGATCACCTTGTCGGTGTGCTGCAGTTGCGCGTAGCGCGGGGTGAACACCACCGTCAGCAGGAAGCCGAACAGGATCTGTACCCCGGTCTGGGCGACACGCACCTCCTGGATGAGGTCGGCCCACTTGCGGTCCGCGCGTTCCTCCTCGGTCTCACGGCGTCCGGAGGCACTGCCGTCAGCGGGCATCGCGTCTCTCCCACAGGTGGTCGGCGGGGCTGTCCGCCTTGTTCTGTACCGCCCGGCAAGGCACTGTTGCGGAGGTAGGACCCGCGTCGGTCCGATCGGGGGAGGCTGATGACCCGTACGGACGATGCCGCTGTGGACCGCGGTCACGAGTGAGATGAGGCCGGCCGACCGTCTGACCGTGTTGTTCGGGTGCCGCGATCGCCATGCGCTCCGACGGCGGCGCCGTTTCCCTCGGAGACGACCGGGCAGCTGCCCGATATGACGCAATTCGGGTACACGATGATGACCGAGCAGGCCGGCCCCCAGGACTTGGTGACCCATGTCGTCCGGGCCGAGAAGGCCGGCTTTGACTTCTCCGTGACGTCCGACCACTACTTCCCGTGGCTCGAGGAACAGGGGCACGCGCCGTACGCGTGGAGCGTGCTGGGCGCGGCCGCGCAGGCCACCTCGCGCATCCCGCTGATGACGTACGTGACCTGCCCGACTGTCCGCTACCACCCGGCTGTCGTCGCGCAGAAGGCGGCGACGGTGCAACTGCTGTCCGAGGGCCGTTTCCGGCTGGGGCTGGGCTCCGGCGAAAACCTGAACGAGCACGTGGTCGGTGGCGGATGGCCTTCGGCTGACATCCGTCAGGACATGCTCGCCGAGGCCGTGGAGATCATCCGGGCACTGTTCGGCGGGGGTTACGTCAACCGCCGTGGCGAGCACTTCGACGTCGAGTCGGCGAAGCTGTGGGACCTGCCGGACCGTCCGCCGCCCATCGGGGTGGCGGTGTCCGGGGAGCAGTCCTGCGAACTGGCGGGCCGGCTCGGCGACCTGATGATCGCGGTCGAGCCGGACGCGGAGCTGGTGGCCGCCTTCGACGAGCACGGGGGCGCGGGCAAGCCGAGGGTCGGCCAGGTACCGGTGTGTTACGACCAGGATCGCGAGGCCGCGATACACCGGGCGTACGAGCAGTTCCGTTGGTTCGGGGGCGGTTGGAAGGTCAACGCGGAGCTACCGGGCCCGCCGTCTCTCGCCTCTGCCAGTACCTACGTCCGCCCGGAGGACGTCGCGGGCTCCATTCCCTGCGGGGATGATCCGGCGGCCTTCGTGGAGGCGGTCCTCCCGTATGTGACGGCGGGATTCACCGAGGTCGCCCTCGTCCAGGTCGGCGGCGACACCCAGATGGACTACCTGGACTGGGCCGAGACGACACTGCTTCCGGCGCTGAGGAAACTTTGACGAGACGTCCCGGTGGACGGCGTTGTGTCAGGGGCTCATCGGGAGCGGCTTCACGGCGCGAGGTGGCGTCCGGCCAGGGCCACAGGGCGATGCTGTCTCACAGCAGACCGCCCGGCACCAACGCCTCCGCGGCGCGGTGTTCGACGACGCCGGCGCCCACCCCCGTGCGTACTGACCCGGTCCTGTTGCCGGTCCGCAACGGGACCGGGACTGTGGCGTGTTCGACGCCCCTCGATTCGGCCGCGATGGCCCGCGCCGACCGTTCTGCGCAATGGACTGGGCGCACTGAGAGCGGTGTCACCTTGCCGAGAGTTCCAGTAGGGCGTCGGTCAGATGCGTGGGCCCCCGGTGGAGCGCGCCACGTCCGGGGGTGTCCCACCGCTCGTGCCCGGTCGCATCGATGCCGCCGCCAGTGCGAGCAGGAGCGCGACGACGCCGACCACCACGTTGTTGGCGATGGTGCGCGTCGTGCTGACGTCTCCTGCGATGCACCAGGGTGAAATGATCGTCCACAGGCCGAGGACGGCCGCCGCCCACGCCATGGAATGCGTTCGCTCGAAGGCCCGCCCCACGCCGCCCATCAGCATGGCGTACGCGACACCTGCTATCAGGTTGCCGACCGCTATCGTCGAGAGACCGTTGAAGCCCACGATCCATGGGGAGGCGGCCAGGTAGGTGCCCGTCACCAGGCCCATGGCCTCGATCGCCTGCCCCCGGTTGGTTGCAGTCGTCCGCTCGTATTCGGCGCGCAGCGCCAGGAGGTCCGGGTGCTGTTCGATGCTCGGTCGAGTATAGGACACGGAAATCCATCTCCACTCATTTCGGACTTTTGCAACGTATCTACCCCGGATTGGCTGGCTGAGTCGTGCGGATCGCTGCGGTGGTCCACGCCCGTGCCGGGCACGGGGAGCGGCCCCCCGGACAGGGGCCGTGCCTGTAGCGACGGTTTCAGCGACAAGGGCGTCGTTCCGTCCCCACGCAACCCCTGGCCGGTGACGATCAGGGTCGGCGGGTGAGCAGGCCGGCGACTGCCGAGTCCGCCGGCAGGGGCGTCAGCGCGGCCGGCCGCCGCAGCGCCTCGTTCACACGAGGCCGAGGTGCGCTGGGTGGTCGTGCCCGCGAGCAAGGTCAGGCGATGCCGTTCCGTGAGCCGCGGTGTGACGGCGGCGGCCTCACCACTGTGCACGGTCTTCGGGTGCCGGCACCGCTGGAGCACGACCAGGGCCCCGGCGCTCCCGGGCGCGTGTCGTAGGGCGTGATCAGGGACGACAGCCCGAGCAGTGTGCCGTCTGCGCGGTCGGACCACCCGAGCGTGTCGTGGCTCGTGCCGCCCGTGAGCAGGGCCTGCAGCATCCGGCAGCGATCGCGGGGAAGCGGGTGACCGTGGCTGTTCCGGTGCAGCAGGTCGTGGGGGTTCCGGTCGATGAGGTCGTCGGCGGCCCGAGGGACACAGAGGGCAGTCGCGGGTGTGCGGCCCCTCCCCGGCGAGGAACGCAGGCGAGGATTTGCCGACCGGCTCGCCGATGTCCGTCCGGCTGCTCTGCCGGACCGAGGAGCCGACCGCGATCGGGGAGTGGGATCCCGTCCTCACCGGGGACCGCGGCCTACACCTTCTCGGTCATTCGCGTCACGGGCGGCACTCCGCGCGCTGTGTCGGCAGCGGAGTGGGCCGTGTGTCGTCCGCCGGCCGAGGCGGCGTGGCGCACCCGGTCGACGACGCTGCGCATGGCGCGGGCGGCATGGGTGAGGCCACCGTAGGCGAGGGACTCCTCGTCGGCGGCCGCGCCGGCGGCGAACGCCAGCGCCTGCTCTTCGACGCAGGACTCCAATGCGTGGAGCAGTTGCTCGTCCTGGCGGCGCAGCACGGACAGCATCGCGGTGGCCCGATCGTCCTGGGCGAGGCTGGCGACGCTCTCCCCGGCCCTGCAGAGCGCCAGTGCCCGCGCGGCGGCGGTGTACTCCTCCGCGGTGTTCTTCAGCAACTGGTGCTCGCTGACCTGAGGTTGTCCGGGCAGGATGCCCCGCACCACCCGAGCCCCGATGCTCACGTGAAGCATGGCGGCGCGAACAACGTCCGTTGAGGCTGACTGGACCATGTCTCCGGCGTCCCGCAGCAGGCGGGACGGGCGAATGCCACGGATGTGGTCGTTGATGCGGGTGACGTGGCCCTGCGTCTCCGCGGCATGACGTTCCAGCGTTTGCCGGTGAGGGCCGGCGGGCGTGACGGCCATGTCGGCCCTGAACCGGTCGACTATCGCGGTGTGTGCGTTCCGCACATCCTCCAGTGCCGGAATGAGCGCATCCGTCGTCACTGTCATGCCGTACTCCCTCGTGGGGTGCCGTCGGCGGCCGATGAGGTCGCCCTTCCTGCGGTGGGTACGCCCGGTGGGGCGGGTATCGGCACAAGCCTGAGTGAGGCGCATGAAGATCGCCCGGCGAGTCGGCGTCGGCGATCGCGCGCGGAGAGACGGCATGCGTACGTCTGCCCGGCGGGAAGCTGGATTCGGGCCGTCTGCCCTTCACCGTCTGCATTGGGCCGCTCAGGTGACGCCGCCGGCAGCGGCAGGCGTGTACCGGGGCACCCGCGGGCGGAGGGCGATAGCGTTCGCCAACCGGAGTTCCGGCGTGGAAACCGCAGATGCGGGCCCGTCAAGGCAAAGGCTCAGGGCTGCGAGAGACGGCTTCATGGCATCGGGCCGTCAGGGGTTCACGAGCCGGCGACTGCAGCCATTTCATGAAACCGGCCGGGTGCGGCAGAGCGCCGCGGAGGAGCATGACACGTGGTATTTGCACGATTTGCGCCCGAAGAAGCACACCCGCGCGCGACCGGAATTCCAGCCGCTTCGCCCGACCCATGCGACGTCGGCGCAACAACGGGCCCAACGACGAACGGGTTTGACGGAACGACCTCCTGGGATCTGTTTCGTGCCATCTTCGCGTCAGCCGTGCCGGCAGCGGCCTCTTGCAGGACGGTTCCTCCTGCGAGAGGCCGGTGACCGTTGATGAGGAAGGCGCGCGGAGCCTGACGGCGCCTGGACCGGGGTCCGGGGCGGAATCGCGTCGCCCCTATGGGCCGGGCTGCTCCGGCCTCCCGATGCCCCGCGTGTACCTCCGGGTGGTGTCGGGGTGACCGTTCACTCTGGGTCCCATGTGTCCCATGAATCACACACGCGCGGCAATTCACGTCCCATTCTCCGGGCCGGCCTGGGGGCCTTTGTGGCGCGTTCGCGAACCGTCCATTGGTCATTGCCTCGCGGCGTACGGAGATATCGCGGAGGTACTCACGCCCGAAAATTTCACGCCTATCATCAGATGCGTAGGAGGCGTGCCTATTGTTCGAGTCCGGATATTGAGCAGCCGACGCCACTGGCTTGGGAACGAGGAGGCGGCCATGGGACAGCCGGAGAAGGAGCACCGCGGGCAGCCGGATCGCGACCCTGAGGAAAGGGACACCCCGGGAACGGATGCGGCCTCGGAGGACGAGGATTCGGGAAGTCCCGAGCAGTTGAAGATGCCACCGCACGAAAAGCGCCGGGGAACAGGACTGGAGGACTTCTAGGTCCGATTCCGCGCGGTTGGGGTGCCCGGAGTGGAGCGATGCCGAGATGCGAGCCGTAGCCGGCCGCGGCGGGCAGCGCCCCACTGCTGGGACTCAGGTGGTGAGCAGGCGGTTGAAGAAGGACCGGTAGCGCCGGAGCGCGGTGCGCAGCTCCTCGGTGTTCACCTGTTCGCCACGGGTCCACTGGCCCTCCAGATCCTGTTTGTGGTCGGCGAACGTCGCTGCCAGCTTTTGCATGACGTCGGCCACCAGTTCGTCGGCGGCGTGCACGGCATCGCGCGGGTCGTCGACGAACTCGCTCTGGATCTTCTGCCAACGGGCGCGGAAGTTCTCCTCGTCCTGCGAGCGCAGGAGTTGCGGGGCCTCATCCGCGGCGGTGTCCTGTGCAGGGGCGCCGGCCGCTTCATCCGGGGGCGGTTCGCCGGTCCGTGTGGTGCTTTCACCGGGGTAGGCGGGTGCCCTGGACGCTGTGTCCGGTTGGTCCTGCGGGGGGCCGGAGGGTGCGCGGGTCTCGGCGAGGTCTTCGGTGGCCAGGCCGCTCGTACGGGAGGCACGCTCGCGTTCCATGTCTGTTCCGCCTTTCGATGTGCTGTGCCGGTGCGGACCCTGTCAGGCCCGGGCGTGGTGTCGCCCGCCGCCGTCGGTGAGCAGTTCGTCGAACAGGGCGCGGTAGTGGACCATCGCGCCGCGCAGCTGCTCGGTCGTTGCCTGGTGCCGGGTGCTGAGGTCGTTGACCTCGTGGGCGGCGCGGTAGTGCTCCAACGTGCGGCCGTGCTCCACCGACAGGTCCTTGACCTGCTGGTCGAAATCCTCGGTCGGGTAGCCGCGTTCACGCATCAGGGAGGCCACCAGGCTGTCGGCGTCGTGGACGGCGTCCTCCGGTCGGTCGACGAACTCCTCCTGGACACTGGTCCAGTCCCGCGCGTAGCGGTCGCGGACGCCGCTCTGCAGCGGCTTGATGTCCAGGGAGTCGTGACGCTTGGCACGCGCGGTGAGATCCCGCTCGGCTTCCCTGCGGCTGCCGGTGCCTTCCACGGTTCGGTCGTATTCCGGGCCGAACTGCTCCTTCAGCCGCCGGTGACGTGTGAAGAGGGTGGCGGCTACCGCGATCAGGGCGAGAACCACCACCACGGGAATGATGATCGCCAGAAGTGTCCCTGTTGACATTGGGGTCGACTCCCTTGCGCTACCGGGAACCCCCCTCATTCGAACGCCTGCCCTCGGGTTTCCGTCCAAAACGCCACCCGCGTGAGCGACCGCCACACCCCGAGCCGAGCACCGGGGATTCCGCGGGAGCAATGAATTCAGGCCGGTCCGCGCACCGCGCGCAGGTGCTCGACGACCGGGGTGAGGGCCTTGCGGAGAGCCGCGAGTTCCTCGGCGGGGAGCAGGTCGATGAAGTGTTCCCGGACGGCCGCGACGTGGTGCGGGGCGACGTTGCGCATGGTCTGCCAGCCCTCCTCGGTGAGGACGGCGTACAGCCCGCGCCGGTCGGACTCGCAGTTCTCGCGGCGGACCAGGCCCGCCGTCTCCATGCGGCTGATCTGGTGCGACAGCCGGCTCTTGGACTGCAGGGTGGCGCGGGCCAGGTCGCTCATCCGCATGCGGTGCTCGGGCGACTCCGAGAGATTGACCAGGATCTCGTAGTCGTTGATGGTCAGACCGAACGGCTCGAGATCCCGCCCGAGTTGGTAGATCAGCCGAGTGCCGACCTCCAGGTAGGTGCGCCAGGCGCGCTGCTCGTCACCGGTCAGCCAAGGGTCGCTCTTGCCCTTCTCCATTTTGCCATCATATCCAGATCGTCCATTCTGCTTGAAAGCTCCATATCTTTGTTTCCTTGTGTCCCGGCTCGACGTGGCCCAATAACGGTGACGGGCTCGTCATCGGCTTGAGTTCGTCACGTAAAGGCCAAGGGTCCTCACTGCGAGTACGCCTTCTCGGTGCGATGGCCCCATTCCGGCGGCGCCAATTCAGCCGGCGGTATCGGGGCTGTTCCGGCCGGTGTGCCGGTCGCGACGGAGAGTGAGGCCGCTGCCGGCGATGGCTCTCACGGTGAAGGCGAGCCGGTGCGGGTCCGTGGGTGGGCTCGAAGCGCGATGCGGCGGTCACGGATACCGACCTGCCGTCCCGGGGGCCGGCGTGCGGTGGCCGGTCAGCCGGCGTCGCCACGCGTCGCGCGAAGGCGGCGGAATCGGCGTGCGACCTGCCAGACGGTGGCGACCTGCAGCATGGCCGCCCAGGCGGTCCACCAGATGGAGGCGCCGGACAGGTAGGCCCCGACGCCGCCGGTGAGCAGCAGGACGCAGACCACGGCGGCCGAAGCCGACAGCAGGAAGCCGAGACGATCAGTCACCGGCGCATTGTCGTGCTCCGAAGGCTCCCGCGTCCAGGCCGACCGCCCGCGGGACGGGGGCATCGCCGGCACGGTCCTCGGGTCCGCCGACCGGATCCGGGTCAGGCTCCGGCACGGGAGGGCGCACGGCTTCCGGCCTTCGGCTTCGGCGAAGGCCTGCCAGTGCCTCCTTGCGGCACTGCCGACGCGGGTGCGAGGGCCGGCGACCGGTCCTAGCACGGAGGGCGCCGTCCGGTGAGGGCCTGCCATCGGTCCCGGGCGGCCTCGAGCCTGGCGAGTGCTTCGTCGAGTGCCCGGTTGCGGCTCTGGCGAGCGGTCACCACACCCAGACGCAGCCGGGCTTCCCGTGCTGGGCGGGTGTCGGCTTGCGCCGCCGTCAGCTCGTCCTCGGCCTTCTTGATCGACGCGGTGAGCTCTGTGAGATACCGGTTCTCTTTGGCGACCGCGTTCTCGATCCGGACACTGAAGCGGCGCACGCTGTCCTCGCTGTGCTTTCCGACCGCGTAGGACTCCAGATGCACCGCGTTCGGCAGCCTGAGGTAGATGAGGTTGCCCACCGAGCTGTGCTCGAACTTCACCTCCATGCCGCCCAGCGGCAGAACCTTCCGCTGCGGCCTGGATATCACTATCGCGTGCTGATGCAGGGATACATTTCCCAGTGCCGAGGCGAAGGCGCCGTTGCCGGACCGGCGCAACCGCCTGAGCCGCCGCTTCGCTTCGCTCACACGCCTCCGGTGGGAACGATCGGCGCGGGCCACCTGTCCCTGTGCCGCTGCCAGTTCCCGTCTGGCCCCGTCCTGCAGCTCGCGGGCGGTGCGCCGCGCGCGGTTCAGGTCTTCCCTGTCGTTGTCGTGGCTGCCGGAGAACGCGAAGCGCCAGCCGCCGGGATACCGGTGGAGTCGCCACCCCGTCCCCGCAAGCGAGAGGACCGCGGCGAACAAGATCACTTCAACTATGCCCACGCGCCCACTCCACCCAGTGACAGCCGCCGCAGTGGCGATGCGCACTGGGCGGCAAAACCAGTCGAAGTCCTTGATTCACGTGCATATGTGGAGATATGCCCGGCTGGGACGGCGTGGAACCGCGAAGCCCGCGAGACTGTGGGCTTTGAGTCGGCGACCCAGTCGTGACGGGGCGTCGGGCGAGAACGGCGGTGGATACGATCTCGGATGAGTGATCACGACGTGACGCTGGTGGAGGTCTCCCTGCCGGCGGCCGATGCGCCGAACCGCGCTGTGGCGGTGCGGGACTGGCTGCTCGCCACAGGCGCGGTCGTGGCGCCCCGCTGCGGGAAGAAGCGTTCGTACGAGAGCTCGGACAGCGCCTGGGGCCACGCCGGCGTGTGGTCCACGCACACCGCTGACGGCGCGTCCGAGGGCCGTTCCCCGGCCCCGGACAACGGGGCGGCCCGGCGCCGAATTCGGGTGTCATGACCGATGACGCTCGCGCATACTGCGTGGATGGTTCCCCGCACGTCCGAGTCGCCCCAGCTCGCCGCACTCCAGCACGTGGCCGCTCTGTCGTCCGGTGGTCCACTCACCCCCGGGCTGCGGCTCACGATGAACTTCCACCCCGACCGCCTGGCGGGGGATCGGCTCCTGCTTCTCCGGATGGCGGAAGACGGCGTATACGTCTCGCAGTTCGTCACGGGAACCAGCAACGGCGGTCTGACCGCTCACCCGGGTGGAGACCGGTGGCGTTGGGAGAGCCGCATCTTCGGCGGCGCATACGACCCCGCCGCCGCTCACGAGCGCCCGGTCTACGGCGCGCTGGACTTCCGCAATGCGCTCGTCGGCGGGGCGCCGAGGTTCGGCTCCTCGTACTTCAGGCTCACCGCCGACACCCTGGAGCGCACCACCTTCTGCTACCCGGACAGCTCGGCGGACCCCTCGGCGTTCGGTGTGGCGTCCTGCTTCGACCTCATCGGCCTGGCCGAGGCCGACGGCCTCGACGCTCTGGACGGACACATCGAGGCCCAGGTGCACGGGCCCGTCAGATTCGACCGGGACGTCGAAGCACTGGTCCTGGACCCCAGCTACCGAGCCACGTGCGTGGAGGAGGCGGCGCGGCGGCTGCCCTGCCCGGTCGAGTGGCATCCGGGCTTCCGCCTGACGGTCGACGATCTGCTGCGGCGCCCCGACTACCGCGGTCAGGAGTACGTCGACCTGGGCGCCGAGATCGCGGTCGGCGGATGGCTCGACCCTCGGATCATCGGCGAGGCCGCCCGTACGGGTCGTCACGACGCGCAGGCGCTCAAGAAGGTCTGGCACTGCCTGGCGCGCTTCGGTGCCCCGTTCCCGGCCGTGGCCGAGTCGGCCGGGAACGGGCTCGGCGGGCCGTCGCCGTAGCGGTGCCGACGGTGGTGTCCGCGGCGGTGGCGGCCGGTCGGCGGGTGTGTGCGTGGTGATGCGGGCGAGGCGGCGCCACTGGGGGAGCGGCGGGCTGATCCGCGGGACGCTGCCCCCCGCAGCGGGGGCGCTCCGCACGTTGGCACCCGACGTAAAGCTGCCCAGGACCGTGCGCCGGGCGGTGCGGAACGCCGCTCCGGTGCTGATCGCGGTGTGGGCATTGGCGGGCTTCCACGCCTCCCTGGGCCCGGCCCTTGTGCGGACCCTGACCCACTCCGCTTCGGCGGTCTACGGCGGGCCGGCCCTGTTCGTGCTCGCGGCCCGGCCGCCGCGGCCACCCTCGTGCTGCGCTCGGCGCCGCCCCGCGGCGTCATGCTCACCGGGATCGGCACCCTGGTCGCAGGCGTCGCCCTGACATTGGGCGACAACCGCGACCGGCGGGCGGCCGAGGACGGAGGGCGACGCGGGAGTGGATGGGGCGCGGTTTGCACCGAATGCGTACACACGGAAGAAGATGATCTTTCGTACGGTTAAGCTGCTCGGACAGCAGGGACCCTCGACCGGCGAACAGGAGCGCTGACCATGCCGAAGACCCGCCTGAAGTGCCGCACCCCGGCCGCGGCAGCGGCAGTCGTGGCCGCCGGTACCGAGCCGGGCGATCCCCAGCACACCGTGCGACGGGACGGCCGGCACGTCGTCATCGCGTACAAGGACAAGCGGTGGCCCCTGGACGTCGCCGAATGGGCCGCGCTCGAAGGCCACGCCAGCGACAAGGCCGCGGCCCGTGTCATGGCCGCGATCTGAACCGACGCTCAGGCCCCCCGGATCGCTCCGGCCGGCGCCCCGCGCCATGCCGGGATCGAGGCCGGCCCACGTCACATCCCGGAAACGCACGGCTCGGCGCGGAGACAGTAAGGTTCCGGCATGCTGCTTTTCCACTTCACGCGGCCGGAACTGTGGCCGCTGATCCTGGCAGACGCAGAGATCAAAGCCACCTGGCCGACCGGTCCTGACGACATGCCGGAACTGGCGCGGACGGTGCACCTCACTTCCGATCCCAGCCCCGTATCGCTCCCCGGGCACTTCCGCGACTGCACGGTGCGGATCACCGTGGAGGTCCCCGCCCCGGAGGCGCAGCGGTGGCACGCATGGGCCGGCACACGACTGCCGGCACAGACCGTCCATGTGCTGACCGCGACCCATTTCGGCGAGCGTCCGGACGAGTGGTTCGTCGTCGAGCGGGCGATCCCGTCAGCGGAGTGGGTGTCGGTAGTCGACCTCGGCATGCAGACGCCGCTGTGGCCGCAGCCGTAGGTCACCACGCGTCCGGCCCCGCGCTGCGCCACTCGAACAGCCAGGGGTCGGTGATGTCGGCCGCGTCCGGATCGAGACCCGCCCGGCGTATGAACTCCAGCAGGTCCGCCACGCTGTAGGCCAGGCCGAGATCCTCGCCGTCCACACGGACGCGTCGACTGCCGCTCTCGGAGGGCGGATACACGATCACTCGGCATTCCTCCACGCTGCCAGCGTGCCCCGTTCCTCGTGAAGGTGCACTCCGGTCCCGCCGTCCCGCCTTCGCCCGTGGAGCCCAAGGCTGGGTGGCGGGCCGTCCCGTCACCCGTATGCGCCGCCCGGCTGGTGGCCGCGCCCCTCAGCGGTCAGGCTGGGTGCAGTGCTTGAGGGTTCGTCCATCCCCCCCCAGACGCCCCTCGGCCGAGAGCCGGGCCCCCGCCGCTGTGAAGCGCCGGGGGCCTGTCTCGTACGGTGCCCAACCATCAGCGGGCCCGGGTATCGCCCCTGGCAGGCGGCTCCCACCCGGGGTCCCCGGACCGGCGGTGGAGCCGGGGACCGGGGACCCCTCCGGGATCAGCTGCCCTTGCGCTCGGCGGCCAGGCCGCTGGGCGCACCGGTGACGGTGAACTGCGAGCCCGGCTCGATCAGCACGTCACCCCGGGCCGAGTTGGTGATCGTGACGTCGGTCAGGGTGGCGCTGCCACGGGCGCCGCTCATCGCGAGGATGCCCGAGCCGTTGTTGGACTTGTCGACGCGGACGCCGGTGACCTTCACGCCGGGCATCGCGCCGCCGCCGGTCTTGAACTGGATTCCGTCGTAGGTGGAGTCGTGGATCTCGGTGTCCCGGATGGTCACGCCAGGGATGTCCGTGCCCTGGGCGAAGAGCGTGATGGCGCCGAATTCCTGCGCCTCGCCCCAGAACGCGCCGCCCGTCCGGTACAGGGCGTTGCCCGCGACGAGGGTCTGACCGGAGAAGGGGATCGGGTCGTGGTCGGTGGCGAGCATGATGCCCGGGTAGTTCATCGTGTCGGAGACGATGTTGTTCTCGATGGTGTTGCCGTAGCCGCCGTACACCGCGATGCCGTTGGCCCGCCAGGGCAGCTGGATCGTGTTGTTGCGGAAGTGGTTGTCGTGGCCGACGTCGACGGAGGCGTCCTTCACGTACTTGCTGGCCCACACCGCCAGCGCGTCGTCGCCGGTGTGAGGTCGGGCGCGGGCGCCGCGGTGCCGACGACCTGGAACTCGGCGACCTGGCCGCCGGGCGCGCCGGTGTTGGAGAAGAACCGCAGGCGCACGTCGGCCCACCGGCCGCTGACCGGGATGGTCACCGAGTTGCCCGTACCGGGGCTGAAGGAGTAGTCGGCGCGGTCGCGCAGCGAGGTGAAACCGGTATCGGACGGCGCGCGGCCCAGCACCTGGACGCCCTGCGTCCTGGCGCCCCACACCGGGTCCGGGTTGAGCTTGACCACGACGGCGGTGACGTCCGCCGCGGCGCCCAGCTCGACGGTGAGGTCGGCCGGGTGGCCGGCCGCCTCCCAATAGGTGGAGGTGGAGTCGTCGGTGGCGTTGGCGGCGAAGTACGTCTGTGTCGACGAGGTGGCCTCGACAGGTTTGTTGCGGGCCAGGTTGGTGCCGGTGGGCGGCGGGTCGGTGACGCCGCCGTCCTCGCCGTACACCTCCAGCTCGGAGAGCTGCGCGGCGTTCCAGCCGGTGTTGCCGGTGACGTTGACGCGGACGTACCGGGCGTCGGCGGGGGAGGCCAGGTCCACGGCGACGGTGTTGGCCTGGGCCGGATCGAACACCCGCCCGGCAGAGGCGGAGAGCGTGGTGAACGAGGAGCCGTCGGTGCTGCTCTGGAGGGAGAGCGTCTGGGTCCGGGTCTCCCATCCGGAGGGCAGCTTGAGCACCATCCGGTCGACGGCACGGGTGGTGCCGAGGTCGACCTGCACCCACTGGGGGAAGGAGCCGGCCGGACCCTCCCAGGAGGAGGCCTGGGCGCCGTCGGTGGTGTTCCCGGCCGGGTACGCGCCGAGGGAGCCGCCCGCCGCGGCGCTTCGGCCTGTGCCGATGACGACACGCCCGGTATGAGGGGGTGGCGCGGCATCTTCGGCGGGAGGTGATCGCCGGACACGCTTCACGGCCTCGCCGTGCCGTCCGCCGTCGTGGTCCGCCCGGCGGGCGCTCCGTACACGATCGGCCGACGGGCCGTCAGCTAGATTTGGGGGCGTGATCGAGCAAGCCGCTGGGGAACGCCGTGCCGGGGGCTCGTACGTCGCAGCCGCCGGGGTGTTCGCGGCCGGCATGGCGGGGACCACGCTGCCGACTCCGCTGTACGGGCTCTACCGGGAAGAGATCGGGTTCTCCGAACTGATCGTCACGGTGGTCTTCGCGGTCTACGCGATCGGCGTCATCGCCGCGCTGCTGGTCGCCGGCGACTTCTCCGATGTCCTCGGCCGAAGGCCGGTGCTGCTGTCCGCGCTGGGGCTGTCGCTGCTGAGCGCGGTGTGCTTCCTGTTCCAGAACGGGCTGCCGCTGCTGTTCGCCGGACGGCTGCTCTCGGGATTCTCCGCCGGCCTGTTCAGCGGGGCCGCGACAGCCGCCGTACTCGAACTGGCGCCCCCCGACCGGCGCGCACGGGCGGGCTTCGCGGCCACCGCCGCCAACATGGGCGGCCTGGGGTGCGGACCGCTGCTGTCGGGAATCCTGGCCCAGTACGCGCCGTGGCCCCTTCGGCTGCCCTTCCTGGTGCACATCGTCCTGCTCCTGGCGGCCTTCGCCGTCATGCGCGTGCTGCCCGAGACGGTGGCGCGGCGCACTCCGCGCCCCCCGCTGCGCCCGCAGGGCATGGTCGTGCCGCCGCAGACGCGCGCGGCGTTCGTCCCTGCCGGGCTGGCGGCCTTCGCAGGCTTCTCCCTGCTCGGACTGTTCACCGCGGTGGCGCCGAGTTTCCTCGCCGAGACCCTGGGGGAGCGCAACCTGGCCGTCACCGGCCTGGTCGCCTTCTCCGTGTTCTGCTCCTCCACCGCCGGTCAGCTGCTGATGGGCCGCCTGGGTGCGCGGCGCGCGCTGCCGGCCGGTTGCCTGGTGCTCACGACCGGTATGGCCGTCGTGGCCGCCTCACTCCTGGTGGAGTCCCTGCCGGTGCTGGTCGTGGGCGCCCTGGTGGGCGGTCTCGGCCAGGGCATGTCGTTCCGCGCGGGCCTCACCAGCGTGGGCGCGGTGGCCCCGGAGGAGCACCGGGGCGCGACGATCTCGGCCTTCTTCGTCGTCGCCTACGTGGGCATCTCGGTACCGGTGGTCGGAGTCGGCGCCCTCTCCCTCGCTCTGGGACTGCGGGACGCGGGAATGGCCTTCGCGCTGTACGTGATCCTGGTGTCGGCCGCGGTGGGCGTGTTCCTCCTGCGCCGGCCCCCGCGCGCGGACTGACCGTGCGGGGTGATCGGCGGGGCCGGGGCGGCGGTCCGCGTTGTGTCGTCAGCGCTCCAGCGCACGACTCGTGAGGCCGTGCGCGGCGATGGTGCGCACGGGCACGCCGCGGAAGGTCTGGATGAGGACGATCGCTGCACCGGCGGTCACGCACTGGTCGGCGAGATTGAAGATCCCTGAGTCGCCGAACTGGATGAAGTCGAGCACGGCGCCACGACCGAATCCGGGGGTGCGGAAGATGCGGTCGGCGAGGTTCCCGGCGGCGCCCGCGAAGATCAGTCCGAGACCGATTGCCCAGCCGGTGGACCGGACGGAGCGGGCGACCCGGGCGATGGCGATGAGCGCCACGGTCGCCACGAGTGTGAAGACCAGGGTCGCGCGGGGCGCGAAGGAGCCGGCGGCTCCGGAGTTCCGGAATGCGGTGAAGGTCACCGCCCCGCCCAGGGCGTGCCGGGCTTCATGGCCCTCGATCACGACCGCGGCGATCGCCTTGGTGATCTGGTCCACGGCGAATCCCGCCGCCGCAATCGTCCACAGCAGATACACCCGCCGCACCGTCCACCTCCTGATCGCCGACCGTCTTCACCGAGCGTACGAGCAGCCCCGGGCGGCGAAGGAAGGAGGCGCCTGGATTGCAGAACCGGCGCCGTCCGCGAGGTATTCCGCGTTGGGGTACGTCACCTCATACCGGGCGCGACGGCTGGTGGTGCGGATTGTGCGGCCGGGGTGCCGACGTCGGGGAGGCAGGGGCGCTCAGGCCTCCGGCCCTGCCATCGACCAGCCGGGTGCATCGGGTGTCCAGTGGAGCCCTTGGCCGTCGATCGCTTCCCCGCAGACGTTGCACGCGGTGCTCGGCTGAACCCGGTGGCCGTGGTGTTCCACGATCATGGGGGGCTCGCCCACGGCCCCGCGGTCACCCCAGGCCAGGAGGCTGATGAGCAAGGGGAAGAGTTCCTTGCCCGCCTCGTTGAGGTGGTATTCGAATCGGGTGGCCTGATACTCGCGCTTTTCGAGGATGGCGTTGGTCACGAGGGATTTGAGCCGGGCGGCGAGCCGGTCCCGAGGCGCACTGGTGTTGCGGGCGATCT
This sequence comes from Streptomyces sp. NPDC001070, assembly GCF_053598835.1. Lineage (NCBI taxonomy): Bacteria > Bacillati > Actinomycetota > Actinomycetes > Kitasatosporales > Streptomycetaceae > Streptomyces > Streptomyces sp. NPDC001070. The sequence goes on from NZ_JBSFLB010000039.1 coordinate 46,450, forward strand.
GGCTGAAGCGCCGGTTCCCGAACATGATCTCGCGGGCGATCAGCAACGACCAACGGTCGCCGACCAGTTTCAGCGTGGCTGCGGCCGCGCAAGGCCTTCCGGGGACTACTGGAAATTCGTGTAACGAACAAAGTTCTTCACGAACACACAGGACTCGTCAACCCTTCTCCCAGGCGGAGTTGACAGACCGGGCACACCCGGCGGTGGGGGGTTACCGCACGGGGTCCGCGGGGGCGCCGGCCGCCCGTGCCTCGGCGACGGCCCGCCCGCGCTCGGTCTCCGGGAAGCGGGCGAGCATGGCCTCGAGTTCCCGGCGGTCGACGTTGGCGCCGAAGGGCTCGGTGCCCGGTTCGAGGCGGACGCCCTGGGCGAGCGGGCCGGCGACGACGGGGTCGAAGCCGAGCGCGTCCACGAGGCCGGCCACCTCGGCAAGGTCGTCGGGGTCGTCGCCGGCGACGGCGATCGCCTTGCGCCCGGGAGCACCGGCCGGCCGGGCCTCGTCCTCGAGGTCGTGGTACCCCATGTGGTTGAACGCCTTCACCACGCGGGAGCCGGCCAGGAACGCCTGGACGGTCTCGCTCGACGAGGTGCGCGGATCGGTCAGGTCGTCGCGAATGCCGTCGACCTCCCACCAGTAGTTCATCGCGTCGATCACGAGCTTGCCCCGCAGCGCCTCGGCCGGGACGCTGCGGTACTTGCCCAGTGGGAGCGCCAGGATCGCGATGTCGGCCCGGGCCGCGGCCTCGGCGGCGGTGACCGCCACCGCGCCCGGGGTGAGGACCTCCACAGTGAGCGCGATCGCGGAGGGGTCGCCGGAGCCCGCGATCAGTACCCGGTGCCCCGCTGCCAGGGCCAGGCGGGCCAGGACCGTCCCGACCTTCCCCGCGCCCAGGATGCCGATCGTTCGCATGCCCTCGGGATCCATGTCGTCTCCGTTCCGTTCCGTTCGTGCGTCAGCCCGCGAGGATGTCGCGGACCATGGGGATCACCTTCGTGCCGTAGAGCTCGACGGCACGCATGCGGGCGCCGACCGGCTGCGGGCCCACGGTGTAGATGAGGTCGAACCGGCCGACGCCGAGGTCGCCGACGGCGCGGGCGATCTTGCGGGCGACCGTCTCGGGCGACCCGACGTAGAGGGAGCCGTGCTCGATCTCGGCGTCGAACTCCTCCCGGCGGACCGGGGGCCAGCCGCGCAGCGCGCCGATGCGGTCGCGCATCACCTTGTACCCCGGCCAGAAGCCCTCGCGGGCCTCCTCGTCGGTGTCGGCGATGAACCCGGGGGAGTGCATCCCCACAGGATGGGCGGTCGTGCCGAACTGCTCCGCCGCGCGCCGGTACAGGTCGATGTAGGGCTCGAAGCGCGTCGGGGAGCCGCCGATGATCGCGAGCATGAGCGGGAAGCCGTAACGCGCGGTGCGGACGACCGACTGCGGCGAGCCGCCGACGCCGACCCAGGTGGTGAGCCTGCCGGACTCGGTCTTGGGGAAGACGTCGGCGTCCTTCAGCGGCGCCCGCACGGTGCCGTTCCAGGTGACGGGCTTCTCGTCCAGCAGCTTCGCGAAGAGCTCGATCTTCTCCTCGAAGAGCACGTCGTAGTCGCTGAGGTCGTACCCGAACAGGGGGAAGGACTCGGTGAAGGAGCCGCGGCCGAGGATCACCTCGGCCCGGCCGTGCGAGAGGGCGTCGACGGTCGCGAAGCGCTGGAAGACGCGGACCGGGTCGTCGGAGCTGAGGACGGTCACGCCGGAGGCGAGCCGGATCCGCTCGGTGCGGGTGGCGATGCCGGCGAGCACGGTCTCCGGGGTCGACACCGAGTACTCGGGGCGGTGGTGCTCGCCGAGCGCGATGGCGTCGACGCCGATCTGGTCCGCCAGGACGGCCTCGTCGAGGACCTGCCGGATCGAGGCCGCGTGGGAGACGGGGGCACCGGTGTCGTCCACGGGCACGTCGCCGAACGTGTCGAGGCCGAAAAGGAGATCAGACATCAGCGGGTTCCTTCGTGAGCAGTTCGCGCACCATCGGCGCCACTTCCCGGCCCAGGAGCTCGATCGTCCGGGCGCGGGCCTGGCGGGGCAGGTGCATGATGTCGTACTTGAGGTCGAATCGGGTCAGGTGGAGGTCACGGGCGACCCGGGCGATCTTGCGGGCCACGGTCTCGGGGGAGCCGACGAACAGCGCGCCGTCGGAGATCTCCGCCAGGTAGCGCTTGTACGTGGGCCGGTAGAAACCGCGCTCCTCGGAGACCGCGGCGACGACCGGCTCCCAGTACCGCCACCAGGTCTCGACCGCCTCTTCGTCGGTGTCGGCGACGAGGCCCAGGGAGTGCTGGCCGATGGGCTGGGCGGGGTGTCCGACCTGCTTCAGTGCCCGCCGGTAGAGGTCCACGTGGCCGGCGAAGCGCTGCGGGCGGCCGCCGATGATGGCCAGCATCAGCGGCAGGCCGTACCGGGCTGCGCGGATCGTGGAGTTGGGGCTGCCGCCCACGCCGATCCAGGTGGGGATGCCCCCCTCGCGCATACGGGGGCGCAGGTGCTGGTCGACCAGCGGCGTCCGGACGGTGCCGGACCACGTGACCGTCTCCTCCCGCTGCAGGCGCATGAACAGGTCGAGCTTCTCGTCGAAGAGCCGGTCGTATTCGGCGACGTCGTGGCCGAACAGGGCGAAGGACTCGGTGACGGACGCCCGCCCCAGGACGAGCTGGGCCCGGCCGTTCGACACGGCGTCCAGGGTGGAGAACGCGTGGTACAGCCGTACCGGGTCGTTGGTGCTGAGGACGGTCACCGAGGTGCCGAGCTTGATGCGCTCCGTGGCGGTGGCCATCGCGGAGAGCAGGACGGGGGTGGCGGTGTCCATGTGCCCCGGCCGATAGTGCTCGCCGACGCTGAAGACGTCGAGTCCCGCGGCTTCGGCGAGCGAGGCCTCACCGACGAGCAGCCGGACGGTCTCGGCGTCGCTGAGCACCCGATCGCCGTCCGTCGCGATCTCCCCGAACGAATTCAGGCCCAGTTCGAAGTCAGTGGCTTCCACAGTCCCCTCCTCCCGCCCCCGGAACGGCTGGGCGTCCGGCGGTCATGTGATTGACGTGTCAACAATGCATCGATATGATTGACGTGTCAAACAGAAGGGGCGGTCATGGAACGGAGACACGGGCCACTGCCCACTCCTGCGGAACTGCAGATCTGGCGCGACTTCATCGAGACGACGGAACGGCTCCGCTCGGAGCTGGCCTCGCGACTTCAGAGTGATTCCGCGCTGTCCCCCGGGGACTACGCCGTGCTCCTCGCGCTGCGGGAGGCGGAGGGACACCGGCTGCGCTCCTCCGAACTGGCGGCAGCCGTCGGCTGGGAACGCAGCCGCCTGTCGCACCACCTCGGACGCATGGAGCGGCGCGGGCTGATCCGGCGTGTGGAGTGCGTCACCGACAACCGGGGCGCCGAGGTACTGCTCACCGCCGAAGGCGCCCAGGCCTTCCGGCGGGCCACGCTTCCCCATCTCAGCGCCGTCAGGGAACTGTTCATCGATCCCCTCACGGCGGAACAGATGATCGCCGCCGCCGAGATCTCCGGGGCCCTGCGTGCCCGGCTGGACGCCTCCGGAACTTCCTGAGGCGGCCACCCGGCCGCCGAGGAGGAGTTGATCAACGCCTCCCGGGTCGATGTGCGGCCCGGCCGGTACACGGCCGATACACGGTTGAGCCGCCGCGGACGTGCGGTTGCGGCCGGGCGGCGGCACGACCCGTGCAGGGTGGCCCGGGAACCCGTGCGGTGCCCGGGACGCCCAGGCGGCTGCCGGGTGACGGCACGCGTTCCCGCATGATGGAGCTTCGACGACCACACGTCCGACGGAGAGGGCCTTTCACGTGACTCAGGCAGACGCCGCGCCTGTGGGGATCCTGCTCGTCGAGGACGACGAGGTGATCCGCAGATCGGTCACGATGGCGCTGGAGCGCTACGGCTACCGCGTCGTGTCCGCCGGTGACGGCCTGACCGGGCTCGAACTGTTCCGCGAGGGCGACCACGACCTGCTCCTGCTGGACGTGATGCTGCCCGGCCTGGACGGCATCGGGCTGTGCCGCCGGATCAGGGAGACGAGCACCGATCCGATTCTGATGATGTCCGCGCGCGGCGACGCGCTGGACGTGGTCTCCGGCCTGGAGGCGGGCGCCGACGACTACGTGGTCAAGCCCGTCGACACCGCGGTGCTGGTCGCCCGGATCCGCTCGCTGCTGCGGCGGGCGACCTTCGGCCCCGTCGCCGCCTCCGCGCCCGCCGCTGCCGCCGCCGACCCGGGGGGCCGGCAGCCACCGGCGGAGGAGTCCGGCAGCGCCCCCGACCGCGCCACGTTGGTCTTCGGAGACCTGGCCGTCGACACCGCCGGACTGGAGGTGTTCCTGGCGGGTGAACCGGTCGCGCTGGCCCCGACCGAGCTGCGGCTGCTGCTGGAGTTCGCGGCGAACCCCGGCATCGTGCTCGACCGGCAGACGCTTCTGCGCAATGTGTGGGACTACGGCTGGGACGGCGACAGCCGGGTGGTCGACCTGTGCGTGCAACGGCTGCGCAAGAAGATCGGCTCCGAGCGGATCGAGACCGTCCGGGGCTTCGGCTACAAGCTGCGGCGCTGACGTGAAGACCGTACGTTCCCTGCTCAACTGGCGTTCGCTGCGCTGGAAGACCGCTCTGCTGGTGGCCGTGGCCTGCTGCGCCGTCGCGCTGACCGTCGGGGTACTGGTCCACAGCAGCACCCTGGACCGCTCGCTGAACGACGGCGCGGCCGACGCCGCGACGGAGCTGACCCGGACCCTGGACGACTACGGGCGGAACGGCGTTCCGCCCGAGGGGCTGGAGACGGAGCCCGGTGCCCTCCCCGACGAGCTGCTGCACCGGCTCCAGCAACGGCAGGTGCTGTACGACGGAATCGCCACCTGGTACGACAGCGACAGCACCGGGAACCGTCCCGAGATGTGGGCGGCCCGCATGTACCACGGCCACCCCGTGGCGGTGCGCCTCGACATGACCTCCGACCAGCTCACCCGGCAGGCCCTGGACCGGCACATGTGGAAGTACTCGCTGGTCGCGCTGGCCGTCGTCGTACCGCTGACGGCGCTCGCCGCGGAACCGCCCCACCGCAGGCTGCGCCGGGTGGCGCGGACCGCGCGCCGGATCACCTCCGGCGACCTGGACGCGCGGACGGGTGCCGGCCGGGGCGGGGACGAGATCACCGACATCTCGGCCGCGGTCGATTCGATGGCCGACACCCTCGGCGAACGGCTGGTGGCCGAGCAGCGTTTCACCGCCGACGTCGCCCACGAGCTGCGCACCCCGCTGATGGGCCTGGTCACCGCGAGCACCCTGCTGCCCGAGGGGGAGGCCACCGATCTGGTCCGGGACCGGGTGGGCGTGCTGCGGACCCTGGTCGAGGACCTGCTGGAGATCTCCCGGCTGGACGCGGGCGCCGAGCGGGCAGAAACACGGCCCGTGCCGCTGGCCGAGGTGGTCGCGGAGTCGCTGGCGCGCACCGGACTGGCGGCACGCCTGGCCGCCGGCGGCGCCCCGACCGCCGAGACCGATCCGCGTCGGCTCGACCGGATCGTCGCCAACCTGGTCGTCAACGCGCACCGGCACGGTCGCGCGCCCGTCGAGGTCGAGGTGGCGGGCACCACCGTGACGGTACGGGACCACGGGCCGGGTTTCCCGGACGAACTGCTGACGGACGGGCCCCAGCGCTTCCGTACCGGGGCGGCGGAGCGCGGCCGGGGTCACGGCCTGGGGCTGACGATCGCCCTGGGCCAGGCGAAGGTCATCGGGGCGACCCTGTCCTTCGCCAACGCACCCGGCGGCGGAGCCGTGGCCACGCTGCGGCTGCCGACGACCCGCTGACGGGACACCGCACCGCGGGACACGACCCGCGGTACCGAGGCCGGCTCCGCGCGGAGCGTCGATACACGGCTGAGGCGTCGATACACAACGGATGACCAACCGAGCGGCGGCGGAGCCGCGGGCACGGCCGCGCGGAGATGTGACCCGCCCAGTGTGGTCGCCGTGCGTGAACGCCACGCACGGTGTCCCCTGGAGGTGCCCTCCCATGTGTCCAGCCGTCGTACCCGGCGCGCGTGACGCGCACCCGGTCGAGCCGCGGACCCCGTGGCCGCCCGCGCCAGGCCGGTCGTCCGTCCTCCGGCGCCCTGCCGTGCTCCTGACGGCAGGCGCCGTGGCCCTGGTCACCCTGGTCGTCCTCGGCGCTCTCGTTCTCACCTCGGGCGCGGGCGGCGGCCCGGGGCTGACCGGCCCCACGGGCGGGCGGACCGGCGAGCCCGTGGCGTCGTTGCCCTGGCCCTCGGAGGGGCAGGCGAGCGTGCTGGTCGAAGGATTCGGCGACCGAGGCGATCTGGGCACCAAGGGCGCTCAGACGCCAGTGCCGATCGCCAGCGTCACCAAGGTGATGACCGCGTACGTGATCCTGCGTGACCATCCGCTGCGCAAGGACGAACCCGGTCCCGGGATCACCGTCGACCGGACGGCCGCGTACGAGTCCGTCTCGGGCATCGAGTCGACCGTGCAGGTCGGGGAGGGACAGCGGCTGAGCGAACGGCGGCTGCTGGAACTCATGCTGATCCCCTCGGGGAACAACATCGCCCGGCTGCTCGCCCGTTGGGACGCCGGTTCCCAGGAGGCGTTCGTCACCAGGATGAACCGGGCCGCCGACGACCTGGGCATGGACCGGACCACGTACACCGGGGCCAGCGGCATCGAGCCCACCACCGTCAGCACCTCCGCCGACCAGCTCGAACTGGCCCGGCGGGTCATGCGCGACGAGGTGTTCCGGTCCATCGTGGCCATGCCCGGGACCACCGTCCCCGGCGTTCCCGGCACGATCCCCAACACCAACACCCTGCTCGGCACGTCCGGTGTGATCGGCCTCAAGTCCGGTTCCAGCACGCCCGCGGGAGGGGCCCTGATGTGGGGGGCCATCGCGCCCGACCGCCGGGGACACGACCACCTCGTGCTCGGCGTCGTCCTGCACCAGCGCGCCGGGACCGGCCCCCGCGAAGGCCTGCAGGCCGCGCTCGACACCAGCGGTGCGCTCGTCGAGGGCGTACGCCGGTGGCTGTCGGCGACCGTGCCCCCGGCCGGCGTCCGGGAACGGTGAGGCGGCTGTGACCGCACTCCTCCCGCCCCCGCCCGCCGCGCCCGTCCCCGCCCTGGTGCCGCCGCCCGTCACCCGCCCCGGCAGCTGGCGGCGCGGCCGCGGCGCCGCCTGTCTTCTGGCCCTGCCACCCACCGTGCTGATGGCGGGCCACGCATGGATACCCGACGGGTTCGGCCACCCGGGCAGCCTCGTCGAGACCTTCCTGCCCTGGACGGGACTCGGTGTGCCGCTCCTGCTGCTGTACGCGGCGATCAGGCGGTCCGCGAGCACCGCGGTGGCCCTGCTGGTGCCCGCCGTCGTTTGGTGCTCGCTCTTCGGCGGGGCACTCGCCGACAAGCGGGCGGACGGCGGGGACCTGACCGTCGTGACGCACAACGTCAACGAGCACAATCCCGACCCGCGCCGCACAGCCCGCTCCCTGGCCTCCTCGGGCGCCGATGTGCTGGCCCTGGAGGAGCTGGGAGACAACGCGACGGCGTACGGTGCGGCGCTGGCCGCCGATTACCCGTACCACTCGGTGCGGGACACCGTGGGCGTGTGGAGCCGCTACCCGCTCGTCGACGCGAGGACGGTCGACATCGCGCCCTGGCCGCGCGCACTGCGCGCCACCGTCCGCACCCCCGAGGGACCGGTCGCCGTGTACGTCGCCCACCTGCTGTCCGTGCGGTTCACCGCCGTGTCGGGCTTCGGCACGAGCGGTCGCGACGCCGCCGCACGACGTCTTGCCGCCGCCCTGCGCGCCGAGAAGTCGCCCCGTGTCCTGCTCGTCGGCGACTTCAACGGCACCACGCAGGACAGGGGCCTGTCCGCCGTCACCTCCGGGTTGCGCTCGGTGCAGGACGAGTCGGGAGCCGGCTTCGGGTTCAGCTGGCCCGCGTCGTTCCCCGTGGCCCGGATCGACCAGATCCTGGTGCGCGGCGTGGAACCACGCTCGGCCTGGACCCTTCCGGCGACCGGCAGCGACCATCTTCCGGTGGCGGCCTCCGTGCGGCTGTAGCGGGCGCCAAAGGTCCTCGGCCGGAGTCGCGCCCGGACGAAGCGAGGCGTGCGCCGCCGGCCGCGCTCGGCCGAAAGTCGTAGCAGAGCCCGGTGAGATCTGACTTCCGCCCGAAGCGGGCGGCCACTGGGCGTTCCTAGCCTTCCTGTCATGAGCTCCGGCTCATGCACCGAAACCGCGACGTCCTTGCCGGAGCCGCCGGGGCGGGCTCCGAGCCCGAGCCGGCGAGGGCTCCGGCCGACTGTGACACCTCCGAAGGGCACCCACCCCATGCACTGCGAACCACCGATCGGCTCCGCTGTCCGCTTCGCAGCACCGCCCGGCCCGCCCGGTCCGTCCGGTTCGCCCGGCCACCGGGCGGGCCCGGAGCTGAGTGTGGACCTTGCGGCGGTCGCCGCGAACACCCGGATCTTCGCCGCGCGCGCCGCCCGCGTGATGGCGGTGGTCAAAGCCGGCGGATTCGGACACGGCGCGGTGGAAGCCGCCTCCGCCGCGCTGGGCGCGGGCGCGACCTCCCTCGGCGTCACCTCCGTCGAGGAGGCGCTGTCCCTCAGGCACGCGGGATTCCGGGTGCCCGTCCTGAGCTGGCTCAATCCGCTCGACGCCGGATTCGAGGAGGCCCTGCGCGCCGATGTCTCGCTCGCTGTTCCCGGGCGCGGGCACCTGGCCGCAGTGGCCCGTGCCGCTTCCCGGACGGGCCGGCGTGCCAAGCTCCACCTGCAGCTGGACACCGGGATGGCCCGTGACGGCGCCGACCCCCGGGAGTGGGCCGAACTGTGCCGGCAGGCCCGGAACGCGGAACGGGAGGGCCTGGTCCGGGTCGTCGGCGTGATGAGCCATCTGGGCTGCGCGGACACCCCGGGCGACCCGTGCACCGACCGCGCCCTCGAACTGTTCCAGGCGGCGGTGGTCACCGCGGTCCGGGCCGGACTGCGGCCGGCGATCCGGCATGTGGCCGCGACCTCGGCAACCCTCACCGACCCGCGAACCCGGTTCGACCTGAGCCGTGTCGGCGCCGGCCTCTACGGCATCGATCCGACGCGGACGACCCCGCTGCGTCCCGCGCTCACGCTGACCGCACCCGTGGTGTCGGTACGCGCGGTGCCGGCCGGGACCCGGGCCGGCTACGGGCACGCGTGGACCGCCGGCCGCGACACCCACCTGGCCCTGCTGGCCCTCGGATACGCCGACGGGCTTCCCCGTGCGGCGTCCGGCCGGGCGCAAGTGCTACTCGCCGGACGCCGCCGCCCCGTGGTCGGACGTGTCTCCATGGACCAGATCATCGTCGACACCGGGGAGCGTCCGGCCGTCCCCGGCGACATCGCCACCGTCTTCGGCGCGGGCGGCCACGGCGAGCCCACACTCGCGGACTGGGCCCGTTGGTCCGGCACCATAGAGCACGAGATCGTCACCGGCCTCGGCGCACGCTTGCGCCGTACGGTGCACCGCCCGGCGGTGGCCGCATGAGCGCCGCATCGAAAGCCCTCCGCGTCCTGGGCGACGGCGTCGGGGCCGACCGCGTCCGGGTCGCCGTGGTCGGCGGCGGCCGAAGCGACGAGCACGAGGTGTCCCTGGCGTCCGCCGCGTCCGTCCGATCGGCACTCGCCCCCACCGCCTACGACGTGGTGGGCCTCACGATCGGACGGGACGGCCTGTGGCGGGACGCGGCCGGGCACTCCCTGGGGGCCACACCCGCGGCAAGTCTGTCCGCGGCCCTGACCCAGCTCGCCGGCTGCGACGTGGTCTTCCCCGCGCTGCACGGCCCGCAGGGCGAGGACGGCACGCTCGCGGCCCTGCTCGACCTCGCCGATCTTCCCTATGTCGGCGCGGGGGTCCGGGCCGGCGCCCTGGCGATGGACAAGTGGGCCACCAAGCTGGTCGCCGAAGCGGTCGGCATCGCCGTCGCCCCGGGCTTCCTGGTCACCGCCGACAGCGCGGACCAGGTGCGCTTCGCCGGCCCGGTCGTCGTCAAGCCCGTCGCCGCGGGGTCCAGCCACGGAGTGTCCCTGGTCACCGAGCCGGCAGACCTCGGCCCGGCCATCGCCGCCGCCCTCAGGATCGACGACCGGGTCCTGGTCGAGGACCTGGTGATCGGCCGCGAGGTCGATCTCGCCGTCCTGCGGCGTGCGGACGGCAGTCTGACGGTGGGGCCACCGCTGGAGATCCTCCTCGACGACGGCCGCATCTTCGACACCGAGCAGAAATACGACGGGGGAGCCCGGTTCCTCATCCCCGCCCCACTGTCCCCCGACGAGCACGACCAGCTCGTCGAAGCGTCCCTCGCCCTCTTCGCCGCGCTCGGCTGCCACGGAGTGGCCCGCTGCGATTTCTTCCTCACCGCCCACGGTCCCGTCCTCAACGAGGTCAACACCATGCCCGGCATGACCGCGCAGTCCCAGGTCCCCAAGATGTTCGCGCACCAGGGACTGCCCTATCCCGCACTGCTCGACCAACTCATCCGTGGCGCGCTCGCGGCACCGCCGTCCTCCTCGCAGGCGCCCGCCTCCCGTCCGTACGCATCGACCACGGTGCAGGTGCGACCGTGACCGGACAGCACCGCCTCACCGACCAGGATCCCGGACGGGCCGTGACCCACCAGGGGGGCGCCCCGGGGCATCACCGCATGCACCACCTGCTGCGCACCGCCCGGGTCTACGCGCAGACCCTCTTCGACGTGGTCGTCCTCGGAACGGGCACGGACCACATCGCCATGGACTCGGAGCGCACAACGCCCGAGAGCCGGGAGCGCGCCCCCCGGCCCGTGGACGGGCCACGGCATCCGGTGCCCTCCCGCGAGCCGGAAGCGACCGCGTCCTCGGTGCGAATCGATGGATCACGGTCCTGCGAGGCGTATCGGTGACACTGAAGAGAACACCCGGGACGGCGTCCGCCCGGCAGGCGAGCGAAAGCGGAGGAGAGGAGAACGTGAGCAACACGGCGGACCGTCTCTTCGAGCGGGTGGTGCGGGGCATCGGATGGCTGGCCGCCATAGCGGCCCTGCTCGTCCTGGGGATCCTGGACGTGAGCCTGGACCAGGGCCTCCTGCCCACCGTCCTGCTGGCCATCGTGGTCGCCCTGGTCACACCGCGGCTGACCGCCGTTGCGCTGGGCACCGGCGCGCTGTACCTGGGTGCGCTGGTGTTGCTGGTGACGCTGACCGTGCCGTCCGTCGGCTACCACGTCGTGCCCTTCGGGTTCACCGCGGCCGCGGTGACCGTCGTGGTCATCGGTGTGACCGCCTGGCGGGCCGAACCGGTGCGCGCCACGTTCGCGGTCCTGCTCCTGCTGGCGGGCCTGGTGCTGCAGCCCCTGCGGCTGTCCGACCAGCGGGTCTCGTTGATCCTGGCCCTCGCCCTGGCGCTCGGTGGCGTCATCGCCGGCGCCGCGGGCCTGTCCGTACGGATGCTCCAGGCCAACCGACACCGCCAGATCATCGCCGCCCAGCTGGCGCAGCGGACGGGCATCGCGTCGGATCTCCACGACTACGTCGCCCATCACGTCACCGGCATGGTCGTGCTCGCCCAGGCCGCCCGGACCGTCGCGGCGAGCAAGCCGCAGGCCGTGGTCCCCGCCCTGGAACGCATCGAGGCGGCCGGGGACGAGGCCATGACGGCCATCCGCCGCATGGTCACCCTGCTGCGCGAGCCCGACGCCCACGCCCGTCTCTCGCCCCCGGGCACGATCGCCGACATCGCCTCCCTCGCGGGCCATTTCACCTCCGGCGACGGCCCGGAGGTGAGGCTGAGCATCGAAGGCGACTTCGAGGACGTCACCATCGACGTCCAGTCGGCGGTGCACCGGGTGGTCATGGAGGCCCTCACCAACGTCCGCAAGCACGCGGACGCGGTCCGGACACTCGACATCCTCGTCCGTCGCCACGACCGGCCCGACGCGGTGACGGTCGAGGTCTCCAACGACGGCCGCCCCCGCGGCGGCCAGCCCCGGGAGGGCGGCTACGGCCTGGAGGGTCTGCGGGAGCGGGCAGCGGCACTCGGCGGCTCCTTCACCGCAGGACCGAGACTCCCCCAGGGCTGGAGCGTGCAGGCCCGCATACCGGCCGGAGGGGCACGATGACCATCCGCGTACTGCTGGCGGACGACCAGAGCATGGTCCGCACCGGCTTCTCCCTCATCCTCGGCGCCGAGGAGGACATCGAGGTGGTCGGGGAGGCAAGGGACGGCGTCCAGGCCCTGGAGATGTCCCGCCGGCTGAAGCCCGACGTCGTTCTCATGGACATCCGTATGCCGCGCATGGACGGGCTGCAGGCCCTGCGCGAACTCAACCGCGCGGGAAGCGGCGGTTCCCCCAAGGTCGTCGTCGTCACCACCTTCGACGACGACGAGTACGTCTACCAGGCACTGGACAACGGCGCCTGCGGATTCCTCCTCAAGGATTCCGGCCCGGCACTGCTGACCGAGGCGGTACGCGCGGCGTACTCCGGGGAGGCCCTGGTGAGCCCGGCCATCACGATCCGGCTGCTGAGAGGCGTCAGGCCCCCGCGTACCGCCCCACCGGCGGGCTCGGACCTGTCCTCCCGCGAGACGGAGGTCGTCCGGCTGGTGGCGGAAGGCATGACCAACGCGGAGATCGCGGCGGCGCTCGTCGTGTCCCTGGGCACGGTCAAGACCCACCTGGGCAACATCCAGACCAAGCTCACCGCCCGCAACCGGGTCGAGATCGCGCTGTGGGCATGGCGCTCCGGCCTCGCGGACGGCTGATCCTGCCGGGGCGGAACCGACCCGGCTCGCCGCACCGAACGTCGACGCCGTACCGGTCACGCGTAGTTGCGCAGCTCGAGCCATAGCGCGCCCCAGGGGCGGCGGGGCCCGGTGCAGACGTAGACGTGGCCGCCCCACTCGATGTTGTGCACGCCGTCCGGGTTGGAGAGGGTCGCGGCCACGCGGACGTTCCGACAACTCGAATCTCCTTGACAATTTTTTTTGTCGGCTCCATGCTGGGACCGAAGCGCGCGCCGAGCAATCAAAAGCCCGACACGAGAGACATCGAGGAAACCCGGATGCGTACTCTGATCAGCACCGCCTTCATCTCGCTCGACGGCGTCGTGGAGGCCCCGGGCGGCGAACCCGGCTACCGGAACTCCGGATGGACCTTCAAGAACGTCGAGTTCGTTCCCGAGGCGTTCGAAATCAAGGGGCGGGAGCAGGAGGAAGCCACCGCGATCCTGATGGGCCGGGTCAGCTACGAGGCCTTCAGCCCCGTGTGGCCGGACATGGCGGAATTCGCCGACTACAAGGTGATGCCGAAGTACGTCGTCTCCGCCACCCTCACCGAGGACGACCTGGTTTTGAACTGGGGTGAGACCACGATCCTGCGCTCGCTCGACCAGGTCGCCGCCCTGAAGGAGACCGAGGGAGGCCCGATCATCGTTCACGGCAGCGCCTCCCTGAACCACGGCCTTTCGGACGCGGGCCTGATCGACCGGTACCACCTGCTGGTCTTTCCGCTGCTGCTCGGCGCGGGCAAGCGCCTGTTCAGCGCGACGGACAAGGACACCCAGAAGCTGAAGCTCGTCGAACACGAGGTCTACGCCAACGGCCTGCAGAAGAACGTCTTCGACGTCGTCCGGTGACGGGTACGGGCCTGCCGACCGGACCGGACGACCTCAGCCGGGTGGTCGACAACAAGATCACCGGACCGGCGGACTCCTTCGGCTTCCAGATCATCGCGGGCGAACACGTGGGCGCGGGCGCGTGGATGTACCACTGCCACGTCCAGAGCCACTCGGACACGGGGATGGCCGGCCTGTTCCTGGCCGCGAAGCCGGACGGCACGATCCCCGGTACGAGCCGGACCATCCGGCGGGCGCGGCGGGCGCGCCGAAGTCCGGGAACGGCGCGAAGGGCGCGCCGGCGGGGGAGCACGCACACCACGCGGGTTGGTGTCCCTTCCACGACGTGCGGCGGGGGAGGTTCGCCGACCGCGCAGGTGCCGATGCCCTACGGCCGGGGCCGGGCGGACAATGGCGTACTCCGCGTCGGATTCACATGACCGGCGCGAGTTTGCCGGCGATCGCCGTGCGGGACGAGATGCCGAATTTGGCATAGATATTGCTGAGGTGGTACTCGACGGTCTTGATGCTGAGGATCAGTTCGCGGGCGATCTGCCGGTTGGTGAACCCCGTGGTGGCCAGACGGGCGACGGCCAACTCCTGGGGTGTCAGTACCGCCGACGGGACAGCGGGGGCGACGGCATGGCCGCAGGCGCGTAGTTCGCGTTCGCATGTGGTGAGGAACGGGGTGGCATCGAGCGCGGTCAGGGTGGCGTGGGCGGTCGTCAACACGTCCGCCGCGGCGGAACGTCGGCCGGCCCGCCGCAAGAAGGCGCCGAAATCCAGCTCGACTCGTGCCCGTTCGAAGGGATTCGCCACCTCGGCGGCGTGGTCAAGTGCGCTGCGGAACGCGGTCTCCGCCGCCCCCGGTTCACGTGCGACGGCCAGCAGTCTGCCGCGTACGCGCGCTGCTGCGGCCAGCGCCGAGCGCCGCCCGAGGTCCGCCGCGGCCTTCTCGAGTGGCGTGAGCACACTCGCGGCCTCCTCGTATTCGGCGAGAGCGATGAGCGCATCGGCGAGGAGATCGCGCCATGGGATGATTCCCGGCTCATTGGGGCCGTCCAGGTAGAGGAGCGGGCGCAACACCGAGACGGCTTCCTGAGGTGCGCCGACCGCGGTGGCGAGATGTCCGCGGGCCACCGCCACATAGGTCACGCTCGACACCGTATGACCGTAGGAATCGCTGGCGCAGGCGGCGGTGATGTGCTCGCCCGCGCGTTGACGGTCGCCGCGCAGCGCGAGGACCGAGGCCGCCTCCGCATGAGCCAGCGGCTCCAACCATGCCTGGGCGGCGTCGGTGGCCAGCATGGAGGCCGTCTCGAGGTAACGGATCGCATCCTCCCAGCGGCCTGTCCGGCGTTCGACCTGGCCGAGGAGGGTTCCCGCGAGAATACGGAGCGGTACCGGCCCGTCGCGGCTTATCGACATGGCAGCGGTCAGATCGTGGCGGGCCGACGGCAACTCGTCGGCCCACACTCGGATCATGCCGCGGCCGAGCAGCAGATCCACATCGGCCCGTCCGACGAGCGGGGCCTCCGGCAGTCCGGCCAGGATCGCCATGGCTTGCGGGACGGCCCCGTTCATTCCGAGCGCGACGAGTTGGGAGTAGCGCGTCATGCCGCCGGACCCGATCGGTGGCGGCGGCAGGCTCAGCGCCCGCCGCGCCCAGAGCACTGCCGCGTCGCCGCGCGCCAGGGCGATGCAGGCGTAGGTGAGCCGCTCGGCTATCCGGCCGGCCAGGACCGGATCGGCCGCTTCGTCGCACTTCATCCACGCGTCGTCCAGCAGGACCAGGGCTTCGCCGACGTTGCCGCGGACGAGTGCGACGCTGCCTGACGCATAGCGGCGACGCGCCGGTAACGCGCTCTCGGAGAGGGTGTTCATCATCTCGGCGGCCTCGTGCACCCGGCCGTCGAGGAGCAGTGCGTCGAGGGCGTTGATCGCCAGTTCTTCGCGGTCGTTGATGGTCACGGCCAGCCGCGCGGCGTGGCCGGCGAGTGTGGCCGCGCCGGCCCACCGCCCCGCGGCGGCCTCGTACCGGGCACCCGCGGCCAGTTCCGCGGCGAGTTCGCCGTCAGGTCCCTGGGCGGCGAGCAGTTTGTGCCACGTGCCGGCGAACTTGTCATCGGTGAGTGCCGCGGCCGTCGTGTGCAGTGCGGATCGGCGCCCGGGACCCATGGATTCGTACACGGCGGCCCGGACCATCGGGTGGGGAAAGCGCACACCGGGTGCACCGGCTGTCGGCTGCTCTTCGAGGAGGCCTCGCGCCACGGCCTGCTCGAGGGCGGGCAGCGGCTCCTCGACGTCGGCCAGCCTGGCTGCCAGGTGGAGCGGGCAGGACATGCCGAGCACACTGGTGGCGGTCACCAGATCCTGAGCGGCACGATCGCAGCGTGCCAGATCGGCCAGCACCAGCAGCGCATAGGAGCGGGGCGCCGGCAGCGGGGTGTCGGGAGCGGCGAGTATCTCCGCGGGCACCTGGCGGAGCAGGGCGCGAACGTGCAGCGGATTACCGTCGGTGTGGGCGCACAGACGACCGGCGGCGTGCGACGGCACGCGTCCGGGGAGCAGCTTCTCTCCCAGCCGGTGAATCTCCTCGGTGTCCAGTCCGGCCAGGGACAGCCGGGTGGTGTCCTCGTCGGTGAGCAGGCGCCGGAACCCTTCAGGCAGGTCGGGGTCGCCGGGGTCGCGGGTGACGAGCACGGCGAAGATCCGCTCGAAACGCATGCGGCGCAGGGCGAAGGTGACGGCTTGCAGGGACGCTGGATCGGCCCAGTGGATGTCGTCGATGAGGATCACCGTGGGGCCGGTGTCGCGCAGGTGACCCACGAGGTCGAGCAGGCGGGCGCCGGCGGAGAACAGGTCTGTTTCCCGGAGCAGCGATTCCACGGTCGCCGCCGGCCCCTCGGACGGCGACCGGGCGAGGAGCTGCGCGAGGACTCCGTACTGGAGGGCCGACTCGTTCTCCTCGCCGCTGGCGATCAGCGCGCCGTCCGGGGCGACCTGCCGCAGGAAGCGGCGGACCAGCGCGGTCTTCCCGATCCCAGGCGGGCCGTCGACGACGATCAGCTGGGCCGTTCCGTCCGCGGAGCGTCGCAACCTGTCGTGCAGGAGGGCGAGCTCCCTCTCGCGTCCGCAGAAGACCCCGTCCTGCGCGGACGACGAAGAGCCCCCCTCGGGTCCTGCCGTCGGCATCGCGTGCTCCCCCCTGGCACCACCGTCGGTCCCGCATCCCTTCGCCCTACGGTGCGGGACCGGCGGTGGTACTTCAAGAGGACGGTCCGTCGCCGGCGGGCTCCGTCGGCTCCGGGAGTCGCGGGCGGGGTTCCAGCAGCCGCAGCAGTTCCAGCCAGCCGTGGAAGACGACCGGTTCGTCCGCGTCCTCTGCGAGCAGGTGTCCGTGGACGTCGTTGGTGCGATGGTACAGATCGATGATGTAGCGCACGGGCCTCCCATCGGGCGAGGCGCTTGGCGTGGTGTGCTGCCGGGCCTGGGGCCCTTTGCGCTACCCCGCCCGAACGGGCCGTCCGGATGCGGGTGGTGGCGCGTACGAGACGTGGAGGTGGTTGTCGTGGCCTGGCCGGGGACGCACATCGCGGACCTCCGGATCGTTGAACAGCACGACCCGCGGTACCAGGATCCGGCCGGCTCGCAGCCGGTCCACGAGTTCCTGGGTGAGAGGACGTGAGTAGCCGGTCTGGCCCCGGCGCACCGGTATCTCCTGTCCGTCCGCTCGCAGCGGGCGGATGTCCACATCGAGTCCCAGCCGGTGGGACCGGTGGGCGGGGGTCGGCCCGCCGCCGCGCAGGCTGATGTCGCCGATGCCGATGCGCGGGCCCCGCGGGTGGTCCTTCTGCCAGGCGGCGGCGAGGTCCAGCAGGGAGCGGATGGTCTGCGCCCTGCCGAACCGGTGCTCGGGCCGGCCGATCGCGTAGAAGCCCGGCCCGCCGGCGGGCAACTGGACGGCGATCGCCGCGTCCGGTCCGATGCCGGCCGCAACCCGCAGGTGCGCCCAGGTCACCGGGCCGAGGACGCCGTCGGCGGGCAGCCCGTGCCCGGCCTGCCAGGCGCGGGTCTTGGCCACCAGGGTGGCGTCGTTCCACTCCGTCCGTCCGGGACTGAGCGCGTGCAGTACGGCCTGGAGGTGGCCGCCCCACCCGAGAGTGCGGGCGAACTCGCGGTTGTGGGTCACGCTCGTCCGGTCGGGGCCGGAACCGGACCGGCCGGCGGTGTGCACGCCCATGACCTCACCATCCCCACGACTCGGTCTGCTCCGGCCACTGGGGCGCGGTGCCGCCGCCCGGCGGCAGCATCAAGGGCCGACCCGGCTGGCGCCGGGCCGCAGACGGCGGCAACTCCGCCCGCCTCAGCTGGAGTTGCCGCGGCGTGCGGCCGTCCCTCTGCAGGGTGGCGGCCCCTGTCGGGGCGGGGGCACGTACGCCGGTCTGCTCCTGCAGACGCCTGAGAAGCAGGACCGAAGGCGGCGTCGCGTCGATCCGCGAGTCCGCGCGCTCGACGCTCAGGTCGATGCCGGTCACGGACCGGTACGAGTGCATGTAGCCCTGGATCTCGGAGCGCCAGTAGCGAGCCCAGTTCGCCGCCTGATCACGGTCGTTGACGCTGTTCCAGTTCGCGAACCGGATCGTCAGGAGGAGTTGCTCGCCGAAGTGCCCCAGGTCGCGGAAATGGATGACCGAGTCCGACGGCCAGCCCTGGAGGCGCTTCATGGTGTCCACAGGCTGCATCCAGGTCTCCGGGTAGGCCACCATCGTGCGGCCCGGCAGGAAGTCGCGCATCTGCGGGCGGGCGAGCAGGTATTGCTGGATGAGCATCTCCAGGCGGGCGGTCCACGGCAGGTCGCCGTACTGGTTGTGCTGGCCCTCGGTGAGCAGCAGGTGCACGTCCTTGAGCGCGTTGAGCAGCGGGAAGCCGTCGGCGATGACCGTGGTGTCGTCGTCCTCCTTGAAGAACGCCGACGCCAGGTTGAGCAGCGTGTGAAAGGCCTGCAGGAACCGCGGCCGGCTGTCGGCCGTGGCCATGCGCACCCCGCGGGGGAGCTGCTGGGTGAAGCCGTAGTGGTGGTCGTACTCGTGCGCCCTGCGCAGGGCGGAGAGCCGATGCTGCTCGTCCTGGATGTACCCCCACAGCAGTGGGTTGAGGCCGCGCAGCGGATCGATCTCGACGTGGGCCAGCGGGTCGTGCCGGCGCGGGTCGCGGAAGTTCTGGAAGCGGCGGGCGATGGCGTCGATGGAGTGCGTCAGCATCCCTTCCTCGTGCCAGTAGCTCCAGATGAGCTCGAGGAAGAAGGGGTACTGCATCTTCTCCCGCAGCAGGCGGTCGTCCAGCGAGCCGGCGTCCGCGTTGTTCGCCATCGCACCGGGGATGCCCAGCTTGCGATAGATCGTCGCGAAGTAGGGCAACGCATCATGCTCGGCAGTCGCCTTCGGATGGGTGTACTTGCGCCAGCTCCCGGCGAGGTCGATGACGTGCCCGCCGTGACGCCGCTGCTCGTCGTCCCGATTCACGCCGTTCAGCAGCTGGGAGGCATCGCCCGGCCCGCTGGTTCCGCCGGGGGACCAGACGCGGACGCCGCAGTTGGCCAGGAGGAACACCTCGGTGGCGGTCTTGAGCAGTTGGTAGCGGTCGACACCGGGGAACGGCGTTGTCCGATTCCGCGACCGCCGAGGGGACGAGACCGTGCGCAGGTCGGCATCGGTGAGTTCCCCGGCGCCCATGACCGCATCGATCCAGTCCTCGTATCCGGAGTACTTCAGTCGCTCGGCGCTCGCCCGGATGACCGTCCACAGCGCCTGATCGTCCGTGGGGAAGGTTTCGGTGCGGTTCATGCGGACCTGGATCCGGTCGCCCGCGCCCAGCGGACGGGCGGTCACGGTGAAGACCGTTTCCGCGATCGGCGCCGCCTCGCTGTCGGTCACCTGCACCGTGTACGAGCCGGGTCGTTGGTCTTCGGGCACGTCCCAGTGGGCCCGGACGGAAGCCTGCTGATCGAAGGCGGCGGGGCCGACCCCTTCGATCGCCCACTTCAGGTCCGTCGGTGGTCCCTTGTAGCTGTTCAGTGTGAACGAGACTCGTCCGCCCTGCTCGATGGGATCGGGCAGAGCAGTGATCGTTGCCATGTGTCCTCCTCAGCTGCTGCCGGCAGCTGGTCCGCGGGTGCCTGCGCAACTCGTCAGGGAGTCGAGCGTGCTGGACAGGGCCCAGTGGGTGATGAGATCCCCGAGGAGCCGGCTCTCGTCCTCGGGGCTGATGCGTGAGACCGCCCGCGCCTGTCCGAGGACCGCGAAGGCGAGCGTCGGGGACGCGGCCCGGGCGGCTGCAGGGTGGAGAGCCCACCGCTCGTATTCCGCCAGCAGGCGTTCGGGGGTGCGGTGGATCCGCGGTACGAGACGTGCCAGCGGCTCGCCCCCGAGCGCGGGCGGGCGGTGACGGAGCAGCAGGTCCAGGAACCCGTGCGCCGTCGCCTCCAGGGCGCTCACCAGCCCGCGTACCTCCCTGGGGGCCCGCGCGACGGGGTAGCAGGCCGCCCACAGTCCGGCGAGCTGCTTCCACTGCGGGTGGGGATACAGGGCGTCGCCCAGGGCGCAGCTGAGCATCACCCGGATGTACGGGAAGGGGTGGGGGTCGCCCGGGACGGGGGTCAGGACGAGCCGGCGGGGCAGGCCCACCACGCCCATGAGCCCGATCGTGCCGGCGACGCCGAGCCTCGACACGGCCCAGAAGTCGGCGACGATCTCCGAGATCCACCGTCCCCAGCAGGCGTACGCGAACCGCTCCGCCCGGTTCCCGCGGCGCCGCTCCGCCGCGTACAGCACCGGCCGCAGGGAGGCGACGAGGTCCAGCAGCGCCGCCACCTGGTGGCCGGTCTCGTGAACGAGCGAGGCCCCGATGCCGTAGCCGACCATGCGCTCGCGGGGGATGCGGATCAGGGCGACAGGAGTGCGTGTGCGCCCTGCGGATCGCGGCGCCGGCACCGCGATCCAGGTAGCACACGGCGGGAGGCGCGGCGATGTCCGTGCCCGGGATCCTCAGCGCGTCCGCGGCGGCGATGTCCAGCCCGGACAGCCACACGCCGACATCGCGCTCGCTGCGCTGGGTGACCGCCTCCTGGAAGACGTCGAACTGTGCCAGCACGCCGTTGAACCGGAGCCGGAGCAGGACGAAGCGCCGCTGCAGCGCCTCGGGCGGTTCCTTTCGGCCCGGTCCCGACAGCCAGTCGAGGAAATCCCCCACCTGCCGGCGCAGCTGCTGACGTCCCTCGATGAGGTGGCGCTCGATCGCGGCCTGTGCGGAGGGCGGCGGAGCGGCAGCGGGCACCATGGTCTCGTGCAGCAGGAACGGCTTCACCCGGTCCAGCCGGGTCAGGAGTGCGCGGGCCTCGCCCTCGAACAGCGCGGCCGCCGACAGGGCGAACACGGCCGGCGCCCCTAGATTCCGTAGAGCACGATCTTGCGGCCCTGGCGTTCCCACCGCCCGGACTGGGCGCGGCGCCCACGGGCGGGCGCGGCGCCCGGCACCGGGGCGGGCCAGTACCAGGGGGCCGGCTGCGCGAAGGCGGCGAAGTTGCGCGCGAGGTTGGGGGCGTAGCGTTCCGCCGCCCTGCGGGTCGCGTCCCCGGCGACGGCCACCGGAGCGGCCGGAGTCTTGTCGATCGCCGCGTTCGACGCGGCGGTGGCAGCGAGGCGTACCAGCTGGCGGGCGGTCTCGAACTCCTGCTGCTCGCGGTCGAGGCCCTCGGTCTGTATCTCGAACAGATTGCTCGCCATGGCGCCGAGCTTGCCGCCGACCGCCGTGCCGATGCCGGGGGCGACGAATGATCCCAGTGCACTGCCGATCGTGGGGAGCGCACGCTTCGCCACGTTCTTGACGATGCCTCCGAGAGCCTTCCCGACGTCGGACTTCAGGAACGAGCCGACCCCTCGCGCGGCGGAGCGGAGCAGATTGCCGAGGAACTGCTCCATCTCGGCCTCGTCGCCGACCTCCAGCAACTCGGTGGCGAGCTGGACCTCCTCGGCCTCGGAGAGGGGGCTCTCCAGGGACACCGGTCCGGCCTCGGCGTACGGGTGACCGCGGCGCGGCGCGGCCCCCCACTCCGCCT
This sequence comes from Streptomyces sp. NPDC001070, assembly GCF_053598835.1. Taxonomy (NCBI): domain Bacteria; kingdom Bacillati; phylum Actinomycetota; class Actinomycetes; order Kitasatosporales; family Streptomycetaceae; genus Streptomyces; species Streptomyces sp. NPDC001070. The sequence goes on from NZ_JBSFLB010000039.1 coordinate 68,278, forward strand.
CGTTGCCGAACTCGGCCTCGTAACCCGTCTCGTACGCCGGGAACCCCGCCTCCCCGGCCGGCTGCACCTCGGCGCCGAACTCCGCTTCCTGCTCGTAGGACTCGTTCTCGCCGTAAGGGGCGAGTGCGTACTGCTGCATACTCGACAGCTCCTCCCGGTCATGGGCCGGCCGCCGCGGCCGGAAACCCCACGTCTGGACCGTAGGCGCGCGGCTTTCGGCGGGCCTCGGGGAGCGGCTCGGGTATCACCCTGGTCCGCCACCCGGGGCCACACCCGAGGGTCGGTGATCCACTCGCCTGACGGCGGCATCCGGTACCCACGTCGCGGCGGTTGGTCAGCCGCGTCGTCGTCCCTCACTCCGCAGGACGCGGCCGCCGTGCGTCGCGGGCCGGTACGGGACGCTTATGGAGCTGCGCCCGGAGGACGACCTGATCCGCGAGCTGTCCCTGCGACTGCTGACCTGACCAGAACTCCACACGGGCCGGTGCTCTCCCACAGCGTCAGTCCCGCCCGGGACTCCCCGCCGGCCCGCCGTCCGAGGTGCGGCGCTCACGGTAACCACCGCTCCCGGCAGCCTCGTTGGCGACTGTCAAGATCTTTTCGAAATCTTAAGGATGTGATCACATTCGACCAGGAAAACACAAGGAGGAACAGTGTTCTTCTCCACGGCCCGAACATCGGGCTTGGCGGCACTCAGCGCCGCGGCCGCCGTGCTCGCCACCGTCCTGACTCCCTTGTCAGCGGGGGCGGCCGCGCCCACGGCCCCGCCGGAAGGGCCATCGGCCCCTGCTGCCGCCCACCCCCCGAAGACCGTCACCCTCATCACCGGGGACAAGGTCACCGTCACCCCGGTGACCGGCGGCGGGCGCGACACACTGAGCGTCGAGCGCCCTGCCGGGGCGACGGGTTCGGTGCGCATCGTCACCGAGGGGAGCGACACCTACGTCTACCCGGACGAGGCGCTCGCCTACGTGGCCGCGGACCGCCTCGACAAACGCCTGTTCAACATCACCCGGCTGATCGCGCAGGGCTACGACGACGCGCACACCCCGCGCCTGCCGCTGATCCTCACCCACCGGAACGCGGAGAGCCTCCGCCAGGGCGGCACGGCGCTGCCGGGCATCGGGACCCGCCGGGACCTGCCCTCCGTCAACGGCGAGGCGGTCGCGGCCGACCGGTCGGCGGCGGCCGACGCCTGGGCCACGCTCACCACGGGCAACGGCAGCGCCTCCGGGCAGGGCGCGCCCGGCTCCCGCCGGACCGACGGGGCTCCACGGTTCACGGGCGGCATAGACAAGATCTGGCTGGACGGCAAGACACAGGCGACGCTCGCCGACACCACGGCCCAGATCGGCGCGCCGCAGGTCTGGGAAACGGGGGACACCGGCGCCGGCGTCAGGGTCGCCGTGCTGGACACCGGCGCCGACACCGGGCACCCGGACCTGAAAGACCGGATCACCAGCACCCGCAGCTTCGTCCCCGACCAGGACGTCCCGGACGGCAGCGGCCACGGCACCCACGTCGCGTCCACCGTCGCCGGCACGGGTGCGGCGTCGGACGGCAAGGAGAAGGGCGTGGCCCCCGGTGCCGAGCTGGTGGTGGGCAAGGTGCTCGGCAACCGCGGTGAGGGACAGGAGTCCTGGGTCATCGGCGGCATGGAGTGGGCCGCGCGCACCGAGCACGCGCGGGTCGTCAACATGAGCCTGGGCAACTCCGAGCCGAGCGACGGCACCGACCTGATGAGCCAGAGCCTGAACGCTCTGAGCGCCGAGACGGGCGCGCTGTTCGTCGTCGCCGCCGGCAACAGCGGACGGGGGTCCACTCCGTACACCATCGGTTCTCCCGCCGCGGCCGACGCCGCGCTGACCGTGGGGGCGGTCGGCTCCTCCGACGAACTCGCGAACTTCTCCAGCGTCGGGCCGCGCATCGGCGACGAGGCGGTCAAGCCCGATGTGACGGCGCCCGGCGTGGACGTGCTGGCGGCACGGTCGCAGTACGCGAGTGGGGGAGAGGGGTACTACACCACGATGAGCGGGACGTCGATGGCGTCCCCGCACGTCGCCGGTGCCGCCGTCCTGCTGGCGCAGCGGCATCCCGACTGGTCGGGCAGCCGGTTGAAGGACGCTCTGATGAGCACCAGCAAGCCGACCCCGTACCTCACCGCCTACCAGGGAGGATCGGGGCGCGTCGACGCGGCGGCCGCGGTCCGTGCCCAGGTCACCGCGACCGGTTCGGTCTTCCGCTTCATGCGCTGGCCGTACGGGAGCACCGATCCCGTCGAGCAGAAGATCACGTACTCCAACTCCGGGGACGAGCCGGTGGCCCTGCGCCTCGCGGTCGAGCCGGGCGCGTCCGGCGACGGCGTGTTCTCCCTGTCCGCCGGCCAGGTCACCGTACCGGCCCACGGCAGCACCAGCGTCGAGGTCGGCACCGACCCGTCCGGCCTCGCGCGGGGGAACCACACCGCCCAGGTCGTCGCGCACGACGAGGCGGGCGCCATCGTCACCCACACGGTCGCCGGTGTCGGCCTCGAACCGGAGCGGTACGACCTCGGCATCACCATGAAGGACCGTTCGGGCAAGCCGATGAGCGGCTGGATCCACATCAAGGGTGCCCTCAGCAGGTCCACCACCGCGTATCAGGTCCCCGAGAGCGGAACGCTGACCCTGCGTCTGCCGGCCGACACCTACGCGGTGGTGTCGTACGCGGACGTCGAGGGCTCCCATGGGCCGAGTTCCCGCGGCATCGCTCTGCTGGGCGACCCCGAGGTGGAACTGACGGCCGACCGGCAGATCGACCTCGACGCCTCGAAGGCGCATCAGGTGCGGGCCGTCACACCGAAGCCGAGCACGCTCGTGAACACCAGGCTGGACTACTTCCGCTCCTTCACCTCCACCGTGCCCAGCCCCGCCGACTACGGCGCGCTCAGGGAGAACGTGGTCGTCGGCGCGGGCTACGACAGCATCTGGGCCCAGCCGACCGGCGCCAAGGTACGGCACGGCAGCTTCGTCTTCGCCACGCGCCTGCGGGCCCAGGAGACCCCGCTCGACCTGTCCTACGACGGCAAGCGGATCGACGACGCGCTCGCCCAGGAGGGAAGCGCCGCGCTCCCCGACGGCACGTCGACGCACGACGCGGTGTTCGCCGGCGCCGGTTCGCCCGGGGAGCTCGCGAAGGCGCGAGCCCGGGGCAAGGTCGCCGTGGTGCGCCACAGCACCGAGGTGCCGCCCTCGGCGCAGGCGTCGGCCGCGAAGGCGGCGGGCGTACGGCTGCTGCTGGTGGTCAACGACCAAGTGGGGCGCCTGTCCACCTGGTACGGCGAGCCGGACTACTCCGGCACCGTGGACGTTCCCGTGGCGTCGGTGAACAGGGACGAGGGCGAGGCGATCATCGCGAGGATCGCCTCGGCACGGAAACACCCGGTTACGCTCCGGGTGGAGGCCCACCCGTCTCCCTCGTACCTGTACGACCTGGTCAAGTACCACCCCGGCGCCGTGCCCGCGGACGTGACCTATCGTGCGGACCGGGAACCCCTGGCGCGCGTCGACCTCACCTTCGCCCAGCCGCAGGGCAAGCAGGCACTGGAGCGGCGGACGGACTTCCCGGAGTACGAGTGGACCACGGGGTACTCGTTCGCACTGGCGCCCATGGCCCCCGGCCGGCGCACCGACTGGGTCTCCGCGGGAGACGACGTCAGGTGGCAGCAGACCGTATCGGTCAGCGGCTGGGTCGGCGCGACCAACAGCCCGACGTCCTACCGGCCGGGCAGTGTCCAGCAGGAGCGGTGGCTCGGCCCGGTCCTGCGGCCGCGCATGTCCGACAGCGACTCCCAGACGCGCGACGAGACCTCGCTCTCGCTGGTCGTCCCCGGCTGGAGCGACTCGGGCGCCGCGCACAGCGGCTCCGCGCAAACCGAGACGATGACCACCCGGACCTCGCTGCTCCAGGGCGGCACCACGCTGCTCACGACCGACAGTCCCTATGTGAACGCCTTCGACCTGCCGGCCGAGTCGCTGCCGTATCGGCTCGTCGTCGACACGGCCGGTGATCCGGCGCTGAGTCCGTACTCGTCGAAGACGCACACGGAGTGGGACTTCGTGTCGGGCAAGGCGCAGTCCGGGACCGTTCCCCTGGTTCAGCTCGACTACGGCACCGAACTCGACGCCGCGGGCCGGGCGCACCGGACCTCGGATGTGTCCATCACGCCGTCGGTGCTCGGCACGTCCGCGACGGACGCGGTGTCCTCGGTCCGGCTCGAGGTCTCCTACGACGACGGAGCGACCTGGCACCGGCAGGATCTGGAGGCCCGCCAGGGCGTCTGGCGTACGTCCCTGCACGCCCCCGCCTCGGCTGCGTTCGTCTCCCTGCGGACCAGTGCCACGGCACGCGCGGGGGGATCCGTCTCGCAGACCGTCGTCCGGGCATTCGGCCTGAGGTGACGCCCGAACCGAGGTGATGCACGGGGCCGGTACCGCGCGGGCGGCGCGGTACCGGTCCCGGTACGGGGGGTGTGCCGTTGGGGGCCGCCATCGGTGCGTTGAGGCCGCAGGTGGCCAGGGCGGCGGGGATCTCAGCGGCCGCCCGCGGGCAGCCCTTTTCGCTTCCGCCTCGCAGCCGCGATACGCGCATCAGGCGATGTCCGGGGCCCAGAGCGACACGCGCGACGCCCGCCGGGTGATCCCGTGTGACAACCCTGCGTACGGCTTCATGGCCATGAAGTTCTTCGACCGGGCCGAGCAGACGGACACCCACCGAGGCCCGCAGTTGCTGGCCCACCGGCGTCGAGATCAAGGTGCACCAGCCGGGGGGCCACGGCCCGGCATGAGAGGGCAGGGACGCGAGGCCGGCCCGGCCGTCACAGATCACCGCGCCGCCTTGTCAGTACTCGCGATCACAACAACCGCGGAAGGCCGGGTTCCCCATCGTGAGTGCCGAACATTCGCAGCGCCTCGACGTCGCGATACGACTCCGCCGATGCGACTCCGCCGCTGCCGAAGGCGGAGCTCCTCGCGGCGGTGCCGGTTCCGCGCCGCACCGCCGCGGCGGACCCGCGCTCGGGTACGTGATCAAGGACGAGATGATCTTCGAGGTGGAGGACGAACCGGAGTGCGTCATCAAGACCAGAGAGACTCCGTGCCCTCGCAAGGGCCCCTCATGCTGATCGCCGAAGCCACGGTCCGGACCGACCGTGCGAGCCGGTACCTGGCACAGCTGTGCGAGCACCCCAGCCGGGTGCGCGGCCACCTGCCCCATTGGTCCCGCCTGCACCACGGCGGCAGCACACCGCCCCGGATCCGGCACGTCGAACGGTCCGGCACACACGGGACGATCGACGTCGGCTCGGGCCGGTGCATCCTGCGAGCAGGCCCCGACTCGCTGACCCTCCGCGTCGAAGCCGCCGACCAGGACGGCCTCCTGCGCATACAGCAGCTGCTCGCCGAACGCCTGCAGAGGACCGGCAAACACGATGCGCCGCGGGTCACCTGGCGACAGGCCGAAGCCGCCGATCACCTTCCGGGCGATCCCGCCACCGCTGCTCCCGCCCGGGCGGAGAACACCGCGCCCGGAACACGACGCGGCGCGACGCTCGGCGTCGTAACCGTCGTCGCGCTGGTCGTGGCCGTCCACCTGGGCCTGGGCGGACTGCTGCTGGCGTCCGGGCCGTGGAAGCACTGGGCCGTCGGAGCCGTCGTGGCAGCCCTCCTGGTGAAGACCGCCGTTCTCCTCGGCCGCCGTGCCGCACGCCGCCGGAAAGAGCAAGAAGCCCGCTGATCGCGGGACCTGGCAAGGGCTTCGGCGCAGGTCCGAACCCACGCGAGTCGACGACGGCCCGGCGGATCACCGTCGGGGCGTCATCGGATCACGACGGCCGCCCGCCGAACTGCCAGTTGTGGACCTCGATGTGCGCGTACCGGTGAGGGTTCAGAACGGCGCGCGCCGTGTCCGGGTCCGGGGCCCGGACCAGTGCCGCCGTACCCAGCCAGCCGGTTCCGTCGTCGGACAGCAGTGGCCCGTATGCGATCAGCTCGTCCTGGTCCGACGGCACGGTGGCGTCCTCGGCCCGCCCCGAGCTCAGGCCGAGCACCAGATACCTGTTGCCACCGGTCCGGCCACCGGGGAAATCCCACATGGTGCGCCCCAGCGTGTTGCGCCACCGGCGCACGAGCACGTCCTGGTACACGCCGGCCTGGTAGCCCGGTTCGTCGAAGGCGAACGCGCGGGCGGCGGCGGGATCCGGCAGGTCGACGATGTGCACGCTGCCGGTGGGCGTGTCGCGGTCGGCCGAGAGGGTCGGGCCGCGGGCGATCATCTCCGCCGAGTACCGGTCCATGTAGGACCAGTGCTCCTCCCGCAACTCGTCGCGCAACGCCAGAGAGCCGGGCCGGTCGCGGTGATAGAAGAAGAACTCCATGCCCGCACTCTTTACCACCATGTGCGGAGGCACTGCGACGGACTTTCGATCTGCCGGCCATCGGTGAACAGCCTCTGCGGGGCGGTGCCCGCTGTCGTCGTCGGAAGGATCTGAGGAGGCGGATCGCCCGCGTCTGAAGCTGGTGGGTGTGGCGCTGTCGCGACCGGGGCGATGCCGGCAGGGATGGACGAGTCCTATGGGCAGACGTGGGCCCGGTTCGGCGTCGACGCCAGGCCGGAGGGCCATCCGCGCCCGTTGCCGTCGGCGTTGCCGTGACTCTCATCGATCCCTGGCCATGTGAGCACCGCTTCAGTCACGTGGAACGTACGGTCAATCCGCGGTCTCATAGCGAGCGACGTTCTTCGAGACCTTCTTGAGCAGCGGCCCCAGACGGTCGACGAGCTGCTGATAGTCGCGGGTCCGGCCGTCCGACCACTGGGCCAGCCCGACCACCATGGCCCGGCCCTGGCCAGTGAAGGACTGCACCATTCCGCTGTCGGCCGGCAGGGTGGGCAGGCCGGATCCGGGCGGAGGGGCTTGCGCGGCCACCTGGTAATCATCGAAGGCCATGGACAGCTGGGTCACCAGCTTCACCGTGTCCTGAGGCTCCTTCATCGTGAAGATCGCCAGGTTGAACTGGTTGTTGTGCGCGTCCTTGTAGAGCGCGATCTCCTCGCCGACACAGCCCTTGCTCTCGGCGATGCCGGCGGCCAGGGTCGATCCGACGGAATCGGGCTCGGTGCAGGACTTCAGCACGGCCGCGCCCAGCTTGGTGAAGGCGCCGGTACCGTCTGCCACATGAGCCGGGAACGCCTCAGCCAACGGGATCATCGGCCGCACTGCGGCAGTGGTCGTCGGGGAGCCCTGGAGCGCCGATGCGGAAGCCGAGGCCGATGCCGCAGCGGACGCGTTCACCGGGACCGACGCACTGGGCGCCGGACGGGACGCAGCCGCAGACCCGCCCCCTCCGCCGCAAGCGGTACAGACCGCAGCGGCCGCAGCAAGCAGCAGAGCAGGGGCAGCAGTCGAACGCAGTCGTATCGGCATCGCAGTGCTTTCCATCCAGCGGAGATCGGCGGGCACGCCTCTATCGTCCCTGAGGGTAAGGGGTATTGATCGGCTGACGCTCGGCCGGGTACGAGTGGTGCGGATCAAGGCGCGGCAGGCGGTACTCGGGGACAAGGGAGCTGCTGTAGGTCTTCGGAGCAGAAGATTCGCCCCGTAACACCGCGCCGACGAACAGTCTTCAGGGGGATCTCGCGCTCGCTCAGAGCTCGGGTGCGGCTTCACTCGAGAGCGCCTGTCCAAGTGCCCATCTCACGGGTGTGCTCCCGCCGATTCCGGCCGACGGCTGGATCCGATCGGTTTTCCGCGCCGTAAACCGATCGGTTTCGGCTGGGCGAGGAGCGGCGTAGCCTGACGGGTATGACTTCGACCGCATCGGCCTCATCCGGTACCGCGGCTGCCGCGACCCCAGCCCGCGAGCGGCTGCTCGACGCCGCTGCCGAGCTCTTCTACCGGGAAGGCGTCAACATCGGCGTCGAGGCGCTGTGCCGGGCGGCTGGGGTCTCCAA
>NZ_JBSFLB010000040.1:0-71008 GCF_053598835.1 Streptomyces sp. NPDC001070
CGAGATGGACGGGGTATCAACATATCTGGCGTTGACTTTTGGCACGCTGTTGAGTTCTCAAGGAACGGAAGCTTCCTTCGAGACCGTTTCACCGGTCCCTCCGGGCTTTCCCTTCGTTGTCTCCAGCTTAGCAGATCCGATTTCCTTCTCTGCCACCCTCTGGAGGGGGTTCGCCGTCCGACTTTCGCTTTTCGGCTTTTCCGACTCTATCAGACTCTTTCGTGTCCGATTCCCGCCGGCGGGATTTCCTGCTTTTGCGTTTCCGCCTTTCGGCTTTCGCGCTCCCCGACTTTAGCAGATGCTTTTCGTCGGATTTACCGCACCGCTTCGAGGGCGCACGTTTCCGTGGCGTTCTCGTCGCGGGGGTTGTGCCAACGTACTGGAGCGGGGCACCCCGATGCAAATCGAGGGTGCCCCGCTCCTGGTGGTGCGTCAGACCTCCACGACCACAGGGAGGATCATCGGGCGGCGACGGTAGTTGTCGGAGACCCACTTGCCGATCGCACGGCGGATGAGCTGCTGCAGCTGGCGGACCTCCGCCACGCCGTCGGCGGCGGCGCGGGCGAGGGACTCCTCGATCTTCGGGAGGACTTCGCCGAAGGCCTCGTCGTCGATGCCGGAGCCGCGGGCCTGGATGTACGGCCCGCCGACGGCCTTGCCGGTGCTGCTGTCGACCACGAGGAACACCGAGATGATGCCCTCCTCGCCGAGGATGCGGCGGTCCTTGAGGGAGGTCTCGGTGATGTCGCCGACCGAGAGGCCGTCCACGTAGACGTATCCCGCCTGGACCTTGCCGGTGATCTTGGCGACGCCGTCGACCAGGTCGACGACCACGCCGTCCTCGGCGAGGACGCAGCGGTTCTTGGGAATGCCCGTGGCCTGGCCCAACTCGGCGTTGGCGCGCAGGTGCCGCCACTCGCCGTGGACGGGCATCAGGTTGCGGGGCCTGCAGATGTTGTAGAAGTACACCAGCTCGCCCGCCGAGGCGTGGCCGGAGACGTGCACCTTGGCGTTGCCCTTGTGCACGACGTTGGCGCCCCAGCGGGTGAGGCCGTTGATCACCCGGTAGACCGCGTTCTCGTTGCCGGGGATCAGCGACGAGGCCAGGACCACCGTGTCGCCCTCGACGATGCGGATCTGGTGGTCGCGGTTGGCCATCCGGGACAGGGCGGCCATGGGTTCGCCCTGAGAGCCGGTGCAGACGAGGACGATCTTCTCATCGGGGAGGTCGTCGAGCGTCTTGACGTCCACGATGAGACCCGGCGGGACCCGCAGGTAGCCCAGGTCGCGGGCGATGCCCATGTTGCGGACCATGGAGCGGCCGATGAAGGCGACCTTGCGGCCGCGTTCGTGGGCGGCGTCCAGGACCTGCTGGATGCGGTGGACGTGGCTGGCGAAGCTGGCCACGATGATCCGCTTCTCGGCCTTGGCGAAGACCTGGCGCAGCACCGGCGAGATGTCCCGCTCGTGCGGGATGAAGCCGGGGACCTCGGCGTTGGTGGAGTCGGAGAGCAGCAGGTCGATGCCCTCCTCCGACAGCCGCGCGAAGGCGTGCAGGTCGGTGAGGCGGCCGTCGAGCGGCAGCTGGTCCATCTTGAAGTCGCCGGTGTGCACGACCATGCCGGCCGGGGTGCGGATGGCGACCGCGAGGGCGTCGGGGATGGAGTGGTTGACGGCGACGAACTCGCAGTCGAAGGGCCCGATGCGCTCGCGCTGCCCCTCGGCCACCTCGAGGGTGTACGGCCGGATGCGGTGCTCGGCGAGTTTGGCCTCGATGAGAGCGAGGGTCAGCTTCGAGCCGATCAGCGGGATGTCGTCCTTCTCCCGCAGGAGGAAGGGGACGGCGCCGATGTGGTCCTCGTGGCCGTGGGTGAGAACGATGCCGACGACGTCGTCCAGCCGGTCGCGGATCGAGGTGAAGTCCGGAAGGATCAGGTCGACTCCGGGCTGCTCCTCCTCGGGGAAGAGCACCCCGCAGTCGACGATCAGCAGCCGGCCTCCGTACTCGAAGACCGTCATGTTGCGGCCGATCTCTCCGAGGCCGCCGAGCGGGGTGATACGGAGGCCGCCCTCGGGCAGCGCGGGGGGTGGGCCGAGCTCAGGGTGCGGATGGCTCAAAGTCTCTCCTCACCACGCACGCCACAGGCCCCGGGGAGACCCGGGGACACCGTGCGCGCATGACATCGTGCTTTCTGTTACTGGTTCTCAGGACCGATATTCAGTTCTTAAGTCTTTGGTTACAGCTGTACCCCGCCGGCGGCGAGATCCTGCTTCAGCTGTGCCGTCGCGGCCTCGCCGAGCTCCACGAGCGGGAGCCGCAGCGGGCCGGCGGGCAGCCCCTGCAGGGCCAGGGCGGCCTTGGTGGTGATGACGCCCTGGGTGCGGAAGACGCCGGTGAAGACGGGGAGCAGCTTCTGGTGGATCTCGGTCGCCTTGTGGATGTCACCTGAGAGATACGCCTCGAGGAGGGCCCGGAGCTCAGGGCTGACCAGATGTCCCACGACGGAGACGAAGCCGACGGCGCCGACGGAGAGCAGCGGCAGGTTGAGCATGTCGTCGCCGGAGTACCAGGCGAGGCCGCTGCGGCTTATCGCCCAGCTCGCGGCGCCGAGGTCGCCCTTGGCGTCCTTGTTGGCGACGATCCGGGGGTGCTCGGCGAGCCGGACGAGGGTCTCGGTCTCGATGGGCACGCCGCTGCGGCCGGGGATGTCGTAGAGCATGACCGGCAGGCCGGTGGCGTCCGCGACGGCGGTGAAGTGCCGGTACAGGCCCTCCTGCGGGGGCTTGTTGTAGTACGGCGTCACGGTGAGCAGGCCGTGGGCGCCGGCGCGCTCCGCCTGGCGGGCCAGCTCGATGCTGTGGTGGGTGTCGTTGGTGCCGACCCCGGCGACGACGAACGCGCGGTCGCCGACGGCCTCCAGTACGGCCCGGACGAGCTGCTCTTTCTCCACGTCGCTGGTGGTCGGCGACTCACCGGTGGTGCCGTTGACGACCAGGCCGTCGTTGCCTGCCTCGACCAGGTGCGCGGCGAGCCGCTGCGCGCCGTCGAGGTCGAGGGCGCCGTCCGCGGTGAACGGCGTGACCATTGCGGTCAGGACCCGCCCGAAGGGGGTCTGCGGGGTGGAGGTCGGAGCCATGAGTCCAACGCTACTCGGTGCGGGTGCCGGGTCACCCCCTCGGGACCTGCGATGAGGACTCCGGCGCTGCCTGCTCGGGGGTTCAAGCAGCACCGGAATCCGTTTCTGAAGACTAGACGAACTGCATGAAACCCGGCAATCGGAACATTCCGGATGAGTGGTGACCTGCTACGGAGCGATCCGGCCGTTGGCGTTGAAGGCGTCGTGCGTGAGCGGCATGAGCTTCGCCCATTCGGCTTCCATCCGCTCCCCGACCATCTCGATCTCCCGCTGCGGGAAGGACGGGACCTTTGCGAGCTCATGCTGGGTGCGCAGGCCGAGGAAGTGCATCAGCGAGCGCGCGTTGCAGGTGGCGTACATCGAGGAGAACAGACCCACGGGCAGCGTGGCCCGGGCGACCTCGCGGGCAACGCCGGCGGCCAGCATCTTCTGGTACGCGTCGTACGACTGCCGATAGGAGGCCTCCATGGCGGCGGTGACGGCCGTGTGCTGTTCGGGAGTGCCGTGGACGAACTCGTACTTGCCGGGGCGGCCCTGCTGGACCAGTTTGCGGTCCTCGCCGGGAACGTAGAAGACCGGCTGGAGCTCGCGATAGCGCCCCGACTCCTCATTGTATGAATTGTGCACGACAAATCCGTCCGCGATGAAGTTGTGGTGCGGCGGCGGCATGGAGATGTCATAGGTCATCTCCTCCCCATCCGGAACGACGGAGACAACGCCCTCCCAGCGCACACCGTTCTGCAAGGCGCGGCGGCGCACTCCGATCGGCACGCCTTCGTCGTTGGTCTTCCGCTGGTGACACGACTTGCAGACCGGTCGCAGGTTCGAGACGTCGAGTGCCTTGGTCAGATCGGTGTCCACGGGGATGACATGGTCCAGTTCCAGATCCATCGCCTCGAACTTCTCCTCGCAGATGTAGCAGAGGTCGATGGGTGCGACGAGACCGGCTCGCTGCTCAGCGGTCCAGATCTGAATCCCTTCGCGCAGGCGCTTCGGGATACCGACCCGCTCGCCGACCCCCACTCGGCCGAGCCGCCCGACGCGGTCACCGACGCGCAGGTCGCCGGCGCGAACCCAGCCCTCCGGCGTCCAGACACGGTGGTCCGCGGTGCACCGCAGAGCCTTGCCGTTGGTCGTGGAGACCTTGATGATCGGCTTCACGCCGGACTCGAAGACGTCGACCATGGACGCCTTCTCCGCCAGCCCGGTGTCCAGGTTGATCGTGTCGGCCAGGAGGTTCTGGCGGGACTTCAGCCTGCGTGTACGCCCCATGGAGTCGGTCACACCGATCTTCCAGTCCCGGTGGATGTCCGCGATGCGTTTGGCCTTGCCGTTCTTGCCCGTACCGACGCGGATCATGGAGTCACCCGGCAGACACCAGCCGACCCGGTGCCGCATGAACTCGCGGAAGACGAAGATCGGCGCGCTGACGAAGAAGGTCATCGAGTTGTGCTCGAAGGGGCTGCCGTGACGGTCCCGCATGAGGTAGTTGATCAGCCCCTTGGAGCGCTCGGGGTCCTTCGTCAGCTCCTCCAGGGACTGCTCGCCCGCCGTGGACACCCGGGCGGCCCACAGCACGTCGGAGTCGGCGGCGCTGTGCTTGACGAGCTCGACGGTCACGTCGTCGCGGAACTGCACGGAATCGTCGGCGGAGGTGTCGGTCACCGGGCGTCCTTCCTCATGGAGCTGGGGGCGGCGCCCAGCCTATGCGCCCGCTCCGACATCGCCCGACACCCGTCGACACCGGCCGTACCCACCGCAAAGCCCCGCAAGGCAGACGACCGGCGGACCACTGCTGGCCGGTCCCGGCGGGGCCCGCTAGCCTCACCGATGTGTCTCTGCCCTTCCTCGCCGCCGACAGCGGCCATGACGAGTACGCCGCGGACGCCGTCCTTCCGCACCGCGTTCAGGACCGGTGGATCCGTCCGTACCGCCCGGGGCCCTGGCGGGTCGCGGCGGCGGCGATGCTGCTGGTGCTCGCCTCGTACATGCTCTTCGCCGCGGTGATCATGGGGCTCGCGGGCAGCGGGTCCGGGGTTCTCCTGACGGTCGGCGGCGCGGTGCTGGTGATCGTCTGCGCGCTGCGGCTGCTGCGCGTGGGGTTCTGGGTGAGCGCGCGCGGGCTGCGGCAGGTGGGGCTCTTCTACACGACGACGCTGCCGTGGAACCGGGTCGGCTCCGTCCGTACGGCCCAGCAGCCGGTGAAGTGGCTGGGGCTGCCCCGGACCGTACAGGGCCAGGCCCTGGTCGTCTCGCGGGCGGGCGGGGAGCTGCTGCGACCGCTGCTCACCGACCACAACGCGGACTTCCTGGGCCGTACGCAGGCTTTCGACCAGGCGGCCGACGCCATAGAGACCTGGGCCGCCGAGCTCCGCTAGAGCGCCGGCTCCGGGGCCTGCTCGGGGCGGTGGCGGGCGATCGGGTTCGCCAGTTCGCCGACGAGCTGCAGCGCGCCGGCGGGGTCGGCGAGGTCGACCATCTGCCTGTTGTCGCGCAGCTGGAGCCGGTTGAGGCAGGACAGGGCGAAGCTGTCGGTGAACAGGTCGTACCGCGCGAACCGGTGGGCCAGCTGCGGGGCCGAGCGCTGGTAGTCGCGCGCGCACTCGGCGACGGTGCGCCAGAAGGCGTCCTCGTCGAGGAGGCCCTCGCCGGCGAGGACACCGTTGAGGAAGCGGAAGAAGCAGTCGAAGACGTCGGTGAAGAGTGACAGCAGCTTCATGGACTCGGGGACCTCGGCGCGGACCCGCCGGACGGCGGGCGGCAGGGCCGCGTCCGGGTCCATCACGCAGATCTCCTCGGCGATGTCCTTGAAGATCGCCCGTTCCACGGCGCCGTTCTCGCCGAGGACGAGGATGACGTTCTCGCCGTGCGGCATGAAGACCAGGTCGTAGGCGTAGAAACAGTGCAGCAGCGGGGTGAGATAGGCGTCGAGGTAGCGGCGCAGCCACGCCTCGGGGGTGAGGCGGGACTCCGCGATGAGGCAACCCACCAGGGAGCGGCCGTCGGGGTCGGTGTGGAGCAGGGACGCCATGGTGGCCAGGCGGCGGCCGGGCTCCAGGCCGGCGACGGGGCTCTCGCGCCAGAGGGCGGCGAGCATCTTGCGGTACGGGGAGTGCCGGTCGGTCGCGGCCTCGTACTGGCGGTGGTGGTAGCCGATGGCGGCGTGCTCGCGGATGATCGACAGACGGGTTGCCTTGAGGACCGCGTCGCGGTCGATGAGCCCGGCGAGCCAGTCGTTGATGGCCGGGGCGGCCTCCATGTAGGCCGCGGACAGGCCGCGCATGAAGCCCATGTTCAGCACGGACAGGGCCGTCTTGACGTAGTGCTTCTCGGGGTGGCTGGCGTTGAAGAAGGTGCGGATCGACTGCTGGGCGAGGTGATGGTCGTCGCCGGGGCCGAGGAGGACCAGGCGCCGGGTGGCGATCTCGGCGGCGAAGGTGACGGAGAGCTTGTTCCACCACTGCCAGGGGTGGACGGGGATGAGCAGATGGTCGTCGAGGTCCAGGCCGAGGCCGCTCAGGGTCGCGGAGAAGCGGGCGAGCACGGCGTCGCCGAGTTCGGCGCGGATGAGGCGGTCGTAGTCGGTGTCCGAGCAGTGGGTGAAGGTGGCGTGGTCGCGGTGGGCGGCGAGCCAGATGAGCCGGACGGGGGCAGCGGCCTCGGGGGCGTACGCGTGGAACTCGTGGGCGCCGAAGCCGAGCCTGCCGTTGTTGGCGACGAAGCAGGGGTGGCCCTCGGTCATCGAGCTCTCGATCGTCTGGAAGTCGGCCCGGGCGAGCTCGGCGGCCGTGTGCCGGGGCTTGCCGAGTGTGTAGGCGGCGCCGGCGAGGGTGGAGCTGATCTCCTCCAGGTAGACCGGCAGGACCTCGTCGGACAGGCCCAGTGCGGTGCGCAGCTCGATGACGAAGTCGACGGCGTCCAGGGGGAGTTCGGCGCCGTCGCGGTGGCGGGTGATGCTCGCGGCGTCGACCAGCCAGTGGTCGAGGGTGAGGACGCGGGCGGCGAAGCGGTACTCGGTGGTGCCGTCGTCGCTGGTGACGGTGTAGCTGCCCGGTGCCGTCTCCTGGGGGTGCAGCAGGCGCTCGTGGGAGAACTCGGCGAGGGCCTTGCGTATGAGCTGACGTCCGGCGCGGTCCCACAGCTCGGGGGTGAGGTGGGCGACGGCGTCGCGGGCGGTGCCGGCTGCGGCGGTCGCGGTCATGCGGTTGCTCCTCGGGCGGCCGGGCCGGCCTGGGTGGCCAGGAACTGCTCGCGGGTGCAGGTGGTGAGCAGTGCCTCCTTCTCGGGCTTGGTGATGGCGCCGACGACCTCGAAGCCGACGGCGGCGTTGAGGGTGTGGACGGCGGTGTTGCGCAGGTCGGGTTCGACGACGACGCGGCGGTGGGCGGGGTCGTCGAGGAGGAAGGCCATGACGGTGGTGATCACGGCGAGGCTGAAGCCGCGCAGGGGCCGGTCGGTGGGGGCGCACAGGAAGTGCATGCCGACGTCGCCGTCCTGCGGTTCGTAGAGGCCGACCAGCTCCACGTGACGGGGGTCGTAGCGCTCGACGAGGAAGGCGGGGCGGCCGCCGTGGAGGCCGACGAAGGCGTCGTGGTGCGGGTGGTCGGCGATCTTGCCGTACTCGTGGGCGACCGCCGCCAGGTCGGCGTCCTGCATCATCCAGTAAGCGGACTTGGGGTGGGTGACCCACCCGTGCAACAGCTGGGCGTCGCCCGCGGGGTCCAGGGGGCGCAGGGCGAAGGTGCCCAGGCGCCGGTCGGTGCGGGAGAACAGGAGGGTGGCGGTGTTCACGCGGCGGCTCCCGCGGGGGCGCCGAACTCCTGGAAGGCGATGGACTTCTCGACGGGGTAGATCTCGCGGCCGAGCAGCTCGCGGATGATCCAGGAGTTGCGGTAGGGGCCCATGCCGAGGTCCGGGGAGGTGATGCTGTGCGTGTGGGTGCCGCCGTTCTGCAGGAAGATGCCGCGGCCGGTGGTGTCGATGCTGTAGTTGCGGGCGACGTCGAAGCGGCCGTGGCGGTCCCAGCGGATGCGGTCGCGGACCGGCTCCAGGAAGGCGGGGACCCGGTACTTGTAGCCGGTGGCCAGGACGAGGCCCTGGGTGTCGAGGGTGAAGTCGAGCTCCTGCTCGGTGTGGCGCAGGCCGAGGGTGTAGGTGCCGCTGCCCTCGTCGTAGGCGGCGGTGGTCAGGGCGGTGCTGGTCATCAGCCGGGTGGGGACGGGGCCGCCGACGCTCTTCTGGTAGAGCAGGTCGAAGATGTTGTTGATGAGCTCGGCGTCGATGCCCTTGGACAGGCTCTTCTGCTGGGCCTCGAGGCGGTAGCGGGTGTCCTCGGGGAGTGCGTGGAAGTAGTCCACGTACTCGGGCGAGGTCATCTCCAAGGTGAGCTTGGTGTACTCCAGCGGGAAGAACCGCGGGGAGCTGGTCACCCAGTTGAGGCGGTAGCCGCCGTCGCCGGTGCCGGCGAGGAGGTCGTAGTAGATCTCGGCGGCGCTCTGGCCGCTGCCGACGACGGTGATGGACTCCTTGGCCTGCAGGGCGGTCCTGGCTTGCAGGTATCCGGAGTTGTGGATGAGGTCGCCGCCCAGATCGCGGCAGGCCTTCGGGAGGTACGGCGGGGTTCCGGTACCCAGGACCAGGTGGCGGGCGCGGTGGGTGGTGGTCTCGCCGGTGGTGCGGCGGGCGTGGACGGTGTAGAGACCCTCGCTCTCGTCGTACTCGACGCGGGTGGCCTCGTGGCCGAAGCGGACGTTGCCGAGTCGGCCGGCGGCCCAGCGGCAGTAGGCGTTGTACTCCTCGCGGACGGGATAGAAGTTCTCGCGGATGTAGAAGGCGTACAGCCTTCCCGACTCCTTGAGGTAGCTGAGGAAGGAGTACGGGGAGGTGGGGTCCGCCAGGGTGACGAGGTCGGCCATGAAGGGGGTCTGGAGGGTGGCGAAGTCCAGCAGCATGCCCGGGTGCCAGTCGAAGTGGGGCTTGCTCTCCAGGAAGAGGCCGTCGAGGCCGTCGACGGGGTCGGTCAGGCAGGCCAGGCCCAGGTTGTAGGGGCCGAGCCCGATGCCGATGAAGTCACGGGTGGACATGAGGAGCGCTCCGTGGGGGGTGACGAGGGTTCGGGGTTCAGCCGGCTCGGCGCTCGGGCCCGGTGTCTGCGCCGTCCAGGTGGCGGCCGGCGTGCTCGGCGAGCAGGTCGAGGACGTGGGCGATGTCGCCCAGTGACGTCTCGGGGTTGAGCAGCGTGAACTTCAGGTAGTGGCGGCCGTCGACCTCGGTGCCGGCCACGACGCCCTCGCCGGAGGCGGCCAGGGCCTCGCGGGCGTACAGGTTGGCTTGGTCGGTGCGGGCGCGGGCGGGCTCGTCCGGCGGGAGGTAGCGGAAGACGACGGTGCTGAGCTGGGACTTGGTGACGACCTCGAAGCGGGGGTCGGCGTCGAGGAGCCGCCAGGCCTGGTCGGCGCGGTCGCAGACCTCGTCGAAGAGGGCTCCGACGGCGTCCGGCCCCATGATGCGCAGGGTGAGCCAGAGTTTGAGGGCGTCGAAGCGGCGGGTGGTCTGGATGCTCTTGTCGACCTGGTTGGGGACCTTCTCCGCGGTGCGCGCCGGGTTGAGGTAGTCGGCGTGGTAGGTCGCGTGGCGCAGCGCGGCCCGGTCGCGGACCAGGACGACGCTGGAACTGACCGGCTGGAAGAAGGACTTGTGGTAGTCGACGGTGACGGAGTCGGCGCGCTCGATGCCGTTCAGGAGGTGGCGGCGGGTGCGGGAGACCAGCAGGCCGCAGCCGTAGGCGGCGTCGACGTGCAGCCACACGCCGGCCCAGTCGCACAGGTCGGCGATGGGCTGCAGCGGGTCGATGGAACCGAAGTCGGTGGTGCCGGCGGTGGCGACGACGGCCATGAGGACGAGGTTTTCGCGCTTGCAGCGCTCGATCTCGCGGGCGAGGGCGGCCGGGCGCATGCGGCGCTCGCGGTCGGTCTCGACGGTGATGACGGCCTCGGGCCCGAGGCCCAGCATCTTGGCGGACTTCTTCACGCTGAAGTGGCTCGCCTCGGAGGAGATGACGCGCAGTCTCGGCAGGATCCCGTGCTTCTCCACCGGGACCGGGGAGTCCTTCGCCGCGCGCAGGCAGGACTCCTCGCGGGCGAGCAGCAGGGCTTGGAGGTTGGACTGGCTGCCGCCGCTGGTGAAGATGCCGTCGGCGTCCTCGCCGAGGCCGATGCGCTCGGCGGTCCAGTCGACAAGGCGGCGTTCGATGAGGGTGCCGCCGGCGCTCTGGTCCCAGGTGTCGAGCGAGGAGTTGACGGCGGTGAGCACGGCCTCGCCGAGCAGGGCGGGGATGACGACCGGGCAGTTGAGGTGGGCGAGGTAGCGCGGGTGGTGGAAGTACACCGCGTCGCGCAGGTAGACCTCGTCGAGTTCGTCGAGGGCGGCGCCGGGATCGCCGAGCGGGGCGTCGAGGTCGATGCCGGAGATCCGGGGGGCGAGCCGGTCGGGGGTGATGCCGGTGAACGGCTGTCCGGTGCCGGCGATCCGGCCGGCGATCCGGCCGACGCCCTGGGTCAATGAGCTGCGGTAGTGGTCGAGGTTCAGCTCGTTGAACAGGTGCGCCCGTGCGTTTCGTCCGTCGCCGTTGGGAGCGGCGGGGGCTGCCGCCGCGGTCGGGTCCTCTTCGGTGCCGGCGAGGATGGTCATGGGGGTCCTCTCGTGGGGGATGTCAGTCGTCGGCCCCGGCGCCGGTGCCGGCCCCGGCCTCCGCCCGCAGGTGGTCCTCGCTGGCGCCCTTGCGCCAGTAGCCGACGAAGGTGACCGCTCGGCGGTCGAGGCGGCGCTCGCCCACGAGGTGGCGGCGCAGGGCGCGGACGGTGCCGGACTCGCCGGCGATCCAGGCGTAGGGCGTGCCGGCGGGAAGCCCGGCGGCGCGTACGGCCTCGATGAGGCCGGTGCCGTGCGATGCGGCGGCCGGGTCGCGGACCAGCCAGGTGATCTCGGCGTCGGCCGCGGTGGTGAGTTCGCGGAAGTCCCCGGCGTGCGGGACCTCGATGAAGACCTTGGCCCTGGT
Source organism: Streptomyces sp. NPDC001070 (assembly GCF_053598835.1). Taxonomy (NCBI): domain Bacteria; kingdom Bacillati; phylum Actinomycetota; class Actinomycetes; order Kitasatosporales; family Streptomycetaceae; genus Streptomyces; species Streptomyces sp. NPDC001070. The sequence continues at coordinate 11,194 of NZ_JBSFLB010000040.1, forward strand.
GCCGGCGGGCAGCCAGGCGAGGATGCCGTCGGCCGCGGGCAGCGCGGTCTCGTCTGCGGCGATCAGCACCCAGTCGGTGCCGGCCGGGGGACGGAAGCGTACGCCGGAGTTGTCCTCGACGACGGGTCCGATGATCTTCACCCGGTCGCCGGGGCGGGCGGACGCGGCCCAGCGGGAGGCGGGGCCGCCGTCGCCGTGCAGGGCGAAGTCGATGTCGAGTTCGCCGCCGGGGCCGGGGCGGTGGGCACGGATGGTGTAGGACCGCAGGACCCCGCGAACGCCGGGGTCCATGGCCCGCCACCGGGTGTACCAGTCCTCGCCGGTGGGGACGACCGGGGCGTCCTGCCCCGGGTGCGGCAGGATGAGCGAGAAGCTCTGGTCCCTGCCGCCGCCGACGAATTCCTCGATCGGGTCGCCGCCCAGGGAGACGCGCGTCACCGAGGGGCTGACCTCCGTTCGGCGGACGACGTGGAGGTCGAAGAAGCGGAACACGTCGGTGCTCATGGTGGAGCGTTCTCCTTCAGTGCGGTGACCTGCGGTCAGCCGTGGTTCAGGTGAGCTTCTTGGCGTTCTGGATCGCCTTGGCCAGGTCCCCCAGGAGGGGCGCCGCGCCGGCCCAGGAGAAGCGGGGCACGGCGTCCCAGGCGGCGATCTGGCCTGCCTTGACGGCGGCCAGCTTCTTCCAGGCGGGCTTGGCCTCCAGCGCCTTGGGCTGCAGGGCGGTGTTGCGGGCGTCGAGCAGGATCAGGTCCGCGTGGTACTTGTCCGCGTTCTCCCAGCTGAGGCTCTCGTAGTAGTCGCCGCCGCCGGTCTTCTCCGGGACGATGACGTCGACGCCGAGGGATGTGAAGTACATGAGATCGGTGCTGACCGCGGGGTTGGAGACGTAGAAGAGGTCGGCGGCACCGGACGCGGCGAGGACCTTGATGCCGCCGGAGGCCTTCGCGGCCTGGCGCAGGGTCTCGGCGGCCTTCTCGAAGCGGGCCTTGGCCTCGGTGACCTTGGGCGCCTTCAGGTCGGCGCCCAGGGACTCGGCGAGTTCGGCGTAGCGCTGGATCGGCTCGGTCATGGGGACCCGGCCGGTGGTGATCGCGACGCTGGGTGCGAGCTTGAGGATCTTGTCCCTGCTCTCGTCCGGCACGTACCAGAGGGCGCCCGGGTCGTACATGTGCGTGACGAGGAGTTCGGGGCGCAGAGCCGCGTACTTCTCGATGCCGAACTCGCCCCAGACGTTGCCGAGGATCTCGACCTTGCCGATGTCGAGGTCGCCGGCCTGCTTCTCGGCGGTGCCGTCGGCCCTCCTGGTCTCGCCGAAGACGCCGACGATCCGCTTGCCGAGGCCGAGGTCGACCAGGGCGGCGGCGGTGCCGGTGAAGGCGACGATGCGCTGGGGGGCGGCCTTGGCGGTCACCTTGGTCTCGCGGTCGTCGGTGAAGGACCACGGTCCGCTGCCGACGGCGGCCTCGGCGGCGGACGTCTTGTCGCCGCCGCCGGAACCGCAGGCGGCGAGGAACGCGCCGAGGCCCAGGGCGCCACCGGCGGCGAGCAGGCCACGGCGGCTCGGGCGGGGGTCTGCGGCGATGGGCATGACGGTGCCTGCTTTCGAGAAGGACGAGATCGGACGAGATCAGGGGTACTCACCGGGCGACGGTCGAACTTAGGTTACCCTAACCTAAGTTTCGAACCAGTCGTCAACAGCCGCCCATGAGCCGGCACTCGGAGGCCGTACGTGAACCCCACCAACTCCCCCGTCCCGGGGGGGAGTCCAAGACCCTTGCCCTCGGCCGCGGGCGAGGACAGGGCCAGCCCCGCCCGGCTGCTGCCGCGGACCGCCGGGCTGCCGGCCTCGCTGCTGCTCCTGCTGCTCGTGCTCGGCACGGGGGTCGCGGTGGGCGCCAAGGCCCTGTCCCCGCAGGAGGCGTGGCAGGGGCTCACCGACAGCGGTTCGGCCACGTACACGGTCGTGCACGACATGCGGCTGCCGCGCACCCTGCTCGGCCTGGTCGCCGGCACCGCGCTCGGCGTCTCGGGCGCGCTCATGCAGGCGCTGACCCGCAATCCGCTGGCCGACCCGGGACTGCTCGGCATCAACGCCGGCGCCTCGGCGGCCGTGGTCACCGCGATCGCCCTCACTGGACTGGGCAGTTTCACCGGTTATGTGTGGTTCGCCTTCGCGGGCGCCGCGGCGGTGTCCGTGCTGGTGTACGCCGTCGGCGGCGGGCGGGGGGCGACCCCGGCGCGGCTGGCGCTCGCGGGCACCGCGGTGAACGCGGCCCTGTTCTCCCTCGTCAACGCCGTCATGCTGCTGGACTCCGCCGCCCTGGAGCGCATGCGCTTCTGGACGGTCGGCTCGCTGGCCGGCGCCGACATGACGACGGTGGTCCGGCTGACGCCGTTCGTCCTCGCCGGGCTGCTGCTGGCGCTCGCCCTGGGGCGGCCGCTGAACGCGCTGTCCCTCGGCGACGACACCGCCCGCGCGCTGGGCGCCCGGCCGGCCCGTACCCGCGCGGCGGTGATCGTCGCGGTGACGCTGCTGTGCGGCGCGGCGACGGCCGCCTGCGGGCCGCTGGTCTTCGTCGGACTGATGGTGCCCCATCTCGTCCGCGCCCTGACCGGACCGGACCAGCGGTGGATGATGCCGTACAGCGCGGTGCTGGCCCCGGTCCTGCTCGTGGGCGCGGACGTGCTGGGGCGGGTCGTCGCCCGGCCGTCGGAGCTCCAGGTCGGCGTGGTCACCGCCGTCCTGGGCGGGCCGTTCTTCCTCTACCTCGTACACCGGCGGAAGGTGGCGGCCGTATGAGCGTCCTGCGGTACGGAACCTGGTCGGTGCGCCTGCGGCCGCGCGCGGCGCTGGTCGGCGCGGTGTGCGCGCTGCTCGCGCTGGCGGTGGGCGTCCTCGCCATCGGCACCGGCGACTACCCCCTCGCGCCCGGGGACGTGCTGCGCACGCTCGCCGGGAACGGCGCCCCCGCCGACGACTTCATCGTCAACGAACTGCGGCTGCCGCGCGTGGTGACCGCGCTGCTGACCGGCGCCGCCCTGGCACTCGCCGGTGCCGTCTTCCAGTCCGTGGTCCGCAATCCGCTCGGCAGCCCCGATGTGCTGGGCTTCACCCAGGGTGCGACGGCCGGGGCGCTGATCGTGGTCGTCACCGGCGGCGGCAGCGTGACGCTCGCGCTCGGCGCGGTCGCCGGCGGCGCGGCGACGGGTGTCCTGGTCCACGCGCTCGCCTGGCGGCAGGGTGTGCACGGCTACCGGCTGGTCCTGGTCGGCATCGGTGTCTCGGCGATCCTCACCGGAGTCAACGGATATCTGCTGACCAAGGGGCAGTTGATGGACGCCGCCCGGGCGCTGCTGTGGATGACCGGCAGCCTCGACGGACGCGGCTGGCGGGACTGCGGGCCGCTGCTGGTGGCGATGGCGGTGCTCGTACCCCTGGTGATGCTGGGCTGCGGGCGGAGCCTGCGGATCATGGAGATGGGCGACTGCGCGGCGTACGGGCTGGGCGTGCGCGTCGAGCGGATCCGGCTGGTGCTGCTGGCCTCCGCGGTGCTGCTGGCCTCCTTCGCGGCGGCCGCGGCAGGCCCGGTGTCCTTCGTGGCGCTGACCGCGCCCCAGCTGGCGCGGCGGCTGACCCGGGCGCCGGGCCCGAATCTGCTGCCCTCGCTGTGCATGGGCGCGGTGCTGATGGTGGCCGCCGACTGGGCGGCGCAGTCGGTCTTCCCCGGCCGGCGGCTGCCGGTGGGCGTGGTGACGGGGGTACTGGGCGGGGGCTATCTCGTATGGCTGCTCGCCACCGAGCGCAAGGCAGGACGGATATGACGACGACCAACGACGCGGCGGCCGGCGCGGCGGTACGCACCACGAACCGGCTCAGCGGCGAGGCGCTCACACTCGCGTACGACCGGCGGACCATCGCCGAAGGGCTGAGCGTGGCGGTGCCGGACGCGTCCTTCACGGTGATCGTCGGCCCCAACGCCTGCGGCAAGTCGACGCTGCTGCGCGCCCTGTCGCGGACGCTGAAGCCGGTGGCCGGCACGGTGCTGCTGGACGGTCAGCACATCGGCAGGCTCCCGGCGAAGCAGGTGGCCCGCACCCTGGGACTGCTGCCGCAGACCTCGGTGGCCCCGGACGGCATCACCGTCGCCGACCTCGTGGCGCGCGGCCGTTACCCGCACCAGGGACTGCTGCGGCAGTGGTCGCGGGAGGACGAGCGGGTCGTCGCGGAGTCCATGGCCGCCACCGGTGTCGCGGAGCTGGCGGAACGGGCGGTCGACGAACTCTCCGGCGGCCAGCGCCAGCGGGTGTGGATCGCCATGGCACTGGCGCAGCAGACCCCGCTGCTGCTGCTGGACGAACCGACGACCTACCTGGACATCACGCACCAGCTGGAGGTCCTCGACCTGTGCGCGCGGCTGCACGAGGAGGGCCGCACCGTCGTCGCGGTCCTGCACGACCTCAACCACGCCGCCCGGTACGCCACGCATCTGATCGCGATGCGGGACGGCCGCGTGGTGGCAGAGGGGGCCCCGGTGGACGTGGTCACCGAGGCCCTGGTGGAGGAGGTCTTCCGGCTGCGCTGCCGGGTGATCGACGACCCGGAGACGGGAACCCCGCTGGTCGTTCCCTCGGCACGGCGCTGAGCCGCGCGGGGGCGCATGTCGCGGAGGCGGCCGCACTCGACCTGCCGGAGCCGTCCGCCGGGCGCGGGCCGGGACCGTGCGCCCGGGCGCGGCCCCGTTCCGGTGGGCCGATGCGGGGCGTCCGGACGCGGCCCCGGCACGACGCGGGGCGCTGCGCGGCCGACAGCCTTCCGTCATCGCGTGTTCGCCTGCGGCTGTTACGTTCCGGCCGACCCGGCCCGCCGAGGACCTGGAGCGACTCTTGCTCGCACCGCCCCACCCGAACACGCTCCTCACCGCCCCCGGGCCGCTGCCCGCGCTGGAACCGCTGCGGGGCCGCGCCGTCGTCGTGAAGTTCGGCGGCCACGCCATGACCGACGAGGCCCTGCTGCGTTCCTTCGCTCAGGACGTGGTCCGGCTGCGGCAGACCGGGGTGCGGGCCGTGGTGGTGCACGGCGGCGGCCCGCAGATCAGCGCGCAGCTCGACCGGCTGGGCGTGCCCGCCCGGTTCCTCGGCGGCCAGCGGGTCACCACGCCGGAGACCCTGGACGTCGTGCGGATGGTGCTCGCGGGCAAGGTCCAGCGGGAGCTGGTACGGCTGCTCAACGAGCACGGCCCGTATGCCGTCGGCCTCACCGGTGAGGACGCGCACACCCTGACCGCGGTGCGCCGCTACGCCGAGGTCCACGGCGAACTGGTCGACATCGGCCTCGTCGGGGACGTGGCGGAGGTCAACACCGCGGCCGTGGAGGTACTGCTGGACCACGGGCACATCCCGGTGGTCTCCCCGCTCGGCCGGGGAACGGACGGCCAGGTCTACAACGTCAACGCGGACGCGGCCGCCGGTGCGATCGCCGCCGCGCTGGGCGCGGAGGCCCTGGTCGTGCTGACCGACGTGCCCGGGCTGTACGGCGACTGGCCGCGCCGGGACCGGGTGCTGGACCGGCTCACCGCGGGCGAGCTGGAACTGATGCTGCCGTCCCTCGGCGGCGGCATGGTGCCGAAGATGGAGAGCTGCCTGCGCGCGATCCGCGCGGGCGTCCGCACGGCACGGGTCCTGGACGGCCGTTCGCCGCACGCCCTGCTGCGCGCCCTGACAGGCGGCCCCGGGGAGACCGGGACGAGCGTCCTGCCGGGCTGAGGCCGGGCCCCGCTCAGGGGGTCTGCGGCGCCTTCCCGCGCAGGGCGATCGCCCGCTGCATGGCCTTGCGCGCCCGAGGGGTGTCCCGGGCGTCGTGGTAGGCGACCGCGAGCCGGAACCATGTACGCCAGTCCTCCGGCGCGGCCTCCGCCTCCGCCTTGCGCTTGGCGAAGACCGCGTCGGCCGAGTCCCGGTCGATGCGCCCGCTCGGGGTGCGCACCAGCTCGTCCTCGGGGAGTCCGCCCTCGGCCTCCAGCTCCCGGGCCAGCCGGTCCGCGTCGCGCGCGAACTGTGTCGTACGGACCAGGAACCAGGCGCCGACCAGGGGCAGCACCAGCACGGCCACGCCGAGGACCACCGTGACCGGGCGGCCGTCCTGGATCAGCCACACGCCCCGGGCGCCGGCCAGCACGAAGTAGACGACCAGCACGGCCGCGAGGACGAAGTAGGTGATCTTTGCGCGCATGATGGCCGAACCGGCTCTCAGTCTCTGTCTCGGTCTTCGGTCTGTCAGTCGAGGTCCATGAAGTGCTCCAGGCCGAAGGTGAGCCCCGGCGTGGAGACGACCCGCCGCACGCCGAGCAGCACGCCAGGCATGAAGGAGGAACGGTTCATGGAGTCGTGACGGATGGTGAGGATCTCGCCGGCGTCACCGAAGAGCACCTCCTGGTGGGCGACGAGCCCGCGCAGCCGCACCGCGTGTACGGGCACCCCCTCGACGTCGGCGCCGCGCGCGCCGTCGAGCGCGGTGGTGGTGGCGTCCGGCTGCTCGCCGAGCCCGGCCTCACGGCGGGCGTCGGCGATCAGCTGGGCGGTGCGGACGGCCGTGCCGCTGGGGGCGTCGACCTTGTCCGGGTGGTGCAGCTCGACGATCTCCGCCGACTCGAAGAACCGGGCCGCCTGGCGCGCGAAGCGCATGGCCAGGACCGCCCCGATGCCGAAGTTCGGCGCGATGAGGACACCGGTCCCCTGCGCCGCGCCGAGCCAGCCGCGCAGGGTGTCCAGGCGCTCGTCGGTCCAGCCGGTGGTGCCGACGACGGCGTGGATGCCGTGCCGCAGGCAGAAGTCGAGGTTGCCCATGACCGAGCCGGGGGTGGTCAGTTCGACCGCGACCTGGGCACCGTTCTCGGCCAGCGACTCCAGCTTGTCCTCGCGGCCGAGCGCGGCCACCAGCTCCAGGTCGTCCGCGGCCTCGACCGCCTTGACCGCCTCGGCGCCCATGCGGCCGCGGGCCCCGATCACACCCACGCGGATCTTGCTCATCGTTCCAGTCCTCCGGTCGAACGGTCGAGACGGTCGGTACGGCTCAGGCGACGGACTCGTGCAGGCGGGCGGCCTGCCGGTCCTTCAGCGGGCCTATGACGGCCAGCGACGGACGCTGTCCCAGGACGTCGCGGGCGACCGCGCGCACCTCCTCGGGCGTCACCGAGGCGATCCGCTCCAGTGTGGCGTCCACCGACATCTGCTCGCCCCAGCACAGCTCGCTCTTGCCGATCCGGTTCATCAGGGCGCCGGTGTCCTCCAGGCTCAGCACGGTCGAGCCGGAGAACTGCCCGATGGCGCGGACCAGCTCCTCGTCGCTCAGCCCGTGCTCGGCGACCTGGTTCAGCTCCTCGCGGCAGATCTTCAGTACCTCGTGGACGCGGCGCGGCTGGCACCCCGCGTACACCCCGAAGAGCCCGCAGTCCGCGAAGGACGAGGTGTACGAGTACACGCTGTAGGCGAGCCCGCGCTTCTCGCGGACCTCCTGGAAGAGCCGGGAGCTCATCCCGCCGCCGAGCGCCGTGTTGAGCACGCCCAGCGCCCAGCGCCGCTCGTCGTGCCGGGACAGCCCCGGCATGCCGAGCACGACGTGGGCCTGCTCGGTGCGGCGCTCCAGCAGTTCCACGCGGCCCTGGCCGCGGATCGTGCGGTCGCCGCCGCGCGGCGGACGGGGCACCGCCTCGGGGTCACGGAGGGCGCCCGCGTCCTCGAAGGCCCTGCGGACCTGGCGGACGACGGTGGCGTGGTCGATGTTGCCGGCGGCGGCGACGACCAGCCGCGTCGGGTCGTAGTGCTTCCGGTAGAAGCGGGCGACCTGGTCGCGGGTGAGCGCGTTGATGGTGTCGACGGTGCCGAGGACGGGCCTGCCCAGCGGGGAGTCGCCCAGCATGGCGGTGGCGAACAGGTCGTGGACCTGGTCACCGGGGTCGTCCTCGGTCATGGCGATCTCCTCCAGGACGACACCGCGCTCGGCGTCGATGTCCTCCTGGCGGATCAGGGAACCGGTGAGCATGTCGCTGACCACGTCGATGGCGAGCGGCAGGTCGGTGTCGAGGACACGCGCGTAGTAGCACGTGTACTCCTTGGCCGTGAAGGCGTTCATCTCGCCGCCGACCGCGTCGATCGCCGAGGAGATGTCCAGTGCGCTGCGCCGGGCGGTGCCCTTGAAGAGCAGGTGCTCCAGGTAGTGCGTGGCGCCGTTCAGGGACGGGGTCTCGTCGCGGGAGCCGACGCCCACCCAGATGCCGAACGTCGCGGAGCGCACGGTCGGCAGGGTCTCGGTGACGACCCGCAGGCCCCCGGGGAGCACGCTGCGCCGCACCGTGCCGATCCCGTCGGCACCGGGCAGCAGGGTCTGCGTGCGGACGGCCCGCCCCTTGGTGGAGGGGCGGGCCGTCACGCGTGTGGAGCGGGTGGTCACTTCTCGGACGCGTCCTCGGTCTTGTCCTCGGACGCCTCGTCCTCCTCGATGACCGGGATCAGCGACAGCTTGCCGCGCTGGTCGATCTCGGCGATCTCGACCTGGACCTTGGAGCCCACGGCGAGGACGTCCTCGACGTTCTCGACGCGCTTGCCGCCGGCCAGCTTGCGGATCTGCGAGATGTGCAGCAGGCCGTCCTTGCCCGGGAGCAGGGAGACGAAGGCACCGAAGGTGGTGGTCTTCACGACCGTGCCCAGGTAGCGCTCGCCGACCTCGGGCATCGTCGGGTTGGCGATGCCGTTGATGGTGGCGCGGGCGGCCTCGGCCGAGGGACCGTCGGCGGCACCGATGTAGATGGTGCCGTCGTCCTCGATGGTGATCTCGGCGCCGGTGTCCTCCTGGATCTGGTTGATCATCTTGCCCTTGGGGCCGATGACCTCACCGATCTTGTCCACCGGGATCTTGACGGTGATGATGCGCGGGGCGTTCGGCGACATCTCGTCCGGAGTGTCGATCGCCTCCATCATCACGTCGAGGATGTGCAGACGGGCGTCGCGGGCCTGCTTGAGGGCCGCGGCCAGGACCGACGCCGGGATGCCGTCGAGCTTGGTGTCCAGCTGCAGGGCGGTGACGAACTGCTTGGTGCCGGCGACCTTGAAGTCCATGTCGCCGAACGCGTCCTCCGCGCCGAGGATGTCGGTGAGGGTGACGTAGTGGGTCTCGCCCTCGATCTCCTGGGAGATCAGGCCCATCGCGATGCCGGCGACGGGGGCCTTCAGCGGCACACCGGCGTTCAGCAGCGACATGGTGGAGGCGCAGACCGAGCCCATCGACGTGGAGCCGTTGGAGCCCAGCGCCTCGGAGACCTGGCGGATCGCGTAGGGGAACTCCTCGCGGGCCGGGAGCACCGGGATCAGCGCCCGCTCGGCCAGCGCGCCGTGGCCGATCTCGCGGCGCTTGGGGGAGCCGACGCGGCCGGTCTCGCCGGTGGAGTACGGCGGGAAGTTGTAGTTGTGCATGTAGCGCTTGCGCGTCTCGGGCGACAGCGTGTCCAGCTGCTGCTCCATGCGCAGCATGTTCAGCGTGGTGACGCCCAGGATCTGGGTCTCGCCGCGCTCGAACAGCGCCGAGCCGTGCACCCGCGGGATCGCCTCGACCTCGGCGGCCAGGGTGCGGATGTCGGTGACGCCGCGGCCGTCGATGCGGACCTTGTCCTTGATGACGCGCTCACGGACCAGCTTCTTGGTCAGCGAGCGGTAGGCGGCGGAGATCTCCTTCTCGCGGCCCTCGAACTGCGGCAGCAGCTTCTCGGCGGCGAGGCCCTTGACACGGTCCAGCTCGGCCTCGCGGGCCTGCTTGCCGGCGATGGTCAGCGCCTGCTTGAGCTCGTCGGCGACGGCGGACTCGAGCGCCTCGAAGACGTCGTCCTGGTAGTCCAGGAAGATCGGGAACTCGGCGGTCTCCTTGGCGGCCTTGGACGCCAGGTCGGCCTGCGCCTTGCACAGCACCTTGATGAAGGGCTTGGAGGCCTCCAGGCCCGCCGCGACGACCTCCTCGGTCGGCGCCTCGGCGCCGCCCTCGACGAGCTTGATCGTCTTGTCGGTGGCCTCGGCCTCGACCATCATGATCGCGACGTCGCCGTCCTCGAGGGTGCGGCCGGCCACGACCATGTCGAAGACGGCCTCCTCCAGCTCGCTGTGGGTCGGGAAGGCGACCCACTGGCCGCGGATCAGCGCGACGCGGACGCCGCCGATCGGGCCGGAGAACGGCAGGCCGGCCAGCTGCGTGGAGCAGGAGGCGGCGTTGATGGCGACCACGTCGTAGAGGTGGTCGGGGTTGAGCGCCATGACCGTCGCCACGACCTGGATCTCGTTGCGCAGGCCCTTCTTGAAGGACGGGCGCAGCGGGCGGTCGATCAGGCGGCAGGTGAGGATCGCGTCCTCGGAGGGACGGCCCTCGCGGCGGAAGAAGGAGCCGGGGATCCGCCCGGCCGCGTACATGCGCTCCTCGACGTCCACCGTCAGCGGGAAGAAGTCGAGCTGGTCCTTCGGGTGCTTCGAGGCGGTGGTGGCCGACAGCACCATGGTGTCGTCGTCCAGGTAGGCCACGGCGGAGCCGGCGGCCTGACGGGCCAGACGGCCCGTCTCGAAGCGGATCGTACGGGTGCCGAAGCTGCCGTTGTCGATCACGGCCTCGGCGTAGTGGGTCTCGTTCTCCACTATGGGGATTCTCCTCTTTCGTGCCCCCGAGCGTCTTCCCGGGAGCCGTCGGTGGAGGGGCGTCCGCCGGGCCGGTCTTCGATCGAAGCCACCGGGACGTACGTGCTGCCCGGGGGCCACTACCGAGGACCGGCTCTGGTGGCGTTTAGGAGGACGCTCCCTCCGCATGCTCTATGGCGTTGTGTATGGGACCAGACTACAAAGCTTCGGCCCCGGTCTCGCGCCCAGCGCGGTCCCGTACGTACGCCAAGGGAGCGGCTCCCGGACGGGAACCGCTCCCTTTACGGCGTCTCAGCGGGCGCCGGCGGCGCCGCGGCGGATGCCGAGGCGGTCGACGAGCGCACGGAAGCGCTGGATGTCCTTCTTGGCCAGGTACTGCAGCAGGCGGCGGCGCTGGCCGACCAGGATCAGCAGACCACGACGGGAGTGGTGGTCGTGCTTGTGGGTCTTGAGGTGCTCGGTCAGGTCAGAGATGCGGCGCGAGAGCAGCGCGACCTGGACCTCGGGGGAGCCGGTGTCGCCCTCCTTGGTGCCGAACTCGGCGATGATCTGCTTCTTCGTCGCGACGTCGAGCGACATACGGTCTCCTTGTGGTGTCGTTGCCTCCGAGCGCCCCTGGTCTGCGTCACAAGGGAAGCTGCGATGACTCGGAAGGCGGGACGCGCCGCCTTCGGGCGGACGCATCGATTACACAGAGTACCACCCCGGGCCCGGTGCGATGTCCGGGCCCGGGGTGGCGGGCGCCCAGGGCGGCTGCGGGGAGGCCCGGCTCAGCCGCTGGTCATGCCGCGGGCCTCGGCGTACAGGTCGAGGACCGCGAGGGCGAGCGGGATCAGGGAGAGCAGCACGGTCGCCTCGGCGAGGTCGAGCATCCGGCCCCAGAAGGGGGTGACGCCCTTGCTCGGGACGATGAGCGCGATCGCGAGCAGCAGGGCCGCGCCCAGGGCCACCGCGGCCGACAGCCACACGGTGCGGATCTCGAGCGAGGAGTGGTTGCCGCGCAGCAGGTCGGTGAGGACGTCGGTCGGCAGGTTGAGGGAGAGGCCGATGATCAGCAGCCCGACGGTGATCACACCGGCGACCATCAGCGTCACGACCTGCGAGGTGTAGCGGAACAGCCGGGCGCGCATCAGCGTCGCCAGGCCCATGGCGAGGGCGAGCAGCTGCGCCCAGGAGTTGTCGGAGAATCCGAGAACGACACCGGCGGAGCCGACGATCGCGGCGGCGCACCCGCCGACCAGGCCGAGCAGCAGCTCGTGGCCGCGGCGGGCCTGGTTGGTGATCCGCTCGAAGTCGACCGGTTCCTCCTCGCCCTGCCGCTCGGCGTCGCCGCGGTGCCGGGCCTGGACCTGGTCGGGCGAGCGGAAGCCGATGGGCAGCCGGGCGAAGCGGGCGGACCAGCCGGGCAGGAAGCCGATGACGGCGATCATGACGACGGCGGTGACGGCGGCGGCCTCACGCGGCGCGGCCTCGGTGAGGATCGCCACGAAGGTGGCGAGGGTGCCGACGGCGGCGGTGAAGGAGGCCGCGACGAACGGCGCGTCCCCCTGCGGCAGCATCAGCACGAGCAGCACCGCGGCGCCGAGCACGACGACGCAGCCGATGAGGAAGTGCAGGCGACCGGGTCCCTCGTTCCTGCCGACGCCCATGATCCCGGAGCCCGCGACCAGCAGCAGCGGCAGCGAGGCCAGGCCGAGGGCGACGGCGGAGGCGCGGTCGTCGTACACGCGGGCGCGCACCGCGGAGAGAGCGACCAGCACCAGGCCCGCGGCACCGGCGAGGACGCCGGGCAGGCCGTGCATGTCGTGCTTGACGGGCTCGGAGAACCAGAGCACGAAGGCCATGAGGGCGAGCAGGATGACGCCCGCGGTCAGGCCCACGCCGCGCATGAGGCCGTCGTTCCAGCTGCGGCGGTCGGTCTGGACCGCGGCGGCGACGGCGTCGACGACATCGTCGAAGACGGCGGGCGGCAGCGAGTCCGCGAACGGACGCAGCAGCAGCAACTCGCCGTCGTGGACGCGCTGTTCGGCCAGGGACAGGGTGTCGTCGAGGACACTGCCGTCACGGCGGACCAAGTTGTAGCCGGTGGGGGCGGCTTCGTCGGGCGTCTGGCCCGACAGGCGCAGTATCTCTGGATGGATGTCGGAGAGCGGCACGTCCTCGGGGAGTGCCACATCGATCCGGCTGTTCGGCGCCGCCACCGTGACTCTGCAGAATCCCGTTGCTGAGATCGTGCTCACCTGGAGTAGTCCCCCTCGTCCGGTGATGGGTGGGTTGGGGTGAGGTCCACGCGGCCGTCCAGGGTCGGACCCCCGTTCCGCGCTTCGCGATCCGTCACCCTACCGGGTGCCCCAAGTCCCTTGTCCCTCACCCGTCCCAGTGCCCCGCGCCTGTCATGCCCAGTAGGATCGCCACCTGCCTGTGGTCCGATGCCCGCCCCGCGCGGGGCGGAGCGCGACCGGGACGTGTCATACGGGGGACCGTCGCCACGGGGGCGGCCCGAAACTGCGATTCGCGTGAAGGACTGGTGCATCGGTGAGCGTGGTCGTCATCAAGCGCCCGCCGCGGGTTTACCCGCCGGAGGTGCCGAGTGAGGAGGTACGGCTCGAAGCCCCGCCCGAACTGCCGCGCGGCGAGGACCAGGGCCTGCTGATGAATCTGCTGCCCATGCTGGGCATGGGTTCGTCGGCGGCCTTCTTCTTCCTGCCCACGGGCACCGGGGGGTCCGGCGGGTTCATGAAGATCATGGGCGTGCTCATGATGGGCTCCACCGTGGCGATGGTGGTGGCCCAGATCGTGCGTGCCCGCAAGGGGCCGTCCGGGCAGATGGCGGAGGCCCGCCGGGACTACCTGAAGTACCTGGCGCAGGTGCGCCGCGGGGTGCGCAAGACCGCCCGCAGGCAGCGCGACGCGCAGTATTACCTGCACCCGGCGCCCGAACAGCTGTGGGCGCTGGTCGCCGAGGGCTCGCGGGTGTGGGAACGCCGGTCCACCGACCCGGACTTCGCGCAGGTGCGGGTGGGCCTCGGCCCGCAGCAGCTGTCGACGCCGCTGGTCGCGCCGGAGACCGCCCCGGTGGACGAACTGGAGCCGCTCACCGCGCACTCGATGCAGCAGTTCATCGCGGCGCACGGCTCGCTGGACAACCTGCCGCTGGCGGTGGGGCTGCGCTCCTTCTACCACGTGACGATCTCCGGGGACCCGGACACCGTCTACGGGCAGACCCGCTCCATCGTGGGGCAGCTGTGCTCCCTGCACTCCCCGGAGGACATGGTCGTCGCCGTCGTGGCGGCGCCCGGCGCCCAGTCGGAGTGGGAGTGGGCCAAGTGGCTGCCGCACGCGCAGCACAAGGAGCACGACGGCGCGGGATCGCGCCGCCTGATATGCGGCGACCTCGGCGAGGTCGAGGAGCTGCTGGCGGACGAGCTGGACGGCCGGCCGCGCTTCAACCGCGAGGGCCAGCCGGTGCTGGACCAGCCGCACGTGGTACTCGTGCTGGACGGCGGCGGAGTGCCCGCGGACTCGGTGATCGCCTCCGCCGAGGGCCTGCAGGGCGTCACGATCCTGGAGGTCGTCCCGGGTGAACTGGACGAGCTGCGCGGCTCGCTGTCCATCCAGGTGTGGCCCGACCAGCTGTACCTGGAGGCCGGGGCCGGCACCTTCACGGGCACCCCTGACGTGCTCTCCCCGGTGCAGGCCGAGTCGCTGGCGCGGCAGCTCGCGCCGCTGCGGCTGGGTGCTGCGGACGCCGACGAACCGCTGCTGGCGAACCTGGACTTCACCGATCTGATGGGCATCGGCGACGCGTCATCCGTGGATGTCTCGCGGACCTGGCGTCCACGAACCCTTCACGAGCGGCTGCGCGTGCCGATCGGCCTGGGCGAGACCGGCGAGCCGGTCATGCTGGACGTCAAGGAGGCCTCGCAGGAGGGCATGGGCCCGCACGGCCTGTGTGTCGGCGCCACCGGTTCCGGCAAGTCCGAGCTGCTGCGCACGCTCGTCCTGGGCCTGGCCGTGACGCACTCCTCGGAGACGCTCAACTTCGTCCTCGCGGACTTCAAGGGCGGTGCGACCTTCACCGGCATGGGCACCATGCCGCACGTGTCGGCGGTCATCACCAACCTCGCCGACGAGCTCACCCTCGTGGACCGCATGCGCGACTCCATCACCGGTGAGCTGACCCGCCGCCAGGAACTGCTGCGGCAGGCCGGCAACTACGCCAACATCACCGACTACGAGAAGGCGCGCGCGGCGGGCGCGGCGCTCGACCCGCTGCCCTCACTCGTCCTGATCATCGACGAGTTCTCCGAGTTGCTGGCCGCCAAGCCGGACTTCATCGAGATGTTCATCCAGATCGGCCGCATCGGCCGTTCGCTGGGTGTGCACATGCTGCTGGCCTCGCAGCGCCTGGAGGAGGGCAAGCTGCGCGGCCTGGACACCTTCCTGTCGTACCGCATCGGTCTGCGGACCTTCTCCGCCGCCGAATCGCGCACAGCGATCGGCGTCCCGGACGCGTACCACCTGCCCAACGTCCCCGGCGCGGGCATCCTGAAGTACGGCACCGACACGATGGTGCAGTTCAAGGCCGCGTACGTGTCGGGCACCTACCGGGCGCCGGGCACCCGGACGGCGAGCGGGGCGCGCATCGACCGCTCCCCCGTGCTGTTCACGGCCTCCCCCGTCCCCGTGCGGATCATCACCGAGCCGGAGCCGCAGACGCGCTCGGGGCAGGTGGACGACGCGCTCGCCGACACCGTGCTGGACGTCATCGTGGGCCGGCTGGAGGGACAGGGCCCGCCCGCGCATCAGGTGTGGCTGCCGCCGCTGGACGAGCCGTTCAGCGTGGACCAGGTGCTGCCGCCGCTGACGGTGAGCGCCGAGCGCGGTCTGCACGCCGACGGCTACACCGCCACCGGAAAGCTCACCGTGCCGGTGGGCCTGGTGGACAAGCCCTTCGAGCAGCGCCGTGACGTCATGTACGCGGACCTGTCGAGCTCCGGCGGTCACGCGCTGATCGTCGGCGGCCCGCAGTCCGGCAAGTCGACGCTGGTCCGTACCCTGATCGCGTCCTTCGCGCTCACCCACACCCCGAAGGAAGTGCAGTTCTACGCGCTGGACTTCGGCGGTGGCGGCATGCTCGCCCTGGACGGGCTGGCACACGTCGGCGGGGTCGCCTCGCGTCTGGACGCGGAGAAGGTCCGCCGTACGGTGGCCGAGGTGCACGGCATCCTGGACGCCCGCGAGGAGTTCTTCCGCGCCAACGTCATCGACTCCATGAACACCTTCCGCTCCCGGCGGGCGTCGGGGCACTTCCCCGACCAGCCGTGGGGCGACGTGTTCCTCGTCATCGACGGCTGGGGCACGTTCAAGACCGACTACGAGCAGCTCGACCCGGTCATCAACGACATCGCCACCCGCGGTCTGGGCTTCGGCATCCACCTGGTCGTCACCGCCACCCGCTACACCGAGATCCGGCCCGCGCTGCGCGACCAGATCCTCAGCCGGCTGGAGCTGCGGCTCGGCGACCCGATGGAGTCCGAGTTCGACCGCCGGCGCGCCGAGAACGTACCGGTCGGCAAGCCGGGCCGCGGGCTCTCGCCGGAGAAGCTGGACTACCTGGCGGCGCTGCCGCGCGTCGACGCCTCGTCGAACGTGGAGGACCTGTCCGAGGGCATGGCGCAGTTCGTGGCCACGGTCAACGCGGGCTGGTCCGGTCCGACCGCGCCCAAGGTGCGGATGCTGCCGACGATGCTGCCGTCGACCGAGCTGCCCAAGGGCGGCGACTTCTCCGACCGCGGCATCGCGATCGGCGTCGACGAGCTCACCCTGTCTCCGGTCTTCGTGGACTTCGAGACCGACCCGCTGTTCGTGATCTACGGCGAGAGCGAGTCCGGGAAGTCCTCGCTGCTGCGGCTCATCGCCAAGCAGGTCAGCGAGCGCTACGAGCCCGGCAAGGCGCTGTTCGTGGTCTCCGACTTCCGCCGGGCGCTGCTCGGCCAGGTCCCGGACAGCCACGTGTACAAGTACTGCGCCTCCGGGCCGCAGCTGCAGGAGGTCATGGAGTCGCTGGCCGGCTCCATGGGCCGCCGGATGCCCGGCCAGGACGTCACGCCCGAGCAGCTGCGCAACCGCAGCTGGTACAGCGAGCCGGACGCCTGGATCTTCGTGGACGACTACGACCTGGTCGCGACCTCGATGGGCAATCCGATGCAGGTGCTGATGGAGTACCTGCCGTTCGCCCGCGACCTGGGCCTGCGCATCGTCCTGTCACGCAGCACCTCGGGGGCCTCGCGGTCCTCCTTCGAGCCCTTCCTCACCCGGGTCAAGGAATTGGGCGCGACCGGCGTCCTGCTCTCCGGCGACCCGGGCGAGGGTCCGATCTTCGGCAACGTCAAGGCGGCGAAACTTCCCCCTGGCCGGGCGCAGTTCATCACGCGGCGCCGCGGCAACCAGCTCATCCAGACCGGCTTCCTGCCGGAGAGCTGATCCGGCACCGGCGCGCACGCGCCGGGCACGCGCAGTGGGGGCGGGCCGTCGGCCCGCCCCCGCTGCGCGTTCTCGCTCAGTCCCGCGGGGCCGGCGGCCGGTACGCGGGCGGGACGTCCCGGGGATCGCGGCGGACGGCGGCGGGGCGCGAGCCGTCCGAGGCCGCCTCGTCCTCGCGGGCCTCCTCCTCCGCTGCCTGCTGCTCGAACCAGCGCCGCGCGCGCTCCTCCTGCGCCGCCCGCTCCTCGGGCGTCATCCGTTCGTCGGCCCGCTTCAGCTCGGCCATGCGGTCGCCGATCGCCCCGAGGTAGGCGCCGGAACCCAGGGCCTCGCGCATGCCGAGGCGGCCGGAGAGCACCTCCCGCGCCATCTCCTTGAGCGTGCCGTCCGCGTTGGGGTTGTCGGCGAGCGTCCTGAGCGCCTTGTGCAGCCGGCGGGCCTGCGCCGGGTCGTCGGCGACGTCCATCAGGTCCGCGTCGCTGATCTCCTTGCTCATCGGATCCGTTCCCCCGGTGGTGAGTGTCGTGAGAAGAGTGTGCATGCCATGGTGCCACCAGGGTCGGGAGGCCGGGCCGGCCACGGACACGCTTCGTCAACCTTTCGGCCGTCCTTCCCGGAGCGCTGATCCGTGTTCGTCGATCTGATGTGGCACGGTCTGTCTGACCGATGCCGAAGGAGGCGACGACCGATCATGTCCTACCCGGAGCCCCGCTACCTCGGAGAACAGGGTGAGATCAGCGCGCTGTTCCGCTCCGCCGACACCTCCCCCGAGCTGATCGCGCCCTCGGGCAACCGCACCCACTACCTCGCCACGCACGCCTCGACGAGCGGCGAGTTCGGTCTCTACCGGATCGACATGAGACCGGGCTCCCCAGGCCCCAGCACCCACTTCCACCGGTCGATCTCGGAGTCCTTCTTCGTCCTCTCCGGGGCGGTGCAGCTCTTCGACGGCGAGCGGTGGATCACCGCCCGCCCGGGCGACTTCCTCCACGTGCCCGCCGGAGGGCTGCACGCCTTCCAGAACGACACCGACGAGCCGGCGTCGATGCTGCTGCTCTTCGCGCCCGGCGCGCCCCGGGAGGAGTACTTCGAGAAGGCCGGTGAGATGGCGCTGCGCGGCGGCGAGGAGTTCCGGGAGTTCCTGCTGCGCCACGACAGCTACTTCGTGGACCCGCCGCAGGTCGGGCCCGAGCCGCTGTGACGCGTGCGGCGGTCAGCCGAAGCTCTTGTCGATGACGCAGAAGCGGTTGCCCTCGGTGTCGGCCAGGACGACGAAGTCGGGATCCTCCGGGTAGAGGTCCCAGTCGACCCGCCGGGCCCCGAGGGCGACGAGCCGCTCCACCTGGGCCGCCTGGTCGGCGGCGTCGTCCGCGTACAGGTCGAGGTGGACCCGGGGACGCTCCTGCACCGGGGTCCCGCTCAGGCCGAGGGCGATCCCCGGGCCGGCCGCGCCCCCGGCGGGCACCAGCACGGCCCAGTCGTCCGCCACCTGCCCGTCGCGGGGCACATAGCCGAGGGCGGCGCCCCAGAAGGCGGCCGCACGCCGCACGTCCGCGACACCGAGCACGATCGTCCCGAGGTTCAGCACGGTTCGATTGTGGCAGCAGTGCTCGTCCCCGCCCCGCTCGACGCGTACGGCACGCTCACCTGCGACTGGCGCGACGGCGACCTGTGGTGACCTTCGTGGTGACCGCGGCCGGCCTCACGGGGCGTACAGCTCGAGCCGCCAGTCGTTGCAGCGGATGGGATGTCCGGGCGGGTACTCGAAGTCGCACTCCTCCACCAGTGTGAAGCCGAGTTTGCGGCAGATCGCGTTCGAGGGGAGGTTGTCGACCTTGGGGAAGGCGTGCAGGAAGCGCGGGCCCTTCTCGGCCGCCGCGCGGGCGATGACGGCCTCCCCGGCGGCCACGGCGACGCCGCGCCCCTGGAACTCGGGCAGGACGCCCCAGCCGGTCTCGTACACCGTGCCGCCCCGCCAGGCCTTCTCCCAGTAGCCGGTGCTGCCCGCCGGGACCCCCTCGGGCAGCAGGACGATGCTGAACATCCCGCCGCCGCCCTCGCCGCCGCTCGCCAGATACCGCTCGTGTCTGACCAGCAGCTGCTCCTCCGTCTCCGGGCCGCCCAGATGCCGCATCATCTCGGGCGCGTTCGCCCGGCGCAGCAGGGCGAGGTCGCCCTCCGCCCACGGTTCGATCCTCACCTGCGCGGCCATCGCCTGCTCCCCTCGTCGCTCCCACCGATCACACCACACGGGTCCGACAACGCCACCGATGAGTTTCGCCGGCCCGCCCGGTCTCATTCCCCGAAGCCGTTCCGCAGTGGCACGGCTCCACCCGGAAAGGGCAGCACCATGAACGACATCACCATCACCCGGATCTTCGACGCCCCGCTCGCCAAGGTCTGGAAGGTGTGGACCGAGGCGGAGTACTTCGCCCAGTGGTTCGGCGCCCCACTGCCCACCGTCGCCAGCGACGTCCGCCCCGGCGGTGCCTGGCGCGCCACGGTCACCACCCCGCAGGGCGAGATGCCGCTCAGCGGCGTCTACCGCGAGGTGGTGGAGCACGAGCGGCTGGTGTGGACGATGGACGTACCCGGCGCGCCCGAGATCGTCATGGACGCCTGCTTCACCGACCGGGGCGACAAGACCGAGGTCGTCTACCACCAGCCCGGCGTCCCGGAGGAGCACTGCGCCGAGGCCGAGGCCGGAGCGAACCACATCCTCGACAGCTTCGCCTCCGTCCTGGCGAAGGCCTGACGGGGAGGGCCGGCGATCGTGACGGCGACGACCTTCGTCCTGATCCCCGGAGCGGGCGGCGGCACCTGGTACTGGCACCTCCTCGTGCCCGAACTGCGCCGCCGCGGCCACGACGCGGTCGCGGTGGACCTCCCCACCGCGGACGACTCCGCGGGGCTCGAGGAGTACGCGGACGCGGTCGTGGCCGCCGCCGGCGACCGCGCGCCCCTGGTGCTGGTCGCCCAGTCGATGGCCGGCTTCAGCGCTCCGCTCGCCTGCGACCGGCTGAAGGACCGGGTCGCACTGCTCGTCCTGGTCAACGCAATGTTCCCGGCCCCCGGCGAGACCGCGGGCGACTGGTGGGCCGCCACGGGGCAGACCGAGGCCCGACGCGCCCTCGACCTCGCCGAGGGGCGCCCGGTGGACGGGGAGTTCGATCCCCTGGTCACCTTCTTCCACGACCTGCCGCGGCCCGTGGTCGACGAGGCGCTCGGCCAGGAGCACCGTCAGTCCGACACCCCGTTCGGCATCCCCTTCCCCCTGCCCGCCTGGCCGGACGTCGCCACGCGGGTCGTCGTGGGGCGCGACGACCGGCTGTTCCCCGCCGGCTTCCAGCAGCGCGTCGCACGGGAACGGCTCGGCGCCGAGGCGGACGTCCTGCCGGGCGGGCACCTGGTGGCGCTCGCCAACCCGGTCGGGCTCGCGGAGCTGCTGGTGGGCTATCTGCCGGGCTGAGGCACGGTACGCCGCTTGCCTGCGCCCGCTCTCCGACGGGGCCGTACGGAGAACGGGCGCACGCTCACCCCGCGGGGCGGACCGTCTTGGACAGCCGCAGGCCGCCGGGGCTCCACCGGTCCCGCCCGGTGCCCTTCGTCTCGGCCGACCAGCCTGTGCGTCGGCGAGTTCGCCCTGCGTCGCGCAGTACTGACCCGCAAGACGCAGCGCCGGGTCGGCGGCGGCCTGGTTGCAGGCGGACGTCGCGCGGTCGCAGGCTCCCTGCCCGGCCTTCTCCCCCGCCTTGGCGGCCTTGGCCTCCGCCTCGTACTCCCGCGCCTTCTGCTGGCACTCGGCCGGCTTCGAACGCCACGACGACAGCCGGCTCGCCGCCTCCCGCAGGGCGTCCCGGCTGTCGCCCGCGTACTTCGGCAGGTCGCCGGCCTTCTCCGCGAAGGCGCCGGCCGCCGCGACCTCCCAGGTCCTGCCGCCCTTGCGGCTTCCCGTCAGCGTCGTGTACGCGTCGTCCGGCCCCGTCGCCGCCCGGGCGCGCCCCGCCGGGCGACGCACGAGGGGTGCCGCCCGGATCCGGATCTGTGAGGATGCCGTGGGTGTGACGAGACGGCGCGCCGGGCGAGCGGCAAGATCCGGTATCTTCGGGCGGGATTGGCATGTCCTCGCTTAAGTGATGGAGCGGCGCCCCGAAAGGCAAGCGCCGCCGGGCCGTCCGGGTGGAGCACACGACTCCGCACGTCAGGGACGGACCGGCATGCCGGGATTGTTGTCAACGGGGATGGGACACAGGGATGAGCACTCCCTTCGACGGGTCACAGGGCGGCGGAGGCACACGGATGCGGTTGAACTCCGTGCCCGCCGATCCGGGCGGCGGCGGGACTTCGGCCGGGACGACCAAGGTCGACACACAGCGTCTGGACGAGGCCGCCAACGCCCTGGTCGAACTGCGCGGTGACACCGAGAACGTCGACAACAAGGCCGACGAGGACACCGTCGGCTCCGTCATGGGCCTCAACAAGCACACCGCCCCCGGCCCGGCCGAGGGTGGTTCCTGGGCCACCGCGGGCTCCCTCATGAGCATGGACGTCCGCTGGGGCGACCAGGTCCTCAACCTCAAGCGCATGCTCCAGGACATCAGCGACAAGCTCCACACCAGCTCGGGCCACTACACCCGCGCCGAGCAGGAGGAGCAGGCCCGGCAGGCCTCGATCCACACCCCCTTCGGCTGAGCCGGGGACCCGGGACGCCCGGGAGAGATCACAAGGCCCGACCGGAACCGACACCCGTCCACGGGGACGGGACAGGAGCTGACCCACGCATGGTGTCCATCCCCTACCTCGACAAGGCCGACCTCGGCCCGCTCGCCGACGCGGCCGCCTCCTGGGGCGCGCTGCCCGCGAAGTACGAGGCCCTCCAGCGCGAGTTCGAGCAGCGCGTCATCAACCACCTCAAGGGCCACTGGGAGGGCGACGCCGCGACGTCGGCCTTCGCCACCATGGACAGGGCCCGCACGGAGTACCAGAACGCCGCCACCGAGGCCGGCCGTACGGCCAAGCTGCTGCGCGACGCCCACACCGAGTTCGCCACGTACCAGAAGCAGCTGCACGCCCTCCTGGACGAGGCCCGCAACGACAGCTTCCACGTCTCCGAGGACGGCGCGATCAAGGACGTCGACACCCGGTGGAACAGCCCGACCGCCTCCGCCTCCCCCGGCTTCGCCGCGGAGCGCAAGGAGAAGCTGGACTCGCTCTCGTCCCGGCTGAAGCACGTCCTCGAACAGGCCACCGCCGCCGACGAGGCGGCGAGCGCGGCCCTCGAGCGCGACGCGAACGGCGACAGCGGGTCGTTCAACACCAGCGTCTACACCACCCTGGACGCCGTCGAGGCCGACCAGGCGTCCGCGCTGATGAAGAAGAAGGGGCGGCTGACCGACGCCGAGATCACCAAGCTCGACCAACTGCTCGCGGCGAACAAGAACGACCCCGAGTTCTCCCGGCAGTTCGCGGTCAAGACCGGCGCCGAGAACATGCTGGACAAGTACAACCAGCTGGTCACCCCGCCCGCGGGGACGCAGCTGTCCAAGAGCGAACTGGCCCGGCTCAAGGACATCCAGAAGAACCTGGGCACCACCATGGGGACGGCCACCACGTCCGACGACCGCGCGGCACACCCCGACCCGGCCATCACCAAGTTCCAGAACGACCTGCTCGAGGCGGGCCGGCGCGACTTCAACGCCAACCCCACCGAGACCCCGTACGGCCTCAGCGGCTACCAGCTCACCAGCAGCCTGATGAGCCACGGCAAGTGGGACAAGGACTTCCTCCAGGAGTACGGCGACGACCTGATCACCGCCGACAGGAACGGCGCCAACGGGGGCCAGAACCCGGACGCCTACTGGACCGGCAACATGACGCGTTCCCTGGGGCCCACGAACATCGGCGCGCTCGACCCCATGACGGGCTTCATGGACGCCCTGGGCCACAACCCGGAGGCGTCCACCGAGTTCCTCACCTCCGAGTCGGAGGTCAACGGCGAGAAGGTCGACCACCTCGACTACCTGATGAAGGACCGCCACTGGCCCGAGGGCGCCGGGTTCACCGGGGACTCCAAGAACCCCAGCGGCTACAACAACCTCGGGCACGCCCTGGAGTCGGCGACCACGGGACACCCGTACGACACCGGGCCCTCGGCGGACGCGCCCGGGCACAACCCCAAGCAGGCCCAGCTCATGCAGGAGGTCGTCCGTTCCGTCTCCCAGGACTCCGAGCTGGCCCATGACGGCATGCAGGACAGCCTCGGACGGATGGCCGGCGAGTACATGCCGGACATCCACCAGTCCCTGACGAACGACCGTTCGGGGAACAGGGACCAGTTCTATCCGATCGCCGGCACCTCGGCGAACCTGAGCGAGCAGGACACCTCCCGCTTCCTCATGACCGTCGGCAAGGACCCGGACGGCTACGCGGCGATCAACGTCGCCGAGAGCGCGTACACCTCCAACCTCATCGACTACCACCTGCAGCACCCCGACGCCTTCGCCGGATCCACGGACACCGCGCTGAGGGAGATCGCCAGGTCGTCCGGCGAAGTGCAGGGGAGCATCGCGATCGGCAGGCGGGAGTCGGACATCGGCGACGCGGTGGAGGCCGACAAGGCGTACAACGACGCCATGGGGCGCGCGGGCGGCTACGCGTCGGGGATCGTGGGCACCGGCATCGGCGTCGGCACGTCCTTCATCGCCACACCGGCCGTCGGCGCGGGCGTCGGCGGCGTCGCGACCACGGTCACCGGGGACCTCATCAACCAGATCGTCAGCGGCAGCGAGCGGGACACCATGGGCAACGCGGTGTACTCCAGCGGCGCGGACTGGGAGGACGCCAAGTACTCCACCGCGGCCGTCCTCCAGGACGCCTACCGGAACTCGGCGGAGGCCCAGGGGCAGGGGCAGGTCGCCGACTACCAGAACATCCTGGCCAACGAGGTCGAGGTCGGATTCCACTCCGCCGACAGCAACCTGGACGGCTACGGCCAGGACAAGAGGGGAACGGGACAGGGCTGACCGACGGAGCCCGGGGGCGGCCGGCGGCCGCCCCCGGCCATGCATGCAGGATCGCCCGGACATCGCGGACACAGGGATTGCGGCACATGAAGAGGGAAGACCGGATGTGGCTCCGGAAGAACGGCAGGCGTCGGCTGATCGTGTCGGCGGTGGTGCTCGCGGCGCTCGGCGCGGGGTACTACGGGTTCCAGTTGCAGTATCCCGCAGCCGAGGCGGGCAGGGCGTGCGGCGGGATGCTGCCGGTCGACTCCGTGCTGGAGCTCACCGGTAAGTCCCGGCTGAGCCTGTTCGGCGGGGGCTTCGACGCCGACAGCCGGCAGTTCGACGTGTCCGACGACGTGAAGGAGCCCGCCGGGCTCGCGGTGCGGTGCGACGTCGGCGGCGTCGCGATATCCATCGAGACGACGGCCGGCGCACACAACGCCTACGGCGCCTACACCTTCCAGCGCGACCAGGAGTCCCTGCCCGTGCCCCTGGACGCGGGCTGGCAGGGCTTCATGGTCACCGAGGAGGACGACGCCACCGCATCCGTGCTGCTCGGCTGCGAGAACTGGGCGCCGGACAAGGGCAGCGGGATTCTCGTGGCGGGCCAGTCCCCGTCGGGCACCGAGGTGACCGAGGACGTGCGCCTCGCCCTCGCCCGCACCGTCACGGCGACGGCACGGCGCGCGGCGGACAGGACCGGATGCTCGACGCGCCCGGGGGACGCGAACAGGCTCACGGCCCCGGCGGCGTCCGCGACGACGGTGCCGGCCGCCGAGGCCAAGGGGACCTGCAAGGGGCTGACCTCCGCGGCCGAGGTACGCGAGACTCCCGCGCAGACCTCGCCGGTCGAGGAGTGCGTGCTCGCCGGGCACCTGCAACTGGCCGCCGCGTACGGCCCCTTCAACGACAACTCCGAGGCCGTCGCGAACGGCAGGTACGGCGGGCACGACAAACCCTCGGGCGCCGACGGTACGTCGGTGTGGACCTCGGCCACCTGCCAGGGCGCCCTGGGCATCGGCTACTACCACGCGTCGGCGGTCGAGGGGAGCAACCGCGACTTCACCTCGAAGCCGCTCACCGCGACCGAGCGGGCCGATCTGCGCCGCTTCGCAGAGCAGTCGGCCGCCCGGCACGGGTGCGGCGGCCCGGCGAGGCTCACATGACGGCCCTGGGGGCCGAGTCGGTGACGGAGAAGGACAGGGGCGGAAGCCCGACGTACCGGTAGGTGCCGGAGTTGACGGGATCCGCCTCCGGGTACGGGCGGGTCCCGCCGCTAACGGTTCGACGCCCGCCTCTTGATGCCCGCCCGACCCGCCCGGGCGATGCGCTCCGCCCCGGCAGCCCGGCGTTCGGGCGCCAGGCCGTCCCAGTCCCGGGGCTGCATGAAGAGCAGCGTCCCCGAGGCCGGCACGACGGCCGCGCCGCCGAAGAGGTCGTCGCCCGCGAACCACACGCCGTCCTCGATGCCTTCCGGCCACCCGGGGCGCGCCACGGCCTGGCCCGTCTTCATCGTGGGAGACAGGCCCTCGCCCCTTCCGCCCATCCGGACGAAAAGCGTCGACGGCCCCTGCAAGTGGGTCTTCTCCACCGGAGCCCGGAACTCGAGGGGGTACTCCCGGAAGGTCCTCGAGCACTTCCGCAGCAGGGAAAGGCGCGCCCAGGCGAGCAGCAGCGTGATCGCGAGGCCGAGGAATCCGAGGATGGCGACCGGCAGCAGATAGCCGGTCCTGGTGAAGAAGATCTGCAGCCACAAAGGTGCGAAAATCGCGAACCACTTGGCGAAGCGCTTCAGTGCGGTCGTGCGCTGACGTCGCACGATCTCCCTGACGTCCGTCCCGCCGGCCGCGCCGGTCACTGGGGAAACCTTGTCCATTGCCTTCTCTCCGCACTCATCCGAAGGGGCTGCGCGCGTCCGCAGCGGGGTCTGCAGGCGGTTCGGAACCGCGCCCGTCCGACGCGGCCGGGTCAGTGAAGGAGACCGTGCCCGCGGTGCCGAGGAGCACACGCCGGTAGTCGTCGGCGAGATCCACCGACGCGGTGACCAGCTGGACGGCGATGACGGACGACGATCGTACGTCCGGTATGGCCACCGTCCCCTGCCAGACGGTTCCCTGCCGGGGTCCTGCCTCGCCCTCCGGCGGACGGCCCGGTGCGGTCGTCCTGCGCACCGACTCGGTCAGGAAGCCGGAGCCGGCCGGGAGTTCGACCGCACGGACGCCCTCGCCGATGCCGTTCCCCGCCCCGGTGCCCAGCATCATGGCCAGAACCCGCTTGGGATTCGTTCCCGGCATCGGAACGCTGGAGACGGTGAGCACGGACAGCGACGGGTCGCCCCGGTGATCCGGGTGCAGCCCCATGGCCCATCCTTGCACTCGCTGCCGCTGCAGCATCAACGCGACGGCCGCGTACAGACGGAAGACCTGATCGGCTCGGTCGCGGTACTCGGCGGGAAGCTCACGGATCCGTCGCGCCGCCTCCGCGAGGCCGTCGGGAGACGGCCGGATGTCCAGCGGACGGTATCCGTGCGGCAGCCCGTACCAGAACGCGGGCGCGGCTTCGGTGATCTGGTCGTCAAGGGTCTGGTTCACAGTCGAATCCCGCTGATGAGTTCGCCGAGATCGGTCACGAGATCGCCGGCCACGGCCTTCGCCCCGGCCCCCGCCGCCACGGCCTTGGTGGCCTCGGAGGCATCGTGGCCCGGGCCGTCGTCAGGGAACACCCCGAGGCTTTCCATCGACGAAGCGGCGTTGGCGGCCACGTTGATGCCGTTCAGCGCGTAGTCGAGCGTCTTGGCGCTGGTGGCGGCGTCGAGCGCCTTGAACGTGAAGGCCGGCATGATCTCGCTGGTGAAGGCGCTCGCCTTCGCCCCCAGCGACAGTGCCTCCCCGCCCTCCCGGGCGACCGCCGCGGCGAGGCCCGCCTCGCTGCCCGCCCGGGCGAGGACACCCACTCCGGGCACCATGCCGAGGGTGTCACCGGCGACGGAGGCCCAGGCCGTCACCCCCTCCTTCCACCCGTGCTCGCCCCACAGCGAATCCCGGAAGTCCTCGCTCGACAGGTTCTTGCCCAGCGAGGCCGCGCTGGCGACGATCGCGATCCCCGCGAAGAGCGGAGCCAGCGGGGTGGGGAACAGCGCCAGCAGGCCGGCGATGGCCCCGATCGTCCCGGCGTGCTCCAAGAGGAACTCGCCCGCCGCCTTGAGGCCCTCACCGATGGCGTCGAGGGTCTTGTCGAACCAGCCCGGCTCCTTCGGAGCCAGTTTGTCGTCCGCCTCGTCGAGCTTTCCGGCGATGACGTCCGCCCGGCCGCCGTGCTCCCTCTCCAACTCCTGCGCCTTGGCGATGACGTCGTCGTACGCGGCATTGGCCTTGTTCAGGTGGGTCGTCGCTTCGTTCAGCGACCGCTCGGCCGCGCGCAGCCGCGCAGTCGCGGCATCGGCCTCCTCCTGGCTGGGGAACTGCTGTCCCGCGAGCTTCAGGTCCGGGTCGGCGGCGGCCTCGTCGTACCGCTTCCTCGCCTGGTCGGCCGCGGCCTTCTTCTCCCCCGCCGCGTCGTCGTACTTCCTCGCGAGGTCGCGGTACGACGTCAGGTCGCCCTGCCAGGTCTCCAGCCAGACGGCCGCCTTCTCCAGCGAATGGGCGGCGTTCTTCATGTACAGCGGAAGGTCCCCGTCGAGGGCGTCGCGGAAGGCGTCCGCCGCGTCCCCCTCCCAGTGGTCGCTCTCTCCGAGCAGTCGCTCGATCTGCCGGTGCGAGTCGTTCAGCGCGGTGGCCGCCGCCCTCACCTTCAGTTGCAGGGCGGAGACCTCGTCGGGGATGCCGGGCACCGGGTTCCAGCCGAGGTGCGGATAGGGGTTCGCAGCCATCAGATCCCACCGCCACCGCCGGCCGGGGCCGTCTGGGCCGCAATCTTCTTGAGGGCCTGTTCCAGGTTGTCCTCAAGCTCCTCGTAGCTCAGCTTGTTCGCCTTCACTCCCTCGCCGATGGTTCCGATCATCTCGCTGAGCTGCTCGGTCCCGTACTTCCAGCGTCCCTGGAAGACGTCGCACGCCTCGTCCAGGCGTGCCGTCCCCACCTGATCGGCGCGCACGTGCGCCAGCGCTTCGCGCGCCTCCTTCAGATCCGTTACGGACTGCTGCAGCGCGGCGACGAACCGGCCCAGTTGGTCGATGTCCGTCTTGAAGTGATCCCCCATGAATTGACCTCAACTTTTCGTGTGTGTCATGGATGTGCCGTGACGACCGCGCAGGTGGGAACGGATTTCCGCGGGTTGCTCCGCCGCCCCCGGTCTGCGTGCCCCGCGTCACGCCGGGACGGGACGTCTACGCGTCCGGGGCGCCTGGGCCGGCCACCGCCCCGGACGGCTGGTACGGGTTGCCGCCCCGCCCCCGGGTACGCCGCACCCACCTGGGAGACGACGACGAGCCCGACGAGACCGACCCCGGCGAGGACTCCGCCGCGACGGGAGAGATCGCCCTCAGGTCCGCACTACTGGTTCGACCACTGCCCCGGCGTCTGGGGCTGCTGGTACGGGTTGCCGCCCTGCGGGTACTGCTGCTGCGGCGGACCGTACGCGGGCTGCCGGCCGTACTGCGGATGCCCGGCCCCGTAACCGCCCGGCCCACCGGGGCCGGCGGGGCCCCCGGGGCCGCCCGGTCCGCCGCCGTTGCCGCCCTTGTTACGGCGGGCGATCTTGACGATCACGAAGACGATCAGGGCGAGCACCAGCAGCCCCACCAGGCCGATCACGCTGAGCGCGATGACCTGCTTGCGGTCGGCGGCCGCCTGCTCCTCGTCGCTCATGCCGCCCCCCGTGACGTTCGGCGCGGAGGACGAGGGGGTGTCCGTCGCGCCCGTGCCGTCACCGCTCTGCCCGGTCTTCAGCGACTCCGGCACGGCGAGCGGCCCGTACGTCGACCCGGCCGGGATGTCCCGGGTGAGGGCGGCGAGGGGCTGGATGAAGCCGTAGCCGTAGCGCTTGTCCGGGAGGGCCAGGCCCTTCTCGGACGGCGGCAGACCGGCGGACTTGGTCAGCCGGTTGACGATCTGACCGGCGGTCAGGTCCGGGAACTTCGCCCGCAGGAGCGCGGCCGCGGCGGAGACGAAGGCCGTGGAGTCGGACGTGCCGGTGCCCGACCTGTACGCCGCATTGTCTTTCCCGCCGGCGCCGACGATGAACGTCGCGGGAGCAGAAAGTAGAACCTGGGGCCCATAGTTGGAGTTCTCCCAGATCTCCCCATTGTTCTTGACGCCGCCCACGGCCACCGCACCGGGGTAACTCGCCGGATAACCCGCCGTCGTGGCATCGTTACCCGAACCGGCGACTACCAAGACGTCTTTCTTCAGCGCATAGGCGACGGCGTCTGCTTCGGCATCACGCGGAGAGGGGCCTTCGGACGAGATATTGATCACAGAGGCGCCGTGGTCCACAGCGTATCGGATCGACGACGCAAAGCCGTCGGCATCCTGACCGTCATCACGAATATCGAGAATCTTGGCTTGGGGAGCGAGTCCCATGACACCGTCGGATGCACCCGGACCATGACCATGAGCTGCAATGACGGAGGCCATCGCAGTGCCGTGGTCATCGTCGGCTTCTGGAGAGGTGGACCCCCCGTCGATGAAGTCCTTGCCCTTGATCACATTCCCCTTGAGGTCTATGTGACTGGCGTTGACCCCGGCGTCGATGACAGCAACGGTGACGCCTTTGCCCTTTGAGATCTTCCAGATGGAATCGGCGTCGAATGCCTTCAGCGGCCACTGGTCTTCTCTTGTCTGATCCGCTGAGGCAACCGGTGCAGCGGCGAAGATCAGCGCACCCGCGAGAACAACGCCGCCCACTGAGCGCAGCGTCCGTGTGAAGGCCATCCCAAGTCCTCTCCCAGGCAGTGTGGGGGCTGCGGCTTCGCCGGCCGCGCCCCCACACTGTTCTACATGCTGTCGCGTACCGGTCGGCTACTCGATGACTCGAGGGGCGTTGTTGCGCTCGGGGGTCCAGGTCTCCTCGTCCTCGACCAGGTAGTCGGGACGCTCGCCGTCGCGCCGCTCTTCCTCTTCCGTGCGATCGGACTGGCCGCGGCCCATCATGCGGTTCGAGCCCTTGCCGGTGTTGCCGCCGCCTCCGGCGCCCGCGGCACCGCGGCTCCTGTGCAGGCCCGAGCCGCCCGGCGTACCGCGCGTGCCCGATCCGGTGCCCTTGGCGGCGCCGACGACGCCTCCACCGCGACGCGCGAGACTCGCCCCGCGACCGGCGCCGGCACCGCCCTTGCCACCCGCTCCGGCGCCCATTCCGCCGGCACCGGGCATGCCGCCACGGCCCGCGGCACCGGCGCGACCGGCACCGCCCGCGCCGCTGCCGCCCGCCATGCCACCGCGTCCGGTGAGGCCGCCCAGGGCACCCGGGACACTGGCGCCGCCACCGACACCGGCGGTGCCACCGGCCCCGACGCCGCCGGCCCCGCCGACGCCGCCGCCGATGCCGGACGTGCCGCCGCCGTAGCCGCCCGCGCCGGACGTACCACCGGCGATGCCGTCGATGGCCGTGCCGATCTGCGGCTTGCCGCCCCCCGTGGGCTTCTGTACCCCGCCGGAGATGCCCGATTCGCGGGGCGACTTCACCTCACGGCTCGGCGTGACGGGGCCCGTGGTGCCCCCCGTCGCCCCGCGGCTCGAGCTGCCCGGTTGAGGGCTGCCGACCTCTGCCGGAATCGGCATGGGCACGGGGGCGACGCCGCCCGGGTCGCCCGGGTAGTCGTCGTTCTCGTCCACGTGTCCCCGAGGGGCCGGCTTCTTCGTCCACGACCCCATCGTCATCGACTGCGCGTTGTACCCCGCGCCGAGCTGCTCCATCTTCACAGCCATCTCGAGCTGCGCTTCCTTGCCCGCCGACAGCGAGCCGCGGTTGCGGTCCAGCGCGGACTGCGTGTCCATGCCGCTGTTGAGGTCCGCGTGCAGCTTCTCGTCGCTGCGGTCGAACCCGTCGCCGAGGGCGTCGCCCCAACTGGACAGCGTCCCGGGCTTCTCCATCGCGTCGACCTGCGGCTTGATCGTCTTCAGGATGGAGGCCGCGTTGGTCATCGCCTGCGAGGTGTACTTGGCGTACGTGGAGCAGTCGGTGATCATCTTGGTGATGATCTTTGCCTGGGCGGCGAAGCCGTCGGCGGCCCCGCCCTCCCAGTGCTGGGTGATGTGCTCGACCGCGGCGTCGAAGACCGCCTTGGCGCTGCCGGTCCCCACCACGAGCTGGTCGTGCACCTGCAGCCACCCCTTGGCGCAGGACTCGACCTCCACGTGGTCGGCGTTGGCGAGCATGGCCTTCATCTGGTCCATGTCCTTGGCGCCGGCGAAGTTCGTGCTGTGCTCACCGGCGTAGCACTGGGTCGGGGCGTTGTACTCGTAGTACGTCCCCTCGGTGTCAGTCATTGTGCGTTACCCCCTTGGCGACCGGCACGACGTTCTTCACTGCCCTCACTGTGGCCCTTGCTCCGCGCATGGCCCGCTCAGCCCTGCCCGGAGCCGGACATGCCGCCCTGCGCGTCGTATTCGGCGTCCGAATAGTGGCCGTGCACCTTCTTCGTCTTGTCGCCGAAGTCGTTCATGACACGGTGGATGTAGGTGACGACCGCCTCGATGTGCGTCTTCATGTCCTCGTGCGCACGGGCCAGTTTGTCGGCCTCTTCGAATCCGGCGCCGAGTGCGCCGGGCGGCAGATAGGTGTCGTTCTTGGCGCAGACATTGGCCACACCCAGCTGGCTGATGACGCCGTTGAGCTTGGTGATCGTGTCCTCAAGCTCACTCAGATCGACCTTGTACTGGTCACTCATCGTGTCGCTTCCCCGTTCCTACTCATGTGTTGATCCCTCGCTTGCGACGCCAGTCGCCCAGCACCACGCCGCCGCCCACCAGCAGCGCGACGCCGCCGACCGCGCCGCCCACCGCGTAGACGGCGTAGCGCTCGGTGCGTTCCTGGGGGCTCTCGCCGAGGATGACGGTCGCCGCCTCGATCTTCTCGCGGCCGCCGGTGTCGGCGACGGGGTCCGGCGTGGGGGCGTCCTTCGGGGCGGTGGCGTCGTCGTTGACGGCGGCCACGGGGTCGATGACGCCCCAGCCGACGAAGATGTCGCGGCCCGGCTTGCCGCGGTCGGCGGTCTGCTCGATCTGGGTGATGACCTGGCGGTAGCTCCAGTCCGGGTGCTTGGCCCGGATGAGGGCGGCGACGCCGGAGACGTACGGCGCGGAGAAGCTGGTGCCCTGATCGATGCAGTGCCCGCCGTACGGGACGGTGGAGACCATGTCGACGCCGGGGGCGGCGACGCCGACGAAGGGGCCGGGCTGGGAGAAGTTGGCGCGGGCGTTGTCGCGGTCGGAGGCACCGACCGCCAGGACGCCGTCGTAGGAGGCGGGATAGGTCCGCTTGACCTGGCCGTCGGCGCCGTCGTTGCCTGCGGAGGCGACGATCAGCGCGCCGCGCTTCTGGGCGTACTTGACGGCCCGCTCCAGCTCCGAGTTGGGCGGCATCGGCGTGGCGGTGTCCTGCGAGATGTTGATGACCTTGGCGCCCGCGTCGGCCGCGTACTCGATCGCCTCGATCATCGTCTTCACGGTGCCGCCGCCCTGGTTGTCGTTCTGCCGGATGGCGAGGATCGACGCGCGGGGGGCGATACCGACGAAGCCCGTGTCCTTGGAGGGGCGGGCGGCGATGATGCCGGCCACCTTGGTGCCGTGGCCCACCGGGTCCTTGGTGCCGTCGCCCTTGACCTTGCCCTTCTCGATGAAGTCCGTGCCGCCGGGGAACTTGTCGGCGCCGGAGGAGATCGGGCCCTTGATGGCCTGGGCGAGCTGCTTGTTGTTGCGGTCGACGCCGGTGTCGATGACGGCGACGAGGACTCCGAGCCCCTGGGTGTCCTTCCACAACTGGTCGAGCACGATGCGCTGCAACGACCAGGGCGTCCCCTTGATCACGTCGGACGGGAAGGAGCACTGGGTGTCGTCGATCTGGAAACGCCCGGTGTCGCCGTCGTCGGCGAGGACCGTGCGTACGTCACCGACGGCCGGCGCCGGGGCGATACCGGAGGCCGGCAGGCCGAAGGCGGCGAGCGCCGCGGCTGCGGCGATTGCGGCGGTGCGCCTCACGGCGTGCGATCCCACTGGTGTTCCGTCCTCCCGTTGTGTGCGGTTCGTGGCAAACCGCCGACGAGGGCGAGCACGTACGTCTCCCGTACACGCCCGCCCTCATCACGAATTACGCGGCCAGGCGCGCAATCAGCCCCAGATCTGCTTGTTCTTGCTCTCGGTGGCCTGGTAGTTCTGCGCGGCCGTGTCGAGGGCACGGGCGATGGCCTCCAGCGTCTGGTGCATGGACGCGGCGCGCTGGTCCCACTCGGTCTGCTTGGCGCGGTAGGCCTCCTGCGCGGAGCCCTCCCAGGTGGTGGCGATCTTCTTCACGCCGGCCTCGAGGTCGTCCAGCTGGCGCTTGATGTTGTTGGCCGTCGTACGGACGTCGCTCGCGGCCTGGGAGATGGTCTGGAAATTGACCAGGATCTGCCCGGACATGTGATGTCTCCTCAGATGTTGGACTCGGACGGGTCATCCGGCGGACGCGGCGTCAGATCACCGCGCGGGGCCGGTCATCCGAACGGGTTGCCACCCTGGGCCGAGATGCTCTGGATGGACGCGCGCTGCTCCTCCTCGGAGGCGGAGTAGTTCTTGGTGCTCGCGTCGACGGCTTCCTTGATGTCGCCCAGGATCTGGTTGATCTTGTTGGCGTCCTCGTTCACCTGCGTCTGCAGGTTGTTGTACGCCGTGGCGGCGGAGCCCTTCCAGCCGGAGGTGATCGTGTCGATCACGGTCTGGAGGCGGCGGATCTCGCCCTGGATCGAGGAGTTGACCGTGGAGATGCGGTTGCTGAATGCAACCATCTCCTCCTCGGTCATGGTGAACTGCTGTCCAGCCATGTGTGGCGTCCCCCATGAGACGTAGAAGATCGGATTCGACGCACATCGGAAGATGTTGTCGGTCTTCAACTCTAGCCAATAGCGGTGACAAGGCGAACAGGTACCCGGTTCCGTATCGGGATCCTGACCTTCATCACCAAACCCTCACGTTGCCAAGGGCGTTGATGATATGGCCAATGGTTTGTCAAATTCTCAAACAATTCCCGTGGAGGTCCCCGGAAAGCCAGTTCAGGACCCCTGCGCCTGCTTCGCCGCGTCGACGTCGAGCGTCGGTCCGTTGGCGAGCAGGTCCGACCAGATCCGCGGCACCGGCACCGGGGAGTTCTTCGCGTAACCCAGCTTGGTCTGCACGACGCCCACCGCGTCGTCCTGCTTGGCGGCGCCACCGCTGTCGCTGTCGCCGGTCGTCGGCACCGAGTAGCGCAGGCCGGTGTCGGTGACCAGGAAGATGGACCCGATGCGCTTGTCGGTACCGTCGTACGCCTTGTAGAACAGGCCGCTACCGGGCGAGACGTAGGTGTTCGTACCGCTCTGCGCCACGTCCCGGGGGAACTTCTTACCGGCCCACATGGTCATCGCCGGCTTCTTGGTGAGCTTGTCGTCCCCGCCGCTGTACACGCTGCAGGCGACCCGCCGGCCGTCCTTGTCGTCCTGGGTGTTGGCCTGCTTGACCGCCTTCTCGGGCCAGCCCAGATCGTCCATGAATGTCTCGCTGGCCTGCGCCGAGGTGACTTCGCCCACGTTGACGGAGACCGGTTCCGGTGATCCGTCGTAAAGGGACTGCGCCTGGGGGCTGTTCAGCAGCAGCCTCGCCATGAAGCCGGTGACGCGGACGACCCGGTCCCTCTCCACCACGTACTGGTCGTTGTTGGCCCGCAGGACCAGGCCGACCTTCGCGTGCTCGGGGCTCAGGCCCGGTGCCGCGGAGGTCTCGCCCATCCCGTCGACCGGCGGGAAGGTGATGGCCGCGCCCGGCACGTTGTTCAGCGTCGAGAGGAAGTCGGCGTCGACCTTCTGCGGCTGGGCGGAGGCGCCGAAGATGACCTGGCGCAGCGTGTTGACCAGCCCGGGCTGCTGCTTCCAGTCGGGCCCGCCGAGCAGATAGGTGAAGCCCTTGTCGGTCACCAGGTACTGGGCACCGCCCGGCACCTCGATGTACATGGCCTCGTCGTCGCGGAGCCGGTTCGCGCCCCCGACGAGCGCCGCCTCCTTGGGCTTCTGCTGGTTGATGACGAAGACCGCGCGCTGCGCCGACTGATCCGTGCCGCCACCCGGGGTCTCGCACAGCGCCCAGGTCTTCGCCTTGCCGGCGTCGCTCTCACCGGGCAGCCGGTCGGGGGCGTAGGGGATGCCGATGGTGGTGCCGAGCGTCATGCCGCTGTTGTCCAGCACCGATTCCTTGACCTTGATGACCTCGAACTTCTCCGGATCCAGGAGCAGTCGGGCGGAGGCGAGGTTGAGCACCGGGTGCAGCTGCGGCTCGCCGTTGGTCTTCAGGACGACGTAACGGGTGGTGGACTCGTCGCCGACGATGACCTTCTGGGCGGGAGTGTCCCAGCCCTGGGGCGCGGAGGGCTTCAATATGCCCCAGAAGCCGAAGCCGACGACGACCAGCAGGCCCACGACGAGACTCGGGGCGACGGTCTTCAGCGGACGCGGGGCGGCTTCCTCGGAACCGTGCGGGGACGGCTGGAGAAACGCGGCCACCGTGCGCTTGCGCGCGAACGAGTAGGCGTTCAGCTCATCCCTACGTGTCGCCATTCCTGCGTCAACTCCCCGTATGTCTCTGCTTTGTTGTGGCGCCCCCCGCCCGGACGTGCCGCCGCGCCGAGGGCTGTGGCGGGTGGGACCCCTACTATGCCGTGTGACGATCGCACCGTACGGTACGGGGTAGCTCGATCGGCCCGCCAGCGGCGCCCGGGGCGCCCCGTCGCGGCCACGGCGAGCGGACGCGAGCGAGCGACACGGCGCCGGAGGCCGCCCACGCGGCACACGTACCAGCAGAAGCAGAAGGGTTGTACGGGGGATGACCACCGCGACCAGGTCCGGGCGCAGGCCCGGGAACGAGCCATCGCAGCAGTACTCCGGACCGCCCCCGGGCGGGCAGGGCGGCTCCCCCGCGGCGCGGGCCGGGGCCGCGGCGCCGGTGATGACCCGGCGGCCGGGGAGCATAGGCCCTGTGCGCGTGCAGCAACTCGTGCTGATCGAGCTGGCACTCGCACTTCTGCTGGGCGGCTGGCTGATCCACAAGGTGGCCGGGCCGATCGTGGCCGCGGTCATCGCCGTGCCGCTCGTGCTGTTCGGCCTGCTGCGGCGGCGCGGCCGCCCGATGCCGGAGTGGATGGCCACCGCCCGCGCCCTGAAGACCCGTCAGCGGCGCAACGCCGTCGCCGTCCCGCAGGGCACTGACCCTGGTTTCGTGCCGGCCGTGGAGTGCGACCCGGCGCTGCGCACATACGGGTACACCGACGAGCGCGAGCAGCGTGAGATCGGCATGGTCGGTGACGGGACCTTCCTGACGGCCGTCGTCCAGGTGCAGGCGGTGGACGAGCCGCTGCGCCCGGCCCGCGGTGTCCGCTCGCTCCCCCTGGACCTGCTGAACGGCCTGCTCACGGTCGACGACATCCGGCTCGCGTCGGTCCAGGTCGTCCAGCACACGCAGCCCGCCCCCGCGCCGCACCTGCCTCCGCAGGCGGTGGCCGCGCGCTCCTACGCACCGCTGCAGGCGCAGAGCCGGACGCCGGGGCTGCGGCTCACCTGGATCGCGCTCAAGCTCGACCCCGAACTGTGCCCGGAAGCGGTGAAGGCACGCGGCGGCGGCATGGCCGGTGCGCGGCGCGCCCTGCTGCGGGCCGCGGACCACCTGACCAGCCGGCTGGTGGGCGCCGGGCTCGAGGCACGTGTGCTGACCGAGCCGGAGATCATCGCCGCCGTGGCGACCTCCAGTTGTGTGAACCCGCTCGCGACGACGGGCGGCGCCGCCCTCGACGGCAGCCGCCAGGCGCGCCGCACCTCGGAGAGCGCGCGGGCGTGGCGCTGCGACGACCGCTGGCACACCACGTACTGGGTCAGCCGCTGGCCGCAGTTGGGCGCGGGCGCCACGGCGCTGCCCGACCTGGTGGGGCTGCTGACCTCCTCGCCCGCGCTGGCCAGCACCTTCTCGCTGGTCCTCACGCCGGGCGGCAGCCGCTCTTCGCTGCTGTCCGGCTACGTTCGGCTGACCGGTCGCAGCGAGAACGAACTGGTCGAGGCGCGCCGCCAGTTGGAACGTCGTGCGACCGCGTCCCGGCTGGGCCTGGTGCGGCTGGACCGTGAGCAGGTGCCCGGCATTCTCGCCACGCTGCCCCTGGGAGGTACCCGCTGATGTCGGCCCCGACCGTTCCCTTCGGCGGGCAGCGCCCCGGCGCCGGCTCCGGTTTCCCCGGCGGCGCCGAGCCGCGCCCCTCGCACCTCCCGCACGGCGCCGACCCGCGCGGCGGCTCCGGCACCGGCACGGGTGCCGGGCGGCGCACGCTGCGTGCCGCGTTCGGGCTGCTCGGCCCGCGCCGTGACCGGCACACCCTCGCGCCCGGGCAACTGACCGGGCTGTCCCTGCCGATCGGTGACGACGGTGTCGTCATCGGGATCGACGCCGCGAACCAGCCCGCCGTCCTGGCGCTGAGCCGCCCGGCCCGGCTCGACGTGGTGCTGGTCGGCAGCATGTGGCTGGCGCAGGTGCTGTCGCTGCGCGCGGCCGCGACCGGTGCCCGGGTCGCGGTGGAGACCGCGCGTCCCCAGTCGTGGGCGCCGATGGCGCAGGCGGCGGGCGGCGGCCAGCAGTGCGTGACGGTGCACGAGGTGGGGCGGATCGCCCCGCAAGGGCCGTCGGTGCACAGCCCGGTGGTCATCGTCCGCGACTGCGGCGCGCGTCCGCCGCGCAGCCGGGTCGCGGCGCAGTCCTGGCAGTCGGTCATGACGCTGCTGCCGTATCTCGGGCCGACCGCGCCGCGGTTGCTCGCCGGCGACGACGTGGTGGGGCTGCAGCGCGTCTCCCCCCAGGAGGCCGAGATCATCGGCCAGATCATGGGGCTGCCGGAGGCGGACGTGACCGCGCTGCCGACGCTCAGCGACAACGTGACGATGTGGTGCACGCGCAAGCACCGCCAGTACGTCATGACGCAGCCGACGGACGCGGAGTCCGGCCTTCTCGGCCCGGCCCGGCGCGTGGACTAGCGGTCCCGCACGGTCTCGTGCCGCGGCGGTTTCCGCGCCGCGGCACGGGGCATGGGGGCACAGGGGCCCCGGGAATCCTCAGCGGTCGCGTCAACTCACCGATGGCACGGCCCCCGTGCGGGGCAAAACGGGCATCACGGCGGCGTGCCGGTCGTGACGTCAATGGCGCTTGCCCTAGCAGCGGGCCGGGTGATTAGGCTCTTCCGGTGAGCCGCGGCGGCTGTGCCGCGGGAACTCCGTACGGGGGAATCGCGTCCGCTCCGACGGACCGGGCGCGTACATCAGTTGACCAGGAGGCACAGTGAGCAGCGATCAGGACGACATCCGCACGGGCGGGGCCGTCCCGGACGGGGATCAGTCCGACGCGGACCTCACGGGCGAGTTCCAGATCGACTACGCTCCGCCGTCCTGGTACACGCAGCAGGCGGGGGGCGGTTCGGCGGTGACGCCCCCGCCGCCCACGCCGTCCGCTCCCCCGGCTCCCGGTCCCGCCGTGAATCCGCCGCCGCCCGTCGGTCCGCCGATCGCCATGGCCCCCGAGACGGCACACCCGCCGCAGCAGCCGCAGGCGTCGCAGCCCGTGGCGGCGGAGCCGCAGGCCGAGCAGCCACCCGTTCCCGCCCCCACGACGGCCCCCGACTTCCCGCCCCTGCGCCCCGCGGAGGAACCGCCCGCCCCCGCTCAGCCGCAGGCCGCGCCGGTGGTACCCGACGCCGCCCGTGAGGCCGCCGCGGCGGCGGTCTTCGCCGACGCCGGGCCCGCCCGACCGGAGGAACCGCGGCCCGCGGAACCGCAGTCCGCGGAGGCGCCCGCTCCGGTGGCCGCCGAGGTCACGCCCGCGCCCGCCGAGCCGGCTGCCGGGGCGCAGCCTGTGCCGCAGGCCGAGGAGACCCCCGAGGCGGAGACCGGGCCCGCCCCCGAGCCGCAGCCGGAACTCCGGCCACAGCCTGAGCCGCCCGTCGCCCCGCAGCCGGAGGCCGGGCCGGTCGCACCCGCGCCGGTGTCCCCGCCGCCCGCCCCGGCACCGCAGTCCCAGGTGCCGCCGCTGCCGCCGGAGTACCAGCCGGCCCCCGCGCACGAGGAGCCGCAGCCGCCGGCGCCGGTGTCGCCGCCCCCGCCGCCGCAGACCATGCCGCAGGCGGGATACGGGTATCCCCAGCCCCCCGACCAGGGCGCGCCGTGGGGTGACGCGAACGCGCCCGCACCTCAGCCTCAGCCTCAGCAGCCGTACGGCTACGGCTACCCCCTGCCGGCCCCGCCGCCGCACGGCTACGGCTACCCGCAGCCGAACCAGGGCGCCCCCTGGGGCGACCCCAACGCGCAGCAGCAGCCGCCCCAGCCCCCGGTCCAGCCCCAGCCCCAGCCGCCGTATCCGCAGCAGGGGTACGGCTACCCGCAGCCCGGACCGTACGCACAGCCCCCGATGCCGCCCTACGCGCAGACGCCCCAGCAGCAGCCCCCGGCTCCCGCGCCCGCGCCCGGCCCACAGCAGGGGCAGCCGCCGATGCCTCCGCACGCCGACCCCAACTCCCCGTACCCGCAGCAGGGATACGGCTACCCGCAGCCCGGGCCGCACGCCCAGCCCCAGCCGCCGCAACAGCCGCAGCCCCAGCCCCCGGTCCAGCCGCAGCCCCAGCAACAGCAGCCGCCGGCCCCGCCCGTGGACCCGCGCACGGCCGCCGGCTGGGGTGGCCCCGGTCCCGGGCAGGAGCAGCAGCAGCGGGTCATGCACGGCGCCCCGCTCGGCTACAACGCCGCGGTGGAGCTGTCCTCCGACCGTCTGCTGCGCCAGCAGCCGAAGGCGCGCAAGAACAACAACCAGCCGTCGCGCTTCAAGATCGGCGCGAAGAAGGAGGAGCAGGAGCGCCAGCGCAAGCTGGACCTGATCCGCACCCCGGTGCTGTCCTGCTACCGGATCGCGGTGATCAGCCTCAAGGGCGGCGTCGGCAAGACCACGACGACCACCGCCCTGGGCTCCACGCTCGCGTCCGAACGCCAGGACAAGATCCTCGCCATCGACGCCAACCCGGACGCCGGCACCCTCGGGCGCCGGGTGCGCCGCGAGACCGGCGCGACGATCCGGGACCTGGTCCAGGCGCTGCCGCACCTCAACAGCTACATGGACATCCGCCGCTTCACCTCGCAGGCGCCCTCGGGGCTGGAGATCATCGCCAACGACGTGGACCCGGCCGTCTCCACGACCTTCAACGACCAGGACTACCGCCGCGCGGTGGCCCTGCTCGGCCAGCAGTACCCGATCATCCTCACCGACTCCGGCACCGGTCTGCTCTACAGCGCCATGCGCGGGGTGCTCGACCTGGCCGATCAGCTGATCATCATCTCCACCCCGTCGGTGGACGGTGCCAGCAGCGCCAGCACGACCCTCGACTGGCTCGGTGCCCACGGCTACGCCGACCTCGTCCAGCGCAGCCTCACCGTGATCTCCGGAGTCCGAGAGACCGGGAAGATGATCAAGGTGGACGACATCGTCGCGCACTTCGAGACCCGCTGCCGCGGCGTCGTGGTGGTGCCCTTCGACGAACACCTCGCCGCCGGCGCCGAGGTCGACCTCGACATGATGCGGCCGAAGACCCGGGAGGCGTACTTCCACCTGGCGTCGCTGGTCGCCGAGGACTTCGTCCGCGCCCAGCAGGCCCAGGGCGTCTACCCGCCGCCGCAGGGCGGCTACCCGCCCCAGCAGGGTCAGCAGCCGTACCCGCCGCAGCAGCAGATGCCCCCGCAGCAGGGCGGGTACCCGCCGCAGCAGCACCAGCCGTACGAGCAGCCGGCCCCGCCGCCCCCGCCCGCGCAGGGCGGCGTGCCCCAGGGCTGGTCCCAGCAGCCGCCCCCGCCACCGCAGCAGGGACAGCCCGGACCTCAGCAGCCCCCGGCACCGGGGCAGATCCCGCCCGGGTGGACCCAGCAGCAGTGACGAGAAGGGCCCGTCCCGCCATCGCGGCGGGACGGGCCCTTTCGTCTGTCAGCGGTATGCCGGCCGGTTCACTCCGCGCCGAACACGTCCACCAGTTCCCGCGCGCGCTTGACGTCGTCGGCCATGCGCTCCAGCAGCGCGTCGATGGTGTCGAACTTCTCCATGCCGCGCAGGTAGGCGAGGAAGTCGACGGCGACGTGCAGCCCGTACAGGTCCAGCCCGACGCGGTCGATGGCGTACGCCTCGACGGTTCGCGCCGTCCCGTCGAAGGTGGGATTGGTGCCGACGGAGATCGCGGCGGGCATGGCCTCGTCGTCGACGTGCAGCCAGCCGGCGTAGACCCCGTCGGCGGGGATCGCGGTGTGCGGCAGCGTCTCGACGTTCGCCGTCGGGTACCCGAGGTCGCGGCCGCGCTGCGCGCCGCGGACGACCACGCCCTCGACCCGGTGCGGCCGCCCGAGGATCTCCATGGCGCCCGCCACGTCGCCCTCGGCGATCAGACGGCGGGTCATCGTGGAGGAGAACGGCTGTCCGCCGCCCGCCTCGCCCGTGAGGTACAGGTCCACGACGTCCACCTCGTAGTCGTACTTCAGGCCCATCGCCGACAGGAACTCCACGTCGCCGGCGGCCTTGTGCCCGAAGCGGAAGTTCGGGCCCTCCACGACGGCCCGCGCGCGCAGCGCGTCGACGAGCACCGTACGGATGAAGTCCCCCGGCGAGAGCTGCGAGAACTCGGCCGTGAACGGAAGGATCAGCAGGGCGTCGACGCCCAGCTCCGCCATCAGCTCCGCGCGGCGGTGGTGAGCCGCCAGCAGCGGCGGGTGGCTGCCGGGGCGGACGACCTCGCTGGGGTGCGGGTCGAAGGTGACGACGACCGAGGCGACGCCCAGCTCACGGGCGCGCTCCACGGCCCGGCCGATGATCAGCTGGTGCCCGCGATGGACGCCGTCGTACGAGCCGATGGTGACGACGCTGCGTCCCCAGTCCTCGGGGACGTCCTCCAAGCCTCGCCAGCGCTGCACAGTGACCGCTCCTCGACCGCCGATGGTTCTCCGATGTGCAGGTCCAAGCCTGCCATGCCGGGGGGCCCACCGGCGCGGCGCCCCCGCTGACAGCGCCGTCACCGATCCACCGGGCCCCCTGCCGCGGCGGGCCGGTCACACCGGGAAACGGCCGCCGACCGGCGACAGCACGCCCATGGAACCCGGATCGCGGGCGACCCAGATCACATCCCGGCCGCGTACCTGCGGGGCGTGGTGCGCCTCCGCGCCGCCTGGTCACAGGCCCACCGCCGTCGCCTCCGGTGCCAGCTGGTCGCACATGCGCCGGGCGCTGGGCCCGATGACCGCGTCCCACACTCCGGCGCCCGCCCCGCCGAGCCCGTCCACGGCCAGCCACCCGCGTACCTGCCGGGCGAATCCCGGAGACCGGCTCACCAACTGCACCAGTCTCCGGTCGAAGAGGGCCGCGCCCTCGGGCGTACGGCAGAGCATGAGTCCGACCCGGTGGACCAGGTCGCGGGTCATCGGGGCGGGCCGCCGGGCGCACCCGTCGGCGGCGGCGGTGAGGAGGGCGTCCAGGACCGCCGGGTCGCGTTCCGGGCCCAGGAGGACCTCCAGCAGCTCCTGGCGCAGCGGACGGGAGACCGGGGTGCCCGGCGCGGCGAGGACGGACGCCAGCACCCTGCGCACCTCCGGCTGGTGCTCCCGCAGCATTCCGGTGACGAGCGGGAGCAGCACCGCGCGGGCGGCGGGCCCCTGCTCCAGGCGTCGGTCGAGGTAGACCGCCACATGGCGGGCGCCCTCGGGACGGTGGCCGAGGTGGTCCCACACCAGGGCGGCGGCCCGGCGGGCGAGCGCCGGCGTGGTCACCTCGGCCAGTTCGCGCAGCACCTCCGCGGCGCCCGCGCCGGGTTCGCGCAGCCGGGCGTGGAAGGCGGCGAGCACCTGCTCGGGGTGCGTGGGAAGGGCCGCGGCGAGCGCCCCGGCGGGCAGCCGCGGATCGCCCGCGGTGAAGCGCTCCAGGGCGGCCCGCAGGTGGAGCGAGCGAGTGGCCGGATCCCGTACGAGGAGCCCGAGCGCGGCGCCGTGCAGGGTGCAGTCGGCGGGACGGGCCAGGATCGCCAGAGCCGCGTGGCGCAGCAGCTCGCGGTCCGCGGCGAGCGCGGCGTGCGGGGCGGCCCGCAGGCCGTAGGTGGCCGCGGCGACGTGCCGCTCGGGGCGGTCGTCGTGGGCCCAGCGGTCGACGGCGCGGCACACGGCGGACGGCTCGTCCTCGGCGAGGGCCGCCAGCAGCTCGTCGGCGCGGGGGTGGGCCGCGGCGACCAGGGCCTCGGCGAGGTCGTCCACGGCGTGCCGCCGATGCGTGTGGAGCAGGGCCTGCGCGGCGGTGGCGACCGTGGGCCGGAGGCCGCCGGGAGCGGACTGCAGCAGCCGTTCGTCCGTGAACCAGCCGCAGAGCGCGGGCAGCGACGGGCGCGGCGCCGCGGCCAGCACGTCCCCGGCCGCCGTCAGGAACCGCTCCCGCGTCCCGCCCCCGTCGCGCGGCGGGCCGTCGGCGGGCAGCAGCAGCCGCAGCAGCGCCAGGCGCTCCTCTGGGGGCAGCCGCAGCCGTCGCCAGAACCACGGTCCGAACTCCCCCAGCCCCGCGCCCTCTTGGAAACCCCCGGCCTCGATCGAGCGGGCCGTGACGCGCTCCGCCAGCAGCCGCAGCACGTCCCGGTACGGCGTCGCGTCGGGCACCCCGAGCAGGGTCTCCCCCAGCAGGTGCGCCGCCCACCAGACCGCCTCCGCGCGCCGGGCCTCCGCCCGGCCTGCGCCGTCGTCCCCGCCGCGCGGCCTGGGCACGCCGTCGAGCAGGACCGGTCCGGCACCACGCGCGGCGGGCACGGCCGCGTGCCGGTCCAGCACGAGGGCCAGCCGCCGGAGCCTGCCGGCCAGGGCATCCGGCCCCGACCGGCGCGCGATGAGCAGCAGCGACTGGACGACGGGGCCGATGCGGTGCCGCGGCAGGGGCAGGGCGCGCGGCGCGGAGGGCGGAGCGAGCGACGGCGCCGGCGGGACCGGCGGTACGGCGCTGTGCCGGGGCGCCGCCCCGGTCCGCGAGGGCAGGCGCACGGGGGCGTCGGCGGAATTGTCCGGGACACCGGCGAACCATCGGTGGACGAGGGCGTACAGCGCCTCGTCCAGGTCGAGCTGACAGCCCTGGAGCCAGTCGCCGAACTCCTCGTGGGCGATGCGGTATCCGGCGCCCGCGGGGACCACGAACCCTTCGGTGAGCACTGCCGCCGCCCACCCCGGGCGCCACGGGAAGAGTTCCTCGAAGGACGCCCGGTCCAGTTCCCCCTGCCCCGGACCCAGGCACCGCCGAGCCGCCTCGTGTGCCTGCCCCGCCACCCGGGCGGCGAGCCGCCGTACCTCCGCGCCCCGCGCGG
The DNA here is from genome assembly GCF_053598835.1 of Streptomyces sp. NPDC001070. Taxonomy (NCBI): domain Bacteria; kingdom Bacillati; phylum Actinomycetota; class Actinomycetes; order Kitasatosporales; family Streptomycetaceae; genus Streptomyces; species Streptomyces sp. NPDC001070. The sequence continues at coordinate 55,881 of NZ_JBSFLB010000040.1, forward strand.
AGGCCGCGATCCGGGTCGCGATCCGCAGGCACACCAGATCCAGGTAGGCCGAGAAGATCTCCGCCCGGCCGGGCCGCCCCGTGAGGCCGCCGCCGGCCGCCCGCACCTCCGACAGCAGCCGCAACGCCAGGGGATGCGCCGCGTCCTGCTCCGCGAGGGCATCGACGGGCAGCCCGTGGCGCTCCCGGGCCGGCCGCGCCAGGTCCGCGGGCAGCCCGCCGAGCCGGAGGCAGGCGGGAAGTGCCCGGGCGCCCGGTGGGGTGCCGGCGTCATGGAGCAGGCCTGGCGGGAAGAGCACGCCCGCCTGCTCCCAGTACTCGGGGCGGCACGCGACGATCAGCCGTACCCCCGTCGTACGCAGCCAGCGCGCCGTGCCCGCGGTCCACTCGGGCAGGGCGTGCGCGAGCAGGGGCGGCATCTCCTCGGGACCGTCCAGTACGACGAGCAGGGGCCGCCCCGCGGCGCGCGCCAGCCGGGCGACGGCATCGGGCGACGCGTCGTCCGGTGCGCGCTCCGGCGCCGTGCCCGCGTGCACGATGCGGCCCGCGGTGGCCAGCGCCCGCTCCACGGCATCCCTCAACCCGCCGTCCCGCGCGCCCAGTTCCGCGCCGCGCAGCCACACCGTGGGCGCCGGATCCGGGCCCGCCGCGCGCCGGGCGGCCAGCGCCGCGAGCTCGGTCGTACGACCGCTGCCGGGGGCGCCCACCAGCCCGAGCACGAGGGCTCGCCCATCCCCCGCGAAGCGCATCAGCTCCGCCTCCGTGTCCGGGCGCGCCACGGGTTCGCGCCAGGCGCGCGACCGTCCGGCGGGACCGAGGGTCGTGGCGGTCAGCTGCAGCGCCCCGGCGAGATTGAGGTGCGGCCCGTACGCGGGCACGGTCGCGGCGTTGCGTGCCAGCACGTCCGCCGGCGCGCCGCCTTCCGCGGGCGGCCGCAGCGGCACCGCGTACCCCGCCGCGCGACGCCCCGCATGCACCGCGGTCACGACGACCCCGTGCACGGCACCGCTCCCCGCGTCGATCACCGGTTCCCCCGAGGCGACCTCGCGCAGGGCCTCGTCCCCGCCGCGCGTCGCGGCGAGCTCGTACGCCGCGTCCAGCAGGTGGAAACGGTCGGTCGCGGTGTACGTCACGGGCGCGGTCCCCACGATCGTGCCCTCCGTCCACGTCCGGCCGCCGCCGGCCGGCCCCGCCACCCGCAGTCGAACCGCGCGCCCGGGCGCCGCGGTGCGCGCGAACTCCGCGACGGGGAGCGGCGGTACGTCCAGCCCCTCCGTCATCACGAGCGCCAGCCCGAGTCCGGGCAGCGGGGTGATCGCGTGGGCCTCGACGAGGGCCGTCTGTTCCCCGTGCGCGTGCAGCACGAGCCGTACGAGACCGTCCACGGCCTCATGGCTCGTCACGAGCGTCCCCCGCCCCTCCCGCACCTCGACGAGGAACCCCGTCCCCCGCGGCCGTCCGGCCAGGTCGCAGACGCGCACCAGCGCCCGGTCAACATCGGCGGACCGCACCGCCATTCGCGCACCTCCCCGCCACAGTGCCCGTTTCGACCGTAGACGTCCGTTGATCGACACAACAGATCCCATGTCGAACGCGCCCCCAAGCGCTCCCTCTCTTCACTCCAAGCGCCTGCCCGTTGGAGTGAATTGATCTTGCGGCCTGGATAGGGACGGGGGGAGGGGGAATCGTGCAGCGCGGGCCGCCAGGGGGGAGGGCCCGCGCTTCACGGTTCTGTGCGGGTGCGGTTGTTTGTTGCGGTGGGGGTGTTCCGGCGCGGTCAGTTGCCGCGTGTGCGTTGCGCGCTGCGTGTGTGGGTGGGCCGGGGTCGGGTCCTCCGGGGCTGCACGTCCGGGACTGGCATGTTTACGTGCACCGCGGGCACCCGCTTTCCCGCCCCCGGATGCCGCACACACATACGCCGCGCCGTCCAGAACATCCGCCCTCCCCCGGCCTTCTACCGGGGGAGGGCGGGAGTGCCGGGGGAGAAACCCCAACAGCAACCGCAGACAACCCGCACACAACAACGGGCCGCAAGGGGCACCGCCTACGCGAGGTTCGCCAGAATCCTGGCCTGCCCCTCCCGCGCTTCCACCAGCGCCAGAAACTGCCCATCCGGCCCGAAGACCGCCGTCGGAACCGCCCCCAGGGACGGCGGCGCGTCCAGCCGCACACCGTTGCCCAGGAGCCGCGCCTGCCGGGCGTCCACGTCCCACCGGGGGAACGCCGCGGCCGCGGCCTCCGCGATGGGCAGTACCGCGAACGACTCCGCGAGCTGCTCGAGGGTCCGGGCGAGACCGGCCCCGTAGGGCCCGACCCGGGTGCGCCGCAGCGCGGTGAGGTGGCCGCCGACGCCCAGCCCGGCCCCGAGGTCGCGGGCCAGGGCCCGGATGTACGTGCCGGACGAGCACTCGACCGTGACGTCGACGTCCATCACGTCGTCGTCGACGCGCCGCACGTCGCGCACCACGAACGAGGACACCGTCACCGGCCGTGCCGCCAGCTCGAAGTCCTCGCCGCCGCGCACGCGGGCGTACGAGCGGACGCCGTTCACCTTGATCGCGCTCACCTTGGACGGCACCTGCAGGATGTCCCCGGTCAGCCGCGCGATGCCCGCGTCGATCGCCTCCCGGGTGACCGCGCCCGCGGGGACCGCGGCGGTGACGTCGCCCTCGGCGTCGTCCGTGACCGTGGTCTGCCCGAGCCGGATCGTCGCCTCGTACTCCTTGCGGGTGAGGGCCAGGTGTCCGAGCAGCCGGGTGGCCTTCTCCACGCCGATGACGAGGACACCCGTCGCCATGGGGTCGAGAGTGCCCGCGTGACCCACCCGGCGGGTCCCGGCCAGCCTGCGCAGCCGGGACACCACGTCGTGCGAGGTCATACCGCCCGGCTTGTCGACGATGACAAGCCCGTCCTTCATCAGGCCTCTTCCTCGCCCTCTTCGTCCTCCGCCGGCTTGCGGTACGGGTCCGCGTCCCCGGCGTAGGAGGCGTCCGTGGCGGTCTTGCGGACCTCCTCGTCGGCCAGACGGGCCTTCGCGAGCAGGTCCTCGATCGTGCGCGCGTTCTCGGGGACCGCGTCGGCGACGAACGTCAGGGTCGGCGTGAAGCGCACGCCGGTCTGCCGTCCGACCTCCGAACGGAGAACGCCCTTGGCGCTCTCCAGCGCCGCCGCCGAGGCGGCCCGCTCCTCGTCGTCACCGAAGACCGTGTAGAAGACGGTCGCCTCCCGGAGGTCACCGGTGACCCGGGTGTCCGTGATCGTCACGTAGCCCAGCCGCGGGTCCTTGATCCGCCGCTGCAGGGTCTCCGCGACCACGACCCGGATGCGGTCCGCCAGCTTGCGCGCCCGCGCGGTGTCGGTCATGCGTGCTCTTCTCTCTTCTCTTCACGCTTCGGTACGTGAGTGTCAGTCGTCGTCGCCGTGGACCCGCTGCCGCGCCGACAGCAGTTCCACCTCGGGGCGCGAGGCCATCCAGCGCTCGCAGCGTCCGAGGACGTCCTTGATGTGCCCGAGGTCCCCGGACACGACCGCCACGCCGATCTCGGCCCTGCGGTAAAGATCGTGATGATCGACCTCCGAGACGCTGACCGCGAACTTGCCGTGCAGCTCGGCCACGATCGGTCGGATGACGGACCGCTTCTCCTTGAGCGACCGGACGTCGCCGAGAAGCAGATCGAAGGACAGCGTCCCTACATACATGGGCATCAGGTCAAGCCGACCTGTGGGGCCTCGTCGTGAACAGTGCGAACACCGTGAACAGTAAGCACAACACTAAAGGCAACGGCCGGGGCCGATCGACGGAATTTACTCTCCGCCAACCGGCCCCGGTCACAGATCCCGCGATCAGACGCGAGGCTTCTCGCGCATCTCGTAGGTCGCGATGACGTCGTCGATCTTGATGTCGTTGTAGTTGCCGAGGTTGATACCGCCCTCGTAACCCTCACGGATCTCGGTGACGTCGTCCTTGAAGCGCCGCAGACCCTCGATGGTGAGGTTCTCCGCGATGACCTTGCCGTCGCGGAGGAGGCGCGCCTTGGTGTTGCGACGGACCTCGCCGGAGCGGATGAGCACACCGGCGATGTTGCCGAGCTTGGAGGAGCGGAAGACCTCGCGGATCTCGGCGGTGCCGAGCTCCACCTCCTCGTACTCGGGCTTGAGCATGCCCTTGAGCGCCGCCTCGATCTCGTCGATGACCTGGTAGATCACCGAGTAGTAGCGGACGTCGACGCCCTCACGCTCGGCCAGCGACGTGGCGCGGCCCTCGGCCCGCACGTTGAAGCCGATGATGATCGCGTCGGAGCCCGCCGCCAGGGTGACGTCGGTCTCGGTGACCGCACCGACACCCCGGTGGAGGATGCGCAGGTCCACGTCCTCGCCGACGTCGAGCTGGAGCAGCGAGGACTCCAGGGCCTCGACCGAACCGGACGCGTCGCCCTTGATGATGAGGTTGAGCTGCTGGACCTCGCCGGCCTTGAGCACCTTGTCCAGGTCCTCCAGGCTGACCCGGCGACGGGTCTTGGCGAAGGCCGCGTTCCGCTCGCGGGCCGCGCGCTTCTCGGCGATCTGGCGGGCCGTACGGTCCTCGTCGACCACCAGGAAGTTGTCGCCGGCACCCGGCACGTTCGTCAGACCGAGCACCAGGACCGGGGTCGAGGGGCCCGCCTCTTCGACGGTGTTGCCGTTGTCGTCGAGCATCGCGCGGACACGGCCGTACGCGTCGCCGACGACCATGGTGTCGCCGACCCGCAGGGTGCCGCGCTGGACGAGCACGGTCGCCACGGCGCCGCGGCCGCGGTCGAGGTGGGCCTCGATCGCGATGCCCTGCGCGTCCTGCTCCGGGTTGGCCCGCAGGTCGAGCGCGGCGTCGGCGGTGAGGACCACGGCCTCCAGCAGGCTGTCGATGTGCAGGCCCTGCTTGGCGGAGATGTCGACGAACATGGTGTCGCCGCCGTACTCCTCGGCCACGAGGCCGTACTCGGTCAGCTGACCGCGCACCTTCGTCGGGTCGGCGCCCTCGACGTCGATCTTGTTGACCGCGACCACGATCGGCACGTCGGCCGCCTTGGCGTGGTTCAGCGCCTCGATCGTCTGGGGCATGACGCCGTCGTTCGCCGCCACCACGAGGATCGCGATGTCGGTGGACTTGGCACCACGGGCACGCATGGCGGTGAACGCCTCGTGACCGGGGGTGTCGATGAAGGTGATGGCACGGGGCTCGCCGTTGACCTCGGTGGCCACCTGGTAGGCACCGATGTGCTGGGTGATGCCACCGGCCTCGCCCGCGACCACGTTGGTCTTGCGGATCGCGTCGAGAAGGCGGGTCTTACCGTGGTCGACGTGACCCATGACGGTCACGACCGGCGGACGCGCGACGAGCGCTTCCTCGCCGCCCTCGTCCTCGCCGAACTCGATGTCGAAGGACTCGAGGAGCTCGCGGTCCTCCTCCTCCGGGCTGACGACCTGGAGGGTGTAGTTCATCTCGTCGGCGAGCATCTGCAGCGTGTCGTCCGAGACCGACTGGGTCGCGGTGACCATCTCGCCGAGGTTCAGCATCACCTGGACGAGCGACGCCGGGTTGGCGCCGATCTTCTCGGCGAAGTCGGTCAGCGAGGCGCCGCGGGACAGGCGCACGGTGTCGCCGTTGCCGCGGGGCAGCATCACGCCGCCCACGGACGGGGCCTGCATGGCCTCGTACTCCTGGCGCTTCGCGCGCTTCGACTTGCGGCCACGGGCCGGACGGCCACCGGGGCCACGGCCGAAGGCACCCTGCGTGCCACCACGGCCACCCGGACCACCGGGACGGCCGCCGAAGCCGGGACGGCCACCGCCGCCACCGAAGCCGCCGCCACCGCCGGTACCGGCACCGGCACCCGGACGCGGGCCGCCGAAGCCGCCGCCACCGGGACGACCGGCGCCGCCACCGCCACCGGGGCGACCGGCGAAGCCGCCGCCACCGGGACGGCCGGCGCCGCCGCCGGGACGCGCGCCCGGACCACCCGGACGACCCGGGCCACCCGGACGACCGGGGGCACCGCCGGCAGCGGGACGCTGCGGCATCATGCCCGGGTTGGGACGGGGACCGCCGCCCTGCGGACGGGGCATGCCGCCCGGGGTCGGACGAGGACCGCCGGGAGCGCCGCCGCCGGGACGGGGCGCGCCACCCGGACGGGGACCGGCGGCACCCGGGGCGCCACCGGGGCGCGGTCCGGGCTGGCCGGGGGCACCACCGTGGCCGCCGCCGGGACGCGGCGCCTGGGGGCGCGGCATGCCGGTGGAGCCGGAGGTGAAGGGGTTGTTGCCCGGGCGGGGACCGGCCGGACGCGGGGCGCCCGGACGCGGCGCCTGGCCGCCCTGACGGGCACCGGGGCCGCCCTGGCCACGGCCGCCGTCACGCTGACCGGGGCCGGACGGACGGGCACCGGGACGCGGGCCGGGGGCGCCGGGACGCGCGGCGGCGGGACGCTCGGCCTGGGCCGGACGCTCCTGGGCCGGGGCCGGCGGGGCCGGGGGCGCGGAGAACTCCGCCTGCGGCACCGGGGTGACCGGCGCGGGCTTGGCCGGGGCCGGCTTGGGACCCGGGGTCGGGCGCGGGCCCGGGGCCGGCGCGGTGCCGGTTGCGGGCTTGGGAGTGGGGGCGGGTCCCGCCGCCGGCTTCGGGGCCGGGGCAGCAGGACGGGCCGGCGCACCCGGAGTGGGGGTGGCCGGCTTTGCGGGCGCGGCCTTGCGCGGCGCCGCGGGCTTGGCAGCCGAGGGCTTCCCGGAGGCGGAACCGCCACCAGGGCCCTGCAGTGCGTCAGTCAGCTTGCGAACAACCGGCGCCTCGATCGTCGAGGACGCCGAACGGACGAATTCACCAAGTTCTTGGAGCTTGGCCATGACGACCTTGCTCTCAACTCCGAACTCCTTGGCGAGCTCGTATACCCGGACCTTAGCCACTTCGCTCCTTCATGAGGTCCGGGGTGGTCGTCCGCCGGACCGTCGCTACTTCATGGGCGTACTCATCGCGTGCTCATCGAGTGCTCATCGCAATCTCGACCTACTTCCAACTCGCGGGGTACTGACCGCACGGTCGCCCGTGCGCTCTTCCTGCCTACTCACGGTGTGCCTGCTCGACGTACCCGCGAAGATCCGCGGTGTCCAACGCTCCCTGGGCCCGGAAGGCCCGCGGGAACGCCCGGCGGCGGACCGCCAGGTCGAGACAGACGGTGTCGGGGTGCACATACGCACCCCGACCGGGCAGCGTACCGCGAAGATCGGGAAGACAGGACTCCCCGACCACCGCCACACGCAGCAGATCGCGCTTGGCCGCTCGCACCCTGCACCCGATGCACGTGCGCTCCGGGCGTGCTGGGGCATGCGTCCGGCCAGACATCCTTAAGTCTACCTCCCCGCGCCGACCTCACCCCTCCGGGTTATTCGACGCACGGTTGTTCTTCGGTCACCACCCGGTGCTATTGGTCGGCCTGCTCGGTGTCGGGGCGGATGTCGATCCGCCAGCCGGTGAGCCGTGCCGCCAGCCGGGCGTTCTGCCCTTCCTTGCCGATCGCCAGCGACAGCTGGTAGTCCGGCACGGTCACCCGCGCGGAGCGGGCGCTCATGTCGACGATCTCCACCTTGCTCACCCGAGCGGGTGACAGCGCGTTGGCGACCATCTCCGCCGGGTCGTCCGACCAGTCGACGATGTCGATCTTCTCGCCGTTCAGCTCGGCCATCACGGCCCGCACCCGGGCACCCATCGGGCCGATGCAGGCGCCCTTGGCGTTGAGCCCGGAACGGCCCGAGCGGACCGCGATCTTCGTGCGGTGCCCGGCCTCGCGGGCGATCGCCGAGATCTCCACGGAACCGTCCGCGATCTCCGGGACCTCCAGCGCGAAGAGCTTCTTCACCAGGTTGGGGTGGGTACGCGAGAGCGTCACGGACGGGCCGCGCACGCCCTTGGCCACCCGGACGACGTACGAGCGCAGCCGGGTGCCGTGCTTGTAGTCCTCACCGGGCACCTGCTCCTGCACGGGCAGGATCGCCTCGAGCTTGCCGATGTCGACCAGGACGTTCTTGGGGTCCTTGCCCTGCTGGACCACACCGGTGACGATGTCGCCCTCACGCCCCGCGTACTCGCCGAAGGTGATCTCCTCCTCGGCGTCGCGCAGCCGCTGCAGGATGACCTGCTTGGCCGTGGTCGCCGCGATCCGGCCGAAGCCGCTGGGCGTGTCGTCGAACTCCCGGGGCTCGGCGCCCTCGGGGGTCTCCGACGGGTCCTCCTTCGCCCACACCGTGACGTGACCGTTCGTACGGTCCAGTTGCACGCGCGCGTTGCGCCGGCTGCCCGGCTCGCGGTGGTACGCGATGAGGAGCGCCGACTCGATCGCCTCGACCAGCAGGTCGAAGGAGATCTCCTTCTCCCGGACCAGACCCCGCAGGGCACTCATGTCGATGTCCACGGCTACGCCTCCTCAGTGCTCTCGTCGCCGTCAGTATCGGCACCGGCCGGGTCCTTGCGACTGAATTCGATCTCCACCCGCGCCTTGGCGATCTCGCCGAAGGCGACACGGGCGGGTTTGGGCTTGCGTCCCTTGACACCGGGGACCTCCAGGTCGAGCCCTTCCTCGTCGACCGCGAGGATCCGCGCGACCAGTTGGTCCCCGTCGGCCTTCGTCAGCTTGACCAGGCGGCCCTCGTTGCGCCGGAAGTGGCGCGGCTCGGTGAGCGGGCGGTCCACGCCCGGCGAGGACACTTCCAGCATGTACGGCGATCCGCCCATGGCGTCCGCGTCGTCGAGGGCCTGGGAGATCTCCCGGCTCAGCTCGGCGAGCGTGTCCAGCGGGGCACCCTCGTCGGAGTCCACGATCACCTGGAGCTGCCGCCGGTTGCCGGCGGCGGTCACCTTGACCTCTTCCAGTTCCAGCCCCGTCTTCACGACGAGCGGCTCAAGCAGCCCGCGCAGCCTATCGCTCTGGGTGGTGCTCATCCGGGTGACTCCTCGGCCGCGTGTGCTGTTGTGGTGGAAGGTCGCGTGTCGGGCCAAAGCCTATCGGTTCAGGCCCCGGAACGACGATTCGGCGCAGCGGAGGGCGCCGTCGCGGACCCCGGGCGCCACGCCGGTACCCTCACGTGAGGTGATCACGGGAAGGGGCACTGTGCCGCTCAGCAACATTCCCCGCCGGCGCGCGGTCCGCGCCGCTCTCGTCCTGCCGGCCGCGGCCGGACTGCTCGGCGGCTGCTCGGACGCGACGCGCCCAGCGGGGGCGTCGAAGGCCTCGCCGTCCGCCGCGCCGGGCGAGGCGCTGCGCGAGCGGGCCGCCCGGGACAGTGCCGGACTGCTGGCGCGTTACGACGCCACCATCGCGGCGCACCCGGACCTGGCGAAGCGGCTGCGGCCGCTGCGGGCCGAAGTGGCCCGCCACGCCCAGGCGTTCGGTGGCCGCGCGGCGGCGACACCGTCCGCCGCGCCCTCGCTCACGGCATCACCGTCGCCCTCGGGATCGCCCTCGCCCTCGGCGTCGTCCGGGCCGTCGGTTCCCGCGCGACCCGGGGCCGCGCTGTCCGCGCTCGCGGCCGCCGAGCGCACGCTGGCCGACGCGCGGGCCGCCGCGCTCATCGGCGCACCGCCCGAACTCGCCCGCCTGCTCGCCTCGGTGGCCGCCTGCGGCGCCGGGCACGTCCTGCTGCTCAAGGAGCACTGACCCGACCCATGGCACAACAAGCGCTGCTCAAGGCCGTCCAGGCCGCACTCTCCGCCGAGCACGCCGCCGTGTACGGCTACGGGATCGTCGGCGCCCGCGTCGGCGCCGACCTGGCCGAGCAGGCCCAGCAGGCGTACGACGCCCACCGCGCCCGCCGCGACTCCCTGCGCCGCACCGTCAGCGACCTCGGCGGCCAACCCGTCGCCGCCGAGCCCGCGTACGCCGTGCCGTTCACCGTCGCGGACCGCGCCGCGGCGGTACGCCTCGCCGCGGAACTGGAGGACCGGGTCGCCGGGGTCTACGCGGACCTCGTGCGTTCCGCCGACGCCGATCTGCGCCGGGAGGCCGCCGACGCGCTCCGCGAGGCGGCGGTCCGTGCCGTGCGCTGGCGCGGCGGGAGCGTAGCCTTCCCGGGGCTGGCCGAACGCGCGCGGACGGCCGCGGAGAAGGTTTAGCACCAGGAGGGACGAACTCAAGCATGGCCTCGGCACCACAGCACCTGGAACCGCCCGAACGGCTGGTCCGCACGGTCAGCGCCTGGGAGGGCGACCCGGGCCGCGCCTGGCTCGCCACCCTCCCCGAGCTCGTCGCGGACCACCTCCGGCGCTGGGAGTTGCGGCCTGAGCGGGTGCTCTCCCCCGGTGGCCAGATCAGCATGATCGTCCTCGTCCGGCAGGCCGACGACACCCCGGCGACCCTCAAGGTCGGCCTCGTCACGGACGAGACCCGGCACGAGCACGCCGCGCTCACCCGCTGGGACGGCCGCGGCGCGGTCCGCCTGCTGCGGGCCGACCCCGACGCGGGGGCGCTCCTGCTGGAGCGCCTGCACAGCGACGTGTCGCTGCGCTCGCTGCCCGAGCCCAAGGCGATGCTCGAGGCCTGCGCCACGCTCCAGCGGCTGTGGGTCCCCCCGGGGGACGGGCACCCGTTCGTGCCGGTCGCCGAGCACACGGCGCGCCTGGCGGCGCTGCTGCGGGAGCGGCGCGAGCGGCCGTACGTCCCGGAGGAGGCCCGGGCCCTGGTCGACGAGGCCCTCACCGTCCGCGACCAACTGTGCGCGGCCGCCCCGGGCGAGGCGGTGCTGCTGCACGGCGACTACCACCACGGGAACGTGCTCGCCTCGGACCGCGTGCCGTGGCTGGCCATCGACCCCAAGCCGGTCGCGGGCGAGCCCGCGTACGACTTGGCGTGGCTCGTCCGCGACCGCCTCGAGACGCTGGTCGCGACGCCGGGGCCGCAGTCCGCGGCCCGGCGCCGCGTCGCCAAGCTCTCCGACTCCCTCGAGGTCGACCGGGACCGCGTCCGGGGCTGGGCCCTGTTCCGGGCCGTGGAGGCGGGCGTGTGGGCGTTCTCGGTCGGCGACCGCGAGGCCGGGGAGCTGCTTCTGGAGTTCGCCAGCTGGCTGTAGGCGTGGCCTGCCCGTTGCGTACGTGCGGCGCCGTTGTGTGGCTCGGTGGGGGGTGGGGGTTGCCCGGCGCGGTCAGTGCGATCCCGCGCACTGTCCGCTCGGGGTCGGTGCCGCGCCGGGGTGCTCCCCCAGCCTTCGGCCGGGGGTGCCCCCACCTCGGCGCTCGCGGCGCTGCCCCACGTCATTCGCCACCGCGGCCACCGCTCGTCGCCCGTGGGGGCACCCCGCCACACCTCCTTACGAGGTTTGGGCGACTGATCGCCGGTGGGTGGGGTGAGAAGGCGGTTCGGGGTTGCCGCAAGTGCCTGGCCCCCCCACCGGCGGTCGGTCGCGCCCACGGCAGGAGGGGGTGTGGCGGGGTCCGCCCGTGGGGGACCTCCCAGCAGTGGCTGGGGGACACGAGCGGCGAACCCGGCGCCGAACGACGTAGGGGTAGACCGCGAGCGCTGTGGGGGTCCCCCCGGCGCGGCACCGACCCCACACGGACGCAGCGAGGCGGTAACCGACCGCGCCGGAACACCCCCACCCCAACAGAAACAACAACGGCGCCGCACACGACCACGGTCCGCAAGGGGCTGGGCACCCCGGACCGCGGGGACCGCTACCCCGCGAGGCGGGAAACCGCGTCCGCCACCGCCAGCTCCTCCCGCTCCCCGGTCCGCCGGTCCTTGAGCTCGACGACCCCGTCCCCGGCCCCGCGTCCCACCACAAGAATCGTCGGCACCCCGAGCAGCTCCGCGTCCGTGAACTTGACGCCCGGGGAGACGCCCGCGCGGTCGTCGACGATGACCCTGACCCCGGCCGCGTGCAGCTTCTCCGCGACCTCGAGCGCCAGCTCGGTCTGGAGGGCCTTGCCCGCCGCGACGACGTGGACGTCCGCCGGGGCGACCTCGCGCGGCCAGCACAGTCCCTTGTCGTCGGCGGTCTGCTCCGCGAGGGCGGCGACGGCGCGCGAGACGCCGATGCCGTAGGAGCCCATGGTGACCCGGACCGGCTTCCCGTTCTGGCCGAGGACGTCGAGCTCGAAGGCGTCGGCGTACTTGCGGCCGAGCTGGAAGATGTGGCCGATCTCGATGGCCCGGTCCAGCTTGAGGCCGGCGCCGCAGCGCGGGCAGGGGTCGCCGGGCTGGACGGTGACGACGTCGAGGTACTCGTCGACCTCGAAATCGCGGCCGCACACGACGTTGCGGGCGTGCGTGTCGGGCTTGTTGGCGCCGGTGACCCAGGCCGTGCCGGGGGCGACGCGCGGGTCGGCGATGTAGCGGACGCCGCTCAGGCCCTGCGGGCCGACGTAGCCGCGGACGAGGTCGGGACGGCCGGTGAAGTCCTCGGCGGTGACGAGTTCGACCTCGGCGGGGGCGAGGTGCTCGGCGAGCTTGCCGAGGTCGACCTCGCGGTCGCCGGGGACACCGACCGCGACGATCTCGCCGTCGACCTTGACCAGGAGGTTCTTCAGGGTCGCCGAGGCCGGCACGCCGAGGTGGGCCGCGAGCGTCTCGATGGTCGGCGTGTCAGGGGTGTCGACCTCCTCCAGCGGGGGGTGGTCACCGCCCTCGACGGGGGGCACCACCGTGGTGACGGCCTCGGTGTTGGCCGCGTAGTCGCACGCGGGGCAGTCCACGAAGGTGTCCTCGCCCGCCGCGGCGGGGGCGAGGAACTCCTCGGAGGCCGAGCCGCCCATGGCGCCGGAGACGGCCGAGACGATGCGGAAGTCGAAGCCGAGCCGCGAGAAGACCTTGATGTAGGCCTCGCGGTGCAGCCGGTAGGCCTCGGCCAGGCCCTCGTCGGTGGTGTCGAAGGAGTACGAGTCCTTCATCTGGAACTCGCGGCCGCGCAGCACGCCGGAGCGGGGCCGGGCCTCGTCGCGGTACTTGGTCTGGATCTGGTAGAGGATCACCGGCAGGTCCTTGTAGGACGTGCACTGGTCCTTCACCACCTGGGTGAAGATCTCCTCGTGCGTGGGTCCGAGGACGTAGTCCGCGCCCTTGCGGTCGCGCAGCTGGAAGAGCAGGTCGCCGTACTCGTCGGCGCGCCCGGTGACCTCGTAGTTCTCCCGGGGGAGCAGCGCGGGCAGCAGGACTTCCTGGCCGCCGATGGCGTCCATCTCCTCGCGGACGACGCGTGAGACGTTCTCCAGCACGCGCTTGCCGAGCGGCAGCCAGGTCCACACCCCCGCCGATGAGCGGCGGACGTATCCGGCCCGGACCAGGAGCTTGTGGCTCGCGGTCTCGGCGTCGGCCGGGTCGTCGCGCAGCGTCTTGAGCATCAGCCGGGACATGCGCAGGACCATGAGGCTCTCCAGGGGGTTTCGTACCGTTCCCGCGAGGATAGCGAGCCGTGGCGTGCCGCCGGAAACCCGTTATCGCCGCAGCGGCAGGTGGGCGCCCATGACGGCGTAGGGGCTGGCGGCGCTGGGGAAGTGCACGGGCCGGGCCAGGTCGGTGTAGCCGAGGGCGCGGTAGAGCCGCCGGGCCCGGCTCTCGGTGTCGATGGCGGACAGGATGCTGCGGGGTTCGTCGGCGGCGTCGGTGATGGTCGTGATGAGGGCGCGGCCGATGCCGCGGCCCTGGAAGTCGGGGTGGACGTGCAGCTCGGTGATGGTGAAGGAGTCGTCGAGCCATGCGTCGGTGCCGGTGCGGCGCAGATACGGCTCGACCACCGTGGACCACCAGTGGGTCCGGCTGTTGGGCATGCCGTACACGAAGCCGGCGAGCCGTCCGTCGGGGGTGAGCGCGCCCAGGGCGCGGACGCCGGGGAAGCACAGGTGGCGCAGCACGATCTGGCGGCGGATGGCGACCTCCTCCGCGCCCAGCCCGAAGGCGACCGCCTGGACGGCCAGTGCCTCGTCCACCCGCGCCGCCAGGTCGATCGGCTCGACCGCCACGTCATCCATGGGCGGCGACACTACTAGAACAGGACGCTCATGAAGGCGCCGACCTCGGTGAAGCCGACGCGGCGGTACGCGGCCCGCGCGGGCGTGTTGAAGTCGTTGACGTAGAGGCTGGCCACGGGGGCCACGTCGCGCAGCGCGTAGTGCAGGACGGCGGCCATGCCGGTCTCGGAGAGCCGGCGGCCGCGGTACTCGGGGGCGACCCAGACGCCTTGGATCTGGCAGGCGTGCCGGGTGACGGCGCCGATCTCCGCCTTGAAGACGACCTTGCCGTCCTCGATGCGGGCGAAGGCGCGGCCGGAACCGACGAGTTCGGCGACCCGTGCCTGGTAGAGCAGGCCGCCGTCGCCGGCGAGCGGGGAGACGCCGACCTCCTCGGTGAACATGGCCACGCACGCGGGCATGATCACGTCCATCTCGTCGCGCCGCACCCGGCGGACGTACGGGTCGGGGTCGACCTGCGCGGGCAGTGCGCGGGTGACCATGAGCGGCTGCTGGGCGCGGATCTCGCGGGCCGGGCCCCAGCTGGGTTCGAGCAGCGACCAGAGCGCGGAGGTCGGCGCGGCGGGGCCGACGATGGAGGAGCAGCGGCGTCCGGAGCGCAGCGCCCGCTCGGCGAAGGCGCGTACGGCCTCGGGGCCGGCGCAGACCGGGACGAGGTTGGCGCCGGCGTAGCAGAGGGCTTCGAGGCGCCCTCCGGCGTACCAGCCCCACATCTCGCCGCCGAGCCGCCAGGGGTCGAGGCCGGCGACGGCGACCCGCGACGCGACGAACGCGTTGGCCACCGGATCGCGGTCGAGCACCGCGAGCGCGGCGTCCAGTTCGCCGGGCTCCATGACCTTGGTCGTCGTGGTCGTCAACACGTGGGCGCCTCACCGTACGGGCCGCAGCGGTCGGGGGAAGTCCCCGAACCTTACCTCGCCGACGCCGGTTCCGCCCGTGCCCGCCCGCATCCCGGACCCCGAGGGGTCCGGGACGGGGCCGGGACCGGGCAGGGCGTCGGTCAGCTGACCGAGACCGAGGGCTCGCCGGACATGACTCCGTCGGCCTCCATCTGCTCGGCGAGCTTCATGGCCTCCTCGATGAGGGTCTCCACGATCTTCGACTCCGGCACGGTCTTGATGACCTCGCCCTTGACGAAGATCTGCCCC